>NZ_JAIRBR010000020.1:0-148585 GCF_020361265.1 Nocardia sp. JCM 34519.1
TACAAACCCGGTATCGGCTCCTCCTCCGCCTTGCCAGGCGACGAGCTGGACCGCGGATGCATCCGGCCGGACTTCGACACAGGGCCTAACGCCGCTGCCGCGACTCGGTGTCGTCGAGTTCCAGATCCGGCACCAACTGTTCGGGGAAGACGAATTTCCGCATGGCCCACCAGCGGAAGATCATGGCGAGCAGCGTGCCGATGATGGTGGCGCTGATGAAGTCGGCGATATTCTCCACCAGCAGCGAGACATGCGGTGTCCGCAGCATGAACACATAGCTGGACACCGCGAGCGGCAGCTGATTGATCACCATGCCGATCCCGGCGACCAGGAAGAACAGTGCCGCCTCATGCCTGCGCTCGCGCCCGCCGCGCGCGGTGAACGCCCACTCCCGGTTCAGCACATAGGACAGCACCGTGGCGACGAGCACCGCAACTATATTCGCCGTCACCGGCTTACCTTGCAGCACAGTCAATTTCAGCCCGAAGAAGAGCACCGAGGTGGTGACGAACGCGATCGCCCCGACGACGAGGAACTTCAGCAGTTCCGCATGCCGGATGAACACCGAAAGCAGCGGCTTGGGCACCCACCCGGTCACCAACTGAGCAAAGGACACTCCGCCAGCGTATCCGCGTATTCACGCCGCCGCAGGCCCGAGCAGATCCCAGCGGTTACCGGCGATATCGAGGAATACCGCGAGCCTGCCGTATGGTTCGTCGCGCGGGCCGTCGACGAATCGCACACCGCGGGCGGCCATCCGCTCGTATGCGCCCGGAAAATCGTCCACTCGCAAGAAGAAACCGACCCGTCCCGCGACCTGGCGCCCGATCGCCGCGGTCTGCGCCGCGCCGTCGGCGCGGGCGAGCAGGATTCCGGTGGTCGCACCCGGCGGCCGCACCACGACCCAGCGTTTCGGTCGGCCACCATGGGTGGTGAAAGCCGGTGTGTCCTCGACCAATTCGAATCCGAGTAGCTCGACGAAGAATTCGATCGCGGGGTCGTACTCGGCCACGACGATGCTGACCAGCTCCAGATGCATGCTCGGAAAATACCGAGCGGCGCGGCCCGGCGAAAACCGCCGGGCCGCATCGTGATTCAGTGTGGCATGCCGGGATGGCCCGGATGCCGCAGCGGATGCTGTGCCTGCCCGCTGATGTAGCCGAAGTCGTCGGCGACCATGGCCGCCAGCTCCAGCAGCGCGCGCCGGGTCGGCTTGCTGACCAGCTCGAGGTCGATTTCCGCACCCTCGGCGAGGTGGTCGTCGAACGGGACGACCTGGACGGCGCGCGTCCGGTCCAGGAACAGCTTGCGCAGCTGGTCCAGGTCGACGGTGGAGGCGCCGCGCCGAGATGCGTTGACCACCACAACGGTTCGCTCGACGAGCTTGCCGTAGCCGTGGTGATCCAGCCAGTCCAGCGTGGCCGACGCGCTGCGCGCACCGTCGATGGCCGGCGAGGTGACCAGCACCAGCGAGCTGGCCATATCGAGTACGCCCGCCATCGCCGAATGCATCAGGCCGGTGCCGCAGTCGGTGAGGATGATGTTGTAGAAGGCCTGCAGGATGCCGATCGCCTTGCGGTAGTCGGCTTCGCTGAACGCCTCGGAAACCGCCGGATCCTGTTCGGAGGCAAGCACTTCCAGCCGGCTCGGGGCCTGCGAGGTGTGTGCCCGCACATCCGAGTACCTGGTGATGTGCGGATCCTCCAGCAGATTGCGCACGGTGGAGCGGGTCTGCCTCGGCACCCGGTGGGCCAGCGTGCCGAGGTCCGGATTGGCGTCGATGGCGATGACGCGGTCACCGCGCAGCGAGGCGAAGGTGGATCCGAGCCCGATCGTGGTGGTGGTCTTGCCGACGCCGCCCTTGAGCGACAGGATCGCGATCCGGTAATCGCCGCGGACCGGTGCGTTCACCCGGTCGACCAGGTCGCGGTAGACGATGTCGGCCGCGGACTCGCCCGGGTTGATGACGCCGCCGGAGGCCTTGTGCAGGGCGCGCCGCCAGCCACTGCGCGGCGCGCGCCGGGCCCGCTTGAGCAGGTTCAGATCGTTGACCGAATGTCCTGGCTGGCCGGGAGCGGGCACATGCTGCGGCTGGAACGGCGTCTGCGGCTGATGCGGATTCGGGCCCAGCGGACCGTGACTCGGCCCCTGCTGCCACGGCTGCGACTGATCCATCGGTGGATGCGCGGGGCCCATCGGCGGCGGGCCGGGCTGGTACATCGGCGGCGCGGGCGGCTGCATCGGCGGTGGCGGCGGCGCCCAGCTGTAGATGGGGCCGGCCGGATGGTCGGGCGACTCCTGCTGTGGCGCATCCGGGAACACCCGCCGGACCAGCCCGTCCGGGCCGATCTCCTGCCGGTATTCACCCGCGCCGAACTGCGGATCGACCGTCGGGTGGTTGCCGCTGGTCTGCGGGTTCGGCCCGCTCTGCGCCGGGTACGGGCTCGCGCCGTACTGTCCGGTCTGGTAAGGGGCGTATGGCTCGGGCGCACCGCCCGGGAAGCCCGCCTGCTGGTACACCGTTGTCTGGTCGGGTTGACTCGCGAAACCCGGGAACTGTCCGGATTCCGGCGCGCTCGATTCCGAATTCGGCGCGGCCTGTTCGGCCGCCTCCGGCTCGCGCGGGTCCGCACCATCGGGCTCGGCGGGCTGGTCCGTCATCTCGTCTTGCGCCGCGTGCTGCCCGGTGGATTCGGTGGTGACTGCGGCCGTATCCACCGAATGACTCTGCAGCCACGGCGGAGAGGTCGGATTATGGTCGTTAGTTGTCACGTTTCCCCCATCTGCTCGGGATTCGAGCAGGAGAGCTCGGCGCTGGTGCGAGTTAAACGCTAGCACGGTGAGTGTGCGCCATGTCCTGCCGGAGCCAGCCTGGGCTGGGCGGTTATCCGGCGATGATGCCGAATTCGCAACCGGCGAAAACGGCGCGGGGCGTACCGGATCGGCACGCCCCGCGCCGGGCGAAATCAGTTGGTCGCGCGGTTCACCGCGGAGACGACGGCGCGCAGCGACGCGGTGGTGATCGAGGTGGCGATGCCGACGCCCCACACCACCTTGTCGCCGATCGCGCATTCGACGTACGCGGCGGCCTGCGCGTCGTCACCGGCGGACATCGCGTGCTCGGAATAGTCGAGCACCCGCACGTCGAAGCCGACCGTCGCGATCGCGTCGACGAACGCCGCGAGCGGGCCGTTACCCGTTCCGGTGATCTCCTGTTCGACGCCGTCCACCTTCACCACCGCGACGATGGTGTCGGTGCCGCCGTCGGTCTCCGACGCGGTGACCTTCTGCCGGATCCGCTCCAGCGGCCGGATCGGGGCCAGGTACTCCTGGTGGAAGACGTCCCACATCTCCTTCGGCGTGACCTCGCCGCCCTCGCCGTCGGTGATCTGCTGAATCGCCTGGGAGAACTCGATCTGCAGCCGCCGCGGCAGCGCCAGACCGTGATCGGTCTTCATGATGTAGGCGACGCCGCCCTTGCCCGACTGCGAATTCACCCGGATGACCGCCTCGTAGGTGCGGCCGACATCCTTCGGGTCGATCGGCAGGTACGGCACCTCCCACACGATGTCGTCGACATCCGAATCCGCCGCGTCCGCCGCGGCTTTCATCGCGTCGAGGCCCTTGTTGATCGCGTCCTGGTGGCTGCCGGAGAACGCGGTGTACACCAGGTCGCCGCCGTACGGGTGTCGCTCGTGCACCGGCAGCTGGTTGCAGTATTCGACGGTGCGGCGGATCTCGTCGATATCGGAGAAGTTGATCTGCGGATCGACGCCCCTGGAGAACAGGTTCATGCCCAGCGTCACCAGGCAGACGTTTCCGGTGCGTTCGCCGTTGCCGAACAGGCAGCCCTCGATCCGGTCCGCGCCGGCCTGGTAGCCCAGTTCGGCGGCGGCGACGGCGGTGCCGCGGTCGTTGTGCGGGTGCAGCGACAGCACGATCGATTCGCGGCGGGCCAGATTGCGGCTCATCCATTCGATCGAATCGGCGTACACGTTGGGGGTGGCCATCTCGACGGTCGCGGGCAGATTGATGATCAGCGGCTTGTCCGGGGTCGGCGCGATGATCTCGGAGACCGCGTCGCAGACCTCTCTGGCGTATTCCAGTTCGGTGCCGGTGTACGACTCGGGGCTGTATTCGTAGCGCCAGTTGGTGTCCGGATAGTTCTTCTCGAGCTGCAGGCACAGCTTCGCCGCGTCGGTGGCGATCTTCTTGACGGCCGCGCGGTCCGCGCGGAACACCACTCGCCGCTGCAGGATCGAGGTGGAGTTGTAGAAGTGCACGATCACATTGGCCGCGCCGACGCACGCCTCGAAGGTGCGCTCGATCAGTTCCGGACGGCACTGGGTCAGCACCTGGATGGTGACGTCGTGCGGAATGGCGTTGTCCTCGATGATCTCGCGGACGAAGTCGAAGTCGGTCTGGCTGGCCGAGGGGAAGCCGACCTCGATCTCCTTGTAGCCCATGCGAACCAGCAGATCGAACATGCGGCGCTTGCGGGCCGGGCTCATCGGATCGATCAGCGCCTGGTTGCCGTCGCGCAGGTCTACGGCGCACCAGCCGGGCGCCCGATCGATGATCTTGCCCGGCCAGGTGCGGTCGGGCAGCGTGATCGGCTCGACCTCCTCGGCGAACGGCCGATAGCGGAAGGTCGGCATCGCGGAGTTCAGCTGCTTGTTCCAGGCGGCCTGATCCGCGGGGGCGGGCTTGGCCGGGGGAGTGATGGTGCGCGAGGCGGATACGAAGGCGTCAGCGGGGGACATGCGATTTCTCCGGAGGGTGTGGTGTTTCCCAGTTCTTGGGTCGACCGGCGCAGATGAACCCCGCGACGGGAGCCGGTCCGATCAGACCCCGTCGCGGCGGCCGAGAAGAAGTGCCCGCTGCATGATGTCGGCGAGTTTACCGCGCCCTCGGCGAGGGCCGAAAGTGCGGTCCCGGTCCGCGCTGCCAACCCGCCAGCAAACGTCCCATGAGCGCTCGCTACGGTCGGCCCCGTAGCAAACGCTTGTACGGTCCGCCGCTGCGGCCGCGGCCCGACGGGACGTGAAGGAAAGTGAATATGACACTGCTGGAACAGCTGTCGATCCTCGGCGCGGGCATCGCCGCGGGCGGCATCAACACAATCGTCGGGTCGGGCACCCTGATCACCTTCCCGGTACTGCTTGCCTTCGGCTATCCGCCGGTCACCGCGAATGTCTCCAACACCATCGGCCTGGTGCCGGGCGCGATCAGCGGCGTATACGGCTACCGGCGCGAGCTGGCCGGGCAGCGGGCGCGACTGTTCCAGTTGGGCGCCGCCTCATTGCTGGGCGGCATAGTCGGCGCGGTGCTACTGCTGGTGCTACCCGCGGCGGCGTTCAAGGCGATCGTTCCGGTGCTGATCGTGCTCGCGCTGATACTGGTGATGGTGCAGCCGCGGCTGGCCCGATGGGTCAAGCAGCGGCGCGACGGCGGCGACGGCCCGGTACCGGAACACGGCGGCCCGATCCTGTTCGCCGCGGTATTCGCGACCGGTATCTACGGTGGGTATTTCGGTGCGGCACAAGGGGTTTTGCTGATCGGCCTGCTCGGCGTCTTCGTGCACGACGAACTGCAGCGGCTAAACGGCGTGAAAAATGTGCTCGCGCTGATCGTGAACGCGGTCTCGGCGCTGATCTTCGTATTCGTCGCCGATGTGGCGTGGCAGGTTGTCGCGCTGATCGCGGTCGGCTCGATCATCGGCGGGCAGCTCGGCGCGAAACTGGGCAGGCGGCTCTCGCCGACCGTATTGCGCGGCGTCATCGTGGTTGTCGGCACCATCGCGGTGATCCGGTTGCTATTGACTTAGCATCGCGCGGCGATTCGGGTTTCTCCCCTAGCGGTTTCGTCGGAAAACCCGGGTTCGTCTCCTTCGTATGGGGGACGACGGCCGCGCGAAAGTGCCGGACGATCTCCGGTATGCGTACCTCGAAGGTGGTTGTTCTCGCGGGCATCGCCGGGCTCGTCTCGGCGCTGCTCGCGTGTTCCGCGCCCGCGTCGCGGGATGCGGCCGCGGAACTCGTCGCACAGGCCGATGCGGTGCCGACGCCGAAGCTGGACTGGGCGCCATGCCAGGAGCCCGGGCTGTCGGGACGGCAATGCGCGACGGTCAAGGTGCCGATCGATTACGCGAAACCGCAAGGGGAGACCCTGAATTTGGCGGTGCTCAAACAACCGGCGAAGGATCCGGCGCGGCGGATCGGGACGCTGTTCACTGCGGTCGGCGGTCCGGGCGGTTCGGGCCTGGACTGGGCCAGGCACGGAGAGCTGTTCCCGGACAGCGAGATCGCCCGCCGCTTCGATGTGGTGACCTTCGATCAGCGCGGTATCGGCCGCAGTGGGCAGATCCGTTGTTTTCCGGATGCCCAAGCGCAAGAACAGTTTTGGCGCGGCCGGATGATGCCGCCGGTGAATCCCGAGCAGGAGCAGTCCGCGGAGGCGGCGAGCAGGCAGTTGGCCGCGAGCTGTGCGGCCAACGCCGGTCCGCTGCTGGGTCATCTCACCTCGGTCCACGCCGCTCGCGATCTCGACCTGCTGCGCCGCGCGGTCGGCGACGCCAAGCTGACATACGAAGGCGGTTCGTACGCAAGCTATTTGGGCGAGGTATATGGGGCACTGTTCGGCGATCGGGTGCGCGCGCTGCAGCTGAGCGCGATGATCGACCCGATTTCGTACACCACCGATACGGTGAGCCATATTCATGATTCATCGGTCGGCACCGAGCAGGTGCTGACGGAATTCCTGCGCAACTGTGTCCGGGTCGGTAGCCCCAAATGCGCCTTCGCGGGCGGCCCCGCCGGTGGTGCGCCGGGTTCGGCCGATCCCGTTGCCGCGCTGCGCGCCCGGAATTCCGCTGTGCTGCAACGTCTCGAGGATGGACCGATCGTGGTCGGTCGGGGGGAGCGGGCCGAGAAATTCACCTATGCCGAGGTGATTCCGCTGCACGCGTCCCTGCTCTATGACGCGGAACAGGGCTGGCCCGGCCTGTCCGACCTGATGACGAACCTGGAACGCGGCCAGGACGGTGATCCGGCGGTGGTGCGGGAAGTATTGGGCGCCATCAACTTCCGGTCCGACTTCCTGGATTCCTTCACGGCCATCACCTGCGCCGACACCTCGCTGCCGCGCAATCCGGGGAACTGGCCCGCGATGGCTCGCCAATTGGCAACGGACGCACCGACCTATGGTCCGCACTGGATCTATCTTGACCAGCCGTGCGCCGCGTGGCCATCGCCCCCGGCGGGTTATCCCCAGCGGTACACCGGACCGTGGACCTTGCGCTCCGAGACACCGGCACTGTTGATCAACAATCGCTTCGATCCGGTCACCGGTTTGCCGTTCGCCGAACGGGCCGTCCAGCAGCTCGGCAACGCCCGCCTCGTCGTCAACGACGCCTACGGTCACGAACCGCCCGGCACCTGCGTGAAACAGGTTCGCGAACGCTATTTGGTGGATCTCCAATTGCCCGCGCCCGGCTTCGGCTGCGCCGCCGATCACGCCCCGTTCGCCGACTGATCCCTCATGAACTGTCACGAACGTCACTTTTGGAATGGCAACACCTGGTCAAGGGTATTGAAATCCCGGTAGTCTGCGCTCGGCCATGCGTGATGAGGGAGGTGGCCTGGTGCGCAGACGCGCCTTTCTGAAGGCGGCCGGAGTCGCCGCGTTGCTCGGCGCGACGGGCGGCGCCGTTGGCAGTGCCCTGCGCGCGCCACGCGCCGCGGCCGGTGATCCCATCTGGGATCTGCTCTTCCGCATTTGGGTGCCGGAAATCTTTGCGCCCCTTCCCGATCCGCCGGATCACACGCCCGCCATCGTCATCGGCTCCGGCTTCGGCGCCGCGGTCACCGCGCTGCGCCTTGCCGAGGCGGGTATGGAAAACACCGTGCTGGAACGCGGTTCGCGCTGGCCGAACGATCCGTGGCGGGAGATCTTCACCGGTGACGATCTGCCGGACGGCCGCGGCTTCTGGCATCGCACCACGTTCACCGGCGTCTCCAAGGTGCCGGTGAGCTTCTCCGACTTCGGCGGTGTGCTCGACTGCACCCAATACCCCGGCATCGATGTGTGGCGCGCGGCCGCGGTCGGCGGCGGCTCGATAATCTTCACCGGCGCCATGGTCGCGCCGCAGCGCAGGCTCTTCGACAGCGTCTTCGGCGGCACCGTCGATTACGGTGAGTTGGAGGCGGTTTACTACCCGCGGGTGCGGGAAATGTTGCGGCTCAGCACGATGCCGCCGGATATCTACAACTCGGTGCCGTTCTCGCATTCCAGGGCCTGGGATGAGCAGGTGCGCAAGGCGGGCTACGACCCGCAGCCCAACGACTCGATCTTCAACTGGGATATCGTGCGCGCCGAATTGTCCGGCGCCAGCAGACCATCGGCGACGGCGGCCCGCAGCAACCTCGGCAACTCCAATGGCGCCAAATTCGATCTCAACCAGAACTACCTGAAATACGCTGAGGGAACCGGTAATTCACGGATCTACCCCGGCCACCGGGTGGACGCGATCGCGCAGGAGCCGGACGGCCGCTACTCGGTCACCGTGACCAAACTCGACCCGACCGGCATGGTGCTCGGCAACCGCACCCTCACCTGCGATCGCCTGTTCCTCGGCGCCGGTTCGGTCGGCACCTCGGAGCTGTTGGTGCGCGCGCAGGCCACCGGTGCGCTGCCCAATCTCAACGAGCACGTCGGCGACGGTTGGGGCACCAACGGTGACGTGGTGCTCGGCCGCGGCGCGAGCCAGCTGGCCCGGTCCGGGCAGGGGGTGCCGAGCGCGAGCCGGATCTACGACGAATCCGGCGCCCCGCTCACCCTGGAAAGCTGGTACATCCCCGGTATTCCGTTCGAAACCGGCGCGCTCGGTTCGCTCGGCATGGTGCTGGACCCGGCTCGCGCCCGCTTCGGCTACAACCCGGCCAACAACGGCGTCGGCCTGTCCTGGTCCACCGCCAACCGCGACGGCGTTGTCGCCGCGGCGCGCGCGGTCGATCGGCGGATCGCCGAGCGGGCCGGTGCGCTCGCGGACTACGGGTTGCTCGGCTATGACGCGAACGCCGTATTCACCGCGCATCCGCTCGGCGGTGCGGTGCTCGGCCGCGCGACCGACAACTACGGCCGCGTGCACGGCCACCCCGGCCTCTATGTGATGGACGGCGCGGGTATCCCCGGCAGCACCGCCACCGCCAACCCATCGCTCACCATCGCCGCCATCGCGGAGCGCAATATCGAGGCGATCATCCGCGCGGGCCACTGAGCCGCCCGACACGAAAGTTCGTTGGTATCAGCCGTTTTCGGCGTTCGGGAACGGTCGGTCCCAGTCGATCTCGTACCGGTGCACGGGCCCGAACATCTGCTCGGGCGTCGGCATCGCCGGCCGTCCGCCGCCGGCCTTCGCCTGATTCGTCCGCGCGGCGGCGCCGCCGATCATCTCCACCCGGGGGCGGCGCAGGGCCTCGTACGCGGCGAATGCCTCCGCGTAGCCCGGCACATCGCGCAGGGCGCGCGCCAATTCGATCGCGCTCTCGATGGCCAGGGACGCCCCTTGGCCGGAGCTGGACGACGGCGCGTGCGCGGCGTCGCCGACCAAGACCATCCGGCCCCGATGCCAGCGCGGCACGCTCGGCATGCGTTCCATCGGCCCGGTGATCATGAGCGTGGCCGGGTCGGTTTTGGACACCAGCGCCTCGCCGGGCACATGACCCGCGTACAGCTCGCGAATCCGGGCCAGCCATTCGGCGGCGGGTGTCGCGGCTACCTCGGCGGTGCTCAACGGCTCCTGGCTGGGCAGGCTGACGAACCAGGCGATCCGGCCGTCCGGCGCGGGCCAGTAGCCGATGAACGTCCGTCCGAAGGCGAAGTACATGAATCCCGGTTTCGCCGCGGCGGCGCCCGCGTCGGCGTAGCCGCCGAAGCCGAGCACGCCCTGATATTCGGGTCCCGGTGCGTCCGGGTCGATGAGGCCGCGCACGGTGGAGCGGATGCCATCCGCGCCGATGAGGATATCGCCGGTGGCGATGCTGCCGTCGGCGAAGGTCGCGGTGATGCCGTCGCCGGTTTCGACGGCAGAGACCAGACGCTTGTCGTACTCGAATCGAATGCCCTCGGCCGCGGCGTGCTCGGTCAGCGCGTGGAACAGATCGGCACGGTTCATCGCATGCGTGGCGGGCAGACCCGGAAATCCGGTGAATTCGCCGAGCTCGTTGCCGGATCCGTCGGCCATAACCGTGCCGGGCACGGGCTGGCCGACGGCCTCGATCGCCTTGTCGGCGCCGACGATGCGCAGCGCGTTCATGCCGTTGGGCTGCAGGCTCAGCGTCGCGCCGATGCCGTCGGCGGCGCTGAGGTGGCTCTCGAACACGGTCGCGGCTATGCCGGCCTTGCGTAGCGCAAGCGCCGTGACCGGTCCGGCGATACCGCCGCCGATCACCAATGCCGTCTCGATGGTCTTCATGTCTTCCTCCGTAAGAGCTGGTGATTAATAGTTACCTCATTACTAGTTACAACGCAACTAGTAATGAGGAACCTAAAGCTCTGCTTCGGATCCGGCGGGCCGGTCCGGAACGCGGAAGCGCCGATTACCCTCGGCCGGGACCATTCGGTGTTGAAGGGATCCAACGTGGTGGAACACGACCCCTATAGGGGCACGATGCTCAGGCCGGAAGACCCCGTGCCACCCGAGGGGGATTACCCGCGCAAACCGCCCGCTCTGTGGACGGATTTCCTGATGCTCGCGCTGGCCGTGATCTCGGTCGGGCTGCTGATCTGGGTGACGTTCTTCCAGGTCTCGGCGCAGACGCACCGGACCATCGTGTTCGTCGACTACGCGACCTGCGCGGTCTTCTTCGCCGAATTCGTCTGGCGCTGGCGGCGCGACGGCTGGCCGTGGACCTTCCCGCTGGTCTACTGGTACGAGGTGCTGGGCATGATCCCGATGACCAGCCCGTTCCTGCGCGGGTTCCGGCTGCTGCGGATCGTGGTCATCGTGGTCCGGCTGGCCAGGGCGGCCGACCGCGCCTTCGGCGACCGGATCACCGCCGCCGTGGTGAACCGCTTCCTGAACACCATCGTCGAGGCGATCAAGCGGCCGGTGGCGACCGCGGTGCTCGACGAGGTGGCCGAGGTGCTGCGCTGCGGCAACTACACCCGCAATATCGCCTCCGCGCTACAGGAGAACCGCGCGGAGATGGACGAGATGATCCTCGAGCTCATCAAGAAGGATCCGCAGGCGGGCAAGATCCGCTATATCCCGTTCCACGACGACATCATCCGGTTGATCGCCGATACCGTCTTCCGCCTCGTCTTCGAGGTGCTCGACGATCCGCGCACCGATGAATTCGTCGCGGATGCGTTGCGGGAGAACGTGGATCAGATCCGGGCCGCGGTGGCGGCCGGGGTGCGGGTGCCGCCGTCGGCGTACGGTCCGACCCCGGTCGATCGGACCGCGCGCGCCATTCTCGCCCAACAGCGGCCGCACCCCAGCTGACGAAGTTGAATTTGCGGCGTTCGGGGCGCTGCGTGGTTATGCTTCGCTGCTGCCTCCGCGCCTGACCGCACGCCGCGGTTCAGTGTGCGCCGTGCCGGATTTCGTCGCGGTGGTCGGGGTATCGGAGGGTTTCCCAGGTGACCATCGCGCCGAGCACGGCGCACAGGATGGACAGCGATGCGAGCGCGGGCAGCGCCGCCGCCAGCGGGATCAGCGCCAGCAGCACGATCGCCGCGACGACCCGGGAGCTGGAGACCTTGCCGGTGCCGTAATGCTTGAACCCCACCAGCGCGACCAGATACAGCACGACGCCGCCGTACAGCGCGTACAGCGGAACGCCGTACATCGCGTCCCGCAGCGTGTGGTGCGATTCGTCGCCGACGTAGTACAGCACCTTCTTCAAACCCAGTGAGAGCGCGATGATTCCGACGATCATCGGGAAATGCCAGAAGGTGTAGCAGTTCCTGGCGATCTTGATCCGGCGTTCGCCGCGCGCCTGCTTCAGCGCGTGTTCCACCGCCAGCGCGGCCATATCGAAATACGCCCACCAGAGCAGGCCCGAAATCGCAAGGCCCAGTAGCGATCCCAGCGCGATCGGCCAGGAGATCGGCAGCCCGGCGACGCCGACGCCGATGGCGACGATCGATTCGCCGAGCGCGACGATGACGATGAGCCCGTGCCGTTCGGCGAAATGGCTCGCCGAATACAGCCGCCAGCCGTCGCCGGACAGCATCGTCCACAGCATGTCACCGGCGATGGCGGCGATCCACAGGCCGATCTGCACGCCGCCGGAGGTCATTGCCGCGATCACCAGCAGCGTCGTGCCGATGGTTGTGGATCCGATGGCCCAGCGGGTCACCTGCGCGCGCAGCTGCGGGTCCTCCGCGCTGATCAGCCAGAACATCACCAGATGCACAAGGCGCACAACCGTATACGCGATGGCGAAGACCAGCGGCCCGTACCAGCCGCCGGGCAGATCGTGGAACGCCTCCGGCACCGTGAGCGCCGCGAGAAAAGCGCCGCCCATCGCGATGAAGATGGCCACCCGGGAGAAGCCCTCGTCGGCGCGCACCACATTGCCCAGCCACGCGTAGCTGACCCAGAGCCACCACATGATGGAGAGCACCAGGAAGGCGCGCAGCACGTTGACGGCGCTGGTCTCCTCGGCGGCCAGATCGGTCACCATGGTGAAGGCGAAGACCAGCACCAGATCGAAGAAGAGCTCTAGCTGGGTGACCGAGGCGCCCTCGGTCACCGGCACCGTTCGAACGCGTGTGGCTTTGCTCATGCCGCTCATCGTCGCATCCGCACACTATCGCGGCGCGCCGAATCATCCGCGCGTCGGCAAATTTCGCTCACCGCACGACCGCACTCGAATAGACCTGCGGTTATACGGATTCCGTCCGATAATTCTCGGCCTCTGGATAACGATCGGCGAACTCGATGAAATTCTGCACCGCGAGCTCACCGGATTTCCGCATGTTGCGTTTCAACAGGATTCCCGGCACCGGCATCGGCAGATATACCTCGGTGTGATACCAGAGCCGGGTGCCGTCGGCGTCGGCGGAAACCTCGAACCAGCCGCCCCCTTTGACCCCTCTGGTGCTGTCGGTGATCTGCCAGGACATTCGATCGTCGGTCCAATCGTATTCCAGCACTTGCAGATCCGAGCTGCCCATCACATCCGCCTTGACGAATACCCGGCGCGGTCTGCCCTGTTCGTCCCTGGTCGCGACGCGTGCGTCGCGATGGGTCGGCGACCATTCCGGTAGTAATTCCACCGCCGACAGCGCATCCAGCACCTGCGCGGGGTCGGTGTCGACGACGAAGCGAATATCGGTTTTCGTGCGCATCACTTACCTCCGCCCCCCGATGGGTCAACTCGGCCGATTCTTCCCATGCGCCGTTCGATCCGTCAACAGTCTCGGAGCACACCAGACGCCAATTTCTTGGGCGTACCGGCGGGTAATGCATGTCTTCGCCAACGGCGGCAACGAGTTTCGCCGGATGGGCGATCACGATGTTTACCGAGGTGATCGCGTCTGCGCCTATGATCGAATGGCCCGGCGCGCGGACCGGCGGCCGGGGCGCGGGAGGTGACGGTGAAAAACTCGGAAATTCGCGAGCGGGCTCGCGATGCCATCGCGATGGGTCGGGTATTCGGCGAGCCATACGAATCCGCTGGCGCGGTGGTAATTCCGGCCGCCATCGTCGGTGGCGGCGGCGGTGGCGCGGGCATCCCGGACGAGGGCGGCGAAGGATTGGCCTTGGCGTTCGGCGGTCGCCCGGTCGGCGCCTTCGTGCTGCGCGATGGCGTGGTCACCTGGCAGCCCGCCGTCGATGTGAACACGATCGTCCAAACCGTCGGCTGGGTGCTGAGCGCCGGGATCGTCGCGTTCGGCCTGCTTCGTCTGCCCCGCCGTCTGCGGGGGTAAGGGTTCAGTCCGCGATCGCGGGTTCCACGATGGCGTCCGGGCCCGGGTACATCAGCGATTCGTGGCCGTCATCGAAGCGGACGACGTAGGGCGGACTGCCCTGCGGTCCCCGGACCTCGATGATCTCGCCCTGTCGATCGCTTTGTCCCACAACATGTCCGTGCACGTGCAATCGGTCTCCGACATTTGCCTGCATCCGATCATTATCGAATGGGCGTGACGCGCGTCACAAGGACCGACCGGTCGGCTAGTGCGGATTGGCGACCGGTCGGTCAGGCGCCGATCAACCGGTCGACGGCCGTGGCGATCAGGTCCTGGCTCTGTTCCTCGCCGAATACTTCCGGCAGCGTGAGCCGGTCGACGATGAGCCAGTTCAGCGCGAGATACAGCAGCAGCACCGACTTTTCGTCACCGGGCAGTCCGGCGTCGATATGGTTGCGCACGTTGAATTCGATATCCGCGCGCACCCGTTCGGTGAGCACCGCGCGCAGCTCCGGCCGCCTTGTCGCCTCCAGTCGCAGTTCGAGCAGGGCGAGATAGCCGTTCCGGAACGCCTCCAGCCTGCCGACCGCATCGCGCATCAGCTCGGTGATATTGGCCTTGGTCTTGGGGCCGGTCACCAGCTTGGCCATGGTCTCCTCGCTCGGCTGCAACCGCTCATAGAACCGTCCGCCCGCCTGGGTCAGCAGATCGTCGCGGTTGGCGAAGTAGTTGGACGCGGTGCCCGCGGGCACCTTCGCCTCCTTGTCGACCGCGCGAAAGGTCAAGCCGCGCGCGCCATCTCGGGCCAGCACCTCCAGGGCGGCGTCCAGCAGCGCATGCCGTCGCTCGGGATTGGTCCGCACTTGACACCACTCCAATCGTAGTACTACCTTCAGATCACTACATGCAGAGTACAACAGATAGGGCGGTGTGGGCATGCGAAAGCTTGTGTACTACGTGGGGGTGTCGCTCGACGGTTACATCGCGGGCCCGAATGGCGAGTTCGACTTCTACCCCCTGTCCGAGGAAATGATCGCCTGGATCGGCGAGTA
Organism: Nocardia sp. JCM 34519.1; assembly: GCF_020361265.1. Classification (NCBI taxonomy): domain Bacteria; kingdom Bacillati; phylum Actinomycetota; class Actinomycetes; order Mycobacteriales; family Nocardiaceae; genus Nocardia; species Nocardia sp. JCM 34519.1. The sequence continues at coordinate 14,976 of NZ_JAIRBR010000020.1, forward strand.
CTACCCGGAGACGATGTTCGGTCCTGCTCGCGCACAGATCGGGTTGGCCGATGCGCCGAACAAGCGGTTCGACACGGTCGTAATGGGTCGTGGCACATACGAACCCGGCCTTGCCCTCGGTGTGGCCAGTCCATACGCACATCTGAAGCAGTACGTCATCTCCACCACGCTCGGCAAAATCGACGACCCCGCGGTGGAACTCGTCGACAGCGACCCGGTGGAACTGGTGCGTCGGCTCAAAAAGGAAGAAGGAAAAGACATTTGGTTGTGCGGCGGCGGCAATCTGGCCGGTCAGCTCATCGACGAGATCGATGAGCTGATCATCAAGAGCTACTCGGTGCTCGCCGGCGCCGGAATCCCGGCCCTCACCGGCAACTTCCGGCCAACCCGATTCCGGCCCACGCAACGCCGCGAATTCGACAGCGGCGCACAGGTCACCTGGTTCTCCCGGAGCTGATCGAGGCACGGTTCCGGATTTCTACCAGCGCGAAAGACGAAACTTATGCGAAAAAAGCCAAATACGGTTTCCATCAACGAAATTCGGCATCTGTTCGGCAGCGGGCCAGTTCGCACCGCGCCGAAGGCAGCCTGGCCGCGGCAGGGCAGGCGTGGCAGGCGTTGAGTTGCGGGTGAGTTCTGTTGGAGCAGTGGATAACTCACCCGAACCCCATTACTCGGCGCGATCGTAGACCAGGTACAGCGCGCCCGATTCGGTGGTGGACAGATCGGTGAGCCGCCAGCTGGCCGCCGGAATGCCGTCCTCGAACAGGCGCGCACCGCCGCCCGCCACCTCCGGGCACAGGGTGATCGTCAGCCGGTCCACCTCGCCGGCCGCCAGCAGCGCCCGGATGACGCTGCTGCTGGCCAGCACGACGATGTCGCCGCCGGGCTCGCCGCGCAACCGCTTGACCGTCTCGACCGGATCCGCGTCGGCCAGCCGCGAATGCTGCCACGGCGTCTCGGTGAGCGTCCTGGAGAAGACGATCTTGTCCACCTCGTCCAGCCAGATGGCGAAGGCGCGATCGCGCGGATCGGCGTGCTCGTCGGCCGCGACGGTCGGCCAGTACCCGCCGAAACCCTGGTAGTTCTTGCGGCCGAGCAGCGCGGTCGTCGCGGCCTGCGTCATCCGGACCATCCGGTCGCGGGCGGTATCGCCCACCGCGTGCGGCACGATCCAGCCCATGTCGTACTCGCCGCCCGGCCCATTGACCCGGCCGTCCATGGACAGCGAGATATTCGCGACTACCCGACGAGTTCCGTTGTCAGCGTTCATAGTTTGTTCTCCTTCAGTGGTTTCGCGGCCTCTTGCCGCGTTGCATCGAATACTTCCCGGCGACGGCCGCCGGAACATCTGCCAGCTGGCGGATATCGGGCCGGCGTGGTGGCGGATATCCGACCGGGTCGCTGGGTCGGGTTCGGCATGGAAGACTGCGGAGCACAATGCGGGTCGAACATTTCCCCGGCGAATCGTCCGTATTCGTCGGGCGAGTCGAGGAGCTGGCGGCGGTCGGTGCGGCGCTGGCGCCCGGCCGGGTGCTGACCTTGGTGGGTCCTGGCGGCTGCGGCAAGACGCGGCTGGCCGCCCGGGTCGGCCGGGAGCGGGCGCCGGACTGGCCGGACGGTGTCTGCTGGATCGATCTGGCCGACGAATCCGATGACGCCGCGGTCGTCCAACGGGTCGCGACCGCGCTGGCGCTGCCGCTACCGGGTGCGGCGGACCCGGTCGGTGCGCTGGTACACGGTCTCGGCGAGCAGCGCAGGCTGCTGATCATGGACAACTGTGAGCAGGTGCGCGCGGGGGTCGCCGCGGTGGTCGCGGGCATGCTCGCGCATTGTGCCGGGACCGGTGTGCTGGCGACCAGCCGGGCCCCGCTCGGCCTCGCCGGTGAGCGGCTGCACCGCGTACCGCCGCTCGAACTGCGTGACGCGCTGACCCTGTTCCTGGACCGGGCCGGCCTGGATTCCGCGGGACAGCCGGAACGCGAAGCGGCCAGGCAGGTTTGCGACCGGCTGGACCGGCTACCGCTGGCGCTGGAACTGGCCGCGGGCTGGGCAAGTACGTTATCGCTTGCGCAGCTTGCCGATTCGCTGCGCAAACCGTATGAGGTGCTCGACGGCGGCGGCCCGAACGCGCCGTTCCGGCAGCGTACCCTCGCCGAATCCATGCGCTGGAGCCACGACCTGCTCGACGCCGACGAGCGCCTGCTGTTCCGCACGCTCGCCGTCTTCGAGCCGGGGTTCTCGGCCGAAATTCTCACCGGGGCCACGGAACTTCCGGCCGGTCGGCAGCTGCGCGCACTACGCGGCCTGATCGAGAAGTCACTGGTGTCCGCGGAAACCGGCGGTCTCGTCGCTCGCTACCGGATGCTCGGCGTGATCCGCGAATACGCCGCGCTCAGGCTGGCCGAGGCCGGAGCGGTCACCCGGGCGCGCGACGCGCATCTCGCGGCGTGCCGGACCTTCGTGGCCGGCGTAGCGCCGCTGCTCGACACCGACAAGGATGCGTGGTGTGCCCGAATCTCCCTGGAATACGCGAATATTCGAGCCGCGATCGACTGGGGGCTGAGTAGGCGGGACCGGGCCGACGGGCGGGAGCTCGCCGCGGGCATCGCCTGGTTCTGGCATCTCGGGCCGCACGGTCGGGACGGGCTGCGCCGGTTACGCGCCGCCGCCGAACCGGATACCGGTGACGACATCCAGGCGCGGGTGCTCGTCGGGCTCGCGCTCGTCGCGGACACCGCGGAACCCGGTGCGATCGGATACGAAAGCGCCCGTGCCGCAGCGGAATTGGCCGACAGGGTGGGTGCGGAGCGGGTCGGGCTGCTGGCGCGTGTGCTTTGCACCATCTGCCTGCTCGGCACCGACCCGGCGGGTGCACAGACCGCGGCCCGCGCGGTGCGCGACGCGGCTCTGCGCGCGGACGACGGGTTCGTCGCGGATGCGGCACGTGCGCTCCTCGGCCTCACCTACCTGCTCCGCGATGAGCTGCCATCCGCCGTCGCCGAACTGCGGCCCGCCGTCGACGGTTTGCAGCGCCGCGGCGATCGTGCCGTCGCGTCGTCGGCGCTGGTCTGGCTTGCCATGGCGTCGGCACGGTCCGGCCTGCTCGGGTCCTCGGCGGAAATTGCCGAACGGGCAGTAGCCGTCGCCGAGCCGCTGCGGGATTTCAACCGCATCGGCACGGCCAGGGCGGTACTCGCCGAAATCCGGATCACCCAGGGCGACGTCGCGGCCGCCGCCGCGGCGCTGGCACCGATGGACCGGCTCATCGAGGGAGCCGAGGCGCGCCCGTATATCCCGGGTTGGGAGCGGGTGCACGGGCTGCTCGCGCTGGCCGAGAATGACGCGGCCACGGCTATCGATTGGTGCCTGCGTGAGGCAAAGATATACGGGCACAACGATATTCACCGGCTGACACCGTGGACCAAATTGGTGCTCGCGTCGGCGCTGCGCCGCAGCGCCGGCGGATCGGTGCACGCGGATTCGCTGTGGTCCAACACATCCGCGTCGACTCCGACCGGGCTCGCGTCCGAATTGCTTACCGAACTCGGCACGGATCCGACCGTATCCGCACTGCCGTCGCTGCGCGCCGAAGTGTTGGAAGAACAGGCATTTCTCGCTCGGGGCACGATGTTCGGCGCCGCCGAAGGCATCGAGCAGGCATTGCGCCTACACCACGACGCGCTACGGATTCGCGCCGAGCACGGCCTCTTGCTGGGCTGTGTACAGAGCCTGGAGGCATTGGCTGCGACACTCCACGACCGCGGCGCATCCGAGACGGCGGCCGTGCTGCTCGGCGCGACCGAGCGGGCCCGCATCGAAACTGGTTCGTCCGCAGCATATTTCGTCAACTATCTACGTGCCGAGCTGAAATCCCTACCGGCACTGGACGAACAACTTGCGCGGGGCCGCTCACTCGAACCGGAGGCCGCGGTCGAGTACGCCGCCAGAGCGCGCGGGAAACGCAACCGACCCGAAAGCGGTTGGGCGAGCCTGACTCCCACCGAGCGCTCGGTCGTCGAGCTGGCGGTGTCCGGCATGTCCAACCCGGAAATCGCGGACCGGTTGTTCATCGGCCGGGGCACGGTGAAAACCCATCTGGCGCACGTCTACGCCAAACTGGGCGTGGCGAACCGGACCGAACTGGCCCGGCTCAGTGCTGAACGGTCAAGCGGCGCTGAGGAATGACAGGCGAACCTGGCGTTCCGGATTGTCGACGTTCAGGTCGACCAGCGCGATCGACTGCCAGGTGCCGAGGGCGAGTGCGCCGCCGATGACGGGCACCGTGGCGTAGGGCGGGATCAGCGCGGGCATCACGTGGGAGCGTCCGTGCCCGCGCGACCCGTGCGCATGCCGCCAGCGATCGTCGGCGGGGAGCAGGTCGCGCAGGGCGGCGAGCAGGTCGTCATCGCTGCCCGCGCCCAATTCGATGATCGCGATCCCGGCGGTGGCATGCGGGACGAAGATGTGCAGCAGTCCGTCCTCGCCCGCCTCGCGCGCGAAATCCGCGCACTGGCGGGTGAGGTCGTGCACCACCTCGGTTCGTCCGGTGGTCACGTCCAATACGGTGCTCTTCACGATTGTGTCTCCCTCCTTTTCCGGTTCGATTACCCATCCTCGCGCAGGATCTCGGCCACCCGCAGCGATGTCTCGTGCAGCCGGTTGAACAGGTCGAGGATCAGCTCGAGCTGCTCATCGGTGTAATCGGCGGTGGTCTGGGCGAATTCGCGGGGGAACACCTCGTAGTGCCGCCCGATTTCGGCGATGCGTTCGGGGGCGACCGTGACGATGACCCGCCGCCGGTCCTGCGCGTCGTGTTCGCGGCGCACGTAACCCGCCTTCAGTAGGCGGTCGATCATCCGGGTCACCGCACCGGTGGTCAGGCCGGTCTGCGCGGCCAGTTCGCCCGCGGTCGCCGATCCGGTAACCCAGAGGGTGTTCAGGCAGCGCAGGTCGGTGACATGCAGGCCGACCCGGTCGGCGATGAGCTGGTGCATTACCACCCCGTCGGTCGCGATGCGCTGGGCCGCGTAGATCAGCGCGGCGGACAGTTCCGTTCTTTTCTCCGCCATCCCTTGACGAAACCCTCTCACCCAATCAATATCTTACTCAATCAGATATTGAGCCATGCAGTTGATGAACTGATCAGATTGTATCGAGGAGATCACCATGACCGTGGATCAGCACACCGACGAACTCGCCATTCGCGAGCTGTTCCAGCGCCAGTCCGACGCCTGGGCCGCTGGTGACGCCAAGGCGTTCAGCGAGGTCTTCACCGAGGACGCCGACTACATCACCTTCCTCGGCACCTACCACCGGGGCCGCACCGAGATCGAGACCATGCACACGCCGCTGTTCGAGCGGTTCCAGAAGGGATCCCGGCTCGACGGCGCCGAACTGCGCTTCCGCTTCCTCACACCCGATGTGGCGATAGTGCAGAGCGTCGGCGCGCTGGTGAAGGGAAAAGGCAAGCGCACCAAGCGCAACACCAAGGTGCAGACCACGGTGGTGGTGCGCCAGGACGGCGAATGGCGGATAGCCGCGTTCCAGAACACCAAATACGGCTGGCTGCTCGCCGGACTCTCCGCGATGTTCGACCGGCGGATGGCGCCGTCCATCCAGGTCGCCTGAACCGGCTCGGCGGCGGTGCGGGAGGTGGCGGCAAAAGCCCTGGATCGCGATCGGTAGTCTTGGTGGCTGGTAACAGCTGATTGTCGATCTTGGAGGACTCCCGCCGTGGCTCTCGTCGTTCAGAAGTACGGAGGCTCCTCGGTCGCCACCGCCGAACGCATCCGCCGCGTCGCTGAGCGGATCGTCGAGACGAAGAAGCAGGGCCACGACGTGGTGGTCGTCTGCTCCGCGATGGGCGACACCACCGACGAGCTGCTGGATCTGGCCCAGCAGGTCGCGGTCACCCCGCCCCCGCGCGAAATGGATATGTTGCTCACCTCGGGCGAGCGCATCTCGAACGCGCTGGTCGCGATGGCGATTCACTCGCTAGGCGCGGAGGCCCGTTCGTTCACCGGTTCGCAGGCCGGCGTGATCACCACCGGCGCGCACGGCAACGCGAAGATCATCGATGTCACCCCGGGCCGGCTGCGCGACGCGCTGAACGAGGGCACCATCGTGCTGGTCGCGGGCTTCCAGGGCGTCAGCCAGGACAGTAAGGACGTCACGACGCTCGGCCGCGGCGGTTCCGATACCACCGCGGTGGCGCTGGCCGCCGCGCTGCAGGCCGACGTCTGCGAGATCTACACCGACGTGGACGGCGTCTTCACCGCCGACCCGCGGATCGTGCCCAATGCGCAGCGCCTGGAAAAGATCTCCTACGAGGAGATGCTGGAGCTGGCGGCCTGCGGAGCAAAGGTGCTCATGCTGCGGTGCGTCGAATACGCGCGCCGCTACAACGTGCCCGTTCATGTGCGCTCGTCCTATACCGACAAGCTGGGCACCTACGTTTACGGATCGATGGAGGACATCCCCTTGGAACAGGCAATCCTCACGGGCGTCGCGCACGACCGCAGCGAGGCCAAGGTGACCGTGGTCGGACTACCGGATGTGCCGGGTTACGCCGCCAAGGTGTTCCGTGCCGTCGCCGACGCCGAGATCAACATCGACATGGTGCTGCAGAACATCTCGAAGGTGGAGACGGGTAAGACCGACATCACCTTCACCCTGCCCAAGACCGATGTGGCGCGGGCCGTCGAGGTGCTCACCAAGCGGCAGGCCGAAATCGGTTTCGCCCAGGTCATTTTCGATAATCACATCGGCAAGGTGTCGCTGGTCGGCGCGGGTATGAAGAGCCATCCCGGCGTCACGGCCAAATTCTGTGAGGCGCTCGCCGAGGCCGGGGTGAATATCGACCTCATCTCCACCTCGGAGATCCGGATCTCGGTCCTGGTCAAGGACACGGAACTGGATGAGGCCGTCAAGGTGTTGCACAAGGCGTTCGATCTGGGCGGCGACGAGGTCGCCGTTGTGCACGCGGGAACGGGACGATAACTCATGGGTGTTCGGGTAGGTGTGGTCGGCGCGACCGGTCAGGTCGGCGCCGTCATGCGGAAACTGTTGGAAGAGCGCAACTTTCCGGCCGACGAGGTGCGGTTCTTCGCCTCGGCGCGGTCGGCGGGTAAGACGCTGCCGTGGCGCGGCGGCGAAATCGTCGTCGAGGACACCGAGACCGCCGATCCGACGGGGCTCGATATCGCGCTGTTCTCGGCGGGCGCCACCATGTCGCGGGTGCAGGCACCGCGGTTCGCCGCCGCCGGTGTCACCGTGATCGACAACTCCTCGGCCTGGCGCAAGGATCCGGATGTGCCGCTGGTGGTCAGCGAGGTCAATCCGGAGCAGACCCGCAATCTGGTCAAGGGCATCATCGCCAACCCGAACTGCACGACCATGGCCGCGATGCCGGTGCTCAAGCCGCTGCACGATGTGGCCGGGCTGCGCAGGCTGATCGTCTCCAGCTACCAGGCGGTGTCCGGCAGCGGGCTGGCCGGTGTGGAAGAGCTTGCCACGCAGGCCCGTTCGGTGATCGGCGAGGTCGAGAAGCTGGTGCACGACGGCAGCGCCGTGCCGTTTCCGGCGCCGAACAAGTACGTCGCGCCGATCGCGTTCAACGTACTGCCGCTGGCCGGTTCGCTGGTCAACGACGGCTCCGGCGAGACCGACGAGGATCAGAAGCTGCGCAACGAGAGTCGCAAGATCCTCGGCATTCCGGAGCTGCTGGTGAGCGGCACCTGCGTGCGCGTCCCGGTCTTCACCGGCCACTCGCTGTCGGTGAATGCCGAATTCGCCGAACCGCTTTCGGTCGAGCGGGCCAAGGAACTGCTCGCCAAGGCGCCGGGTGTGAAACTGGTCGACGTTCCGACGCCGCTGCAGGCCGCGGGCATCGACGAATCCCTCGTCGGGCGGATCCGCCAGGATCCCGGCGTGCCGGACGGTCGCGGTCTTGCCCTGTTCATCTCGGGTGACAACCTGCGAAAGGGCGCGGCCCTCAACACGATTCAGATCGCCGAGGTTCTGCTCGAGCATCGCTGAGCTTTCGGCAGCGCCCCCGGTTCCCGCCGGGGGCGCTTTCGTTTATGCGGACGAGCTCAGCGGGCGCGTAGGCCGTCGAAGATGATGGCGAAGGTGCGGTCGCGCTGTTCGGGGGTCGCAGCGGTGTGCACGGCGTCGAACGTCGCCTTGACCACGCGCATCAGGTCGGTGATCTCGATATCGTCGCGTACCGCACCGTATTGCTGTGCGCGAGTTAGCAATACGGCGACGGCGGCATTGAGGTCGCGGGTCGGCGCGGTGTTCCTCAGATTCTCGAAGCCCAGCGCCTCGGCCAGGTCGCGCTTGAGGGTACCGCCGGACACCAGGTGTTCGAGGAATTCGAAGAAGGCACGGCCGGGGTCGTCGGCGGTGGCCAGCTCGCGGGCGTAGCCGATCATGCGTTCCATCTGATCCAGGATCGCGGCGCCGAAAAGCGCTTCCTTGGTGGGGAAGTGGCGGTAGACGGTGCCCGCGCCGACCCCGGCACGGCGCGCTATCTCGTCCAGCGGAACCGAAAGCCCCTCGGCCGCAAAGGCTTCCTGGGCTGCGGCGAGTACCCGCTCGCGGTTGCGGCGGGCGTCGGCGCGCAGCGGCCTGCCGGGATCGTTCATGCGGCGAGTCTAGTTGACCCATTGACAAGCGGGGCGCTCGCCCCGGATGATAAACGGGCTATGCGTTCCGCTTAATCGAAGAAGGTGTGTCATGGTCGAGGCAGCACAGGGTTCCCCGCGCGAGGTGGTCGAGCGGTTGTTCCGGGAATTGCCCGCCCGCAGTGCCGAGGCGTTCGCGGCGGCGTTCGCACCCGACGGGGTGTTCGAGATGCCGTTCATGCCGGACGGTGTCCCGGTCCGGTTGGTGGGGCCGGAGGAGATTCGAAAGCACTTGGGGGAGAGGTGGTCTCGGATCGATCAGGTCCAGGTGCATGGGGTGTACCCGCATATTCACGAGACCGCGGACCCGGAGGTCATCGTCGTCGAGAACGACGTCGACGTCTCCTATCCGGGTGCGGAGCGGGCGGTTGTTCGCTCCTCGGTCAACGTGGTTCGGGTCCGGGACGGCAAGGTGACGCTGTTCCGCGACTACATGGATTCCGCGCGCCTGGCCCGCGCTGCCGCGAGTCGGTAGCGAAAGAAGTTGCGATCAGCGGTTTTCCAGTGTGGCGATGGCGGCGAGGAACAGCTCGGAGTTGTCGCGCACGAATTGGTCGCGTGGATACGGCATGGCCTGCTGGATCCACGCGGTGAGCGTTTCGCCGAAGCCGCCCACCAGAAATCGCGCCGTCAGCTCGATGGCCGGATCATCGGGCGACCGATCGGGTAGCAGCCGCAGCAGCACCGCGCCGAAGGTGCGCGAGGCGTCCTCGGTGCGGGCGAGTCGCCGCTCGGCCACCTTCGGATGGCCATATGCCTTGGTGGATAACAGTTTTCCCTTCGCGGGTGCGGCGAGGAAGAAATCCACCATCGCCTCCACCGTTGCGACGACGGTGGTCCGCCGGTCGGCTCCGGTATCGGCTACGGCCGTGAGCACCGCCGCCGACAGCTGCCGGAAGGCCAGTTCGAAGGCCGCGACGACCAGTTCGTCCAAATCGGCGAAGCTCTCGTAGACGAACCGGGTGGACAGCCCGGCCTGTTTGGCCACCGTTCTGATGGTCAGTGCGCCGGGCCCGTCCAGCGCCATCACCTCGAACGCGGCCTCCAGCAGCTGTTCGCGCCGGTTGGCGCGCCGTTGGTCGGCGGGTATGCCGCCGTAGGTGCGCGCCCGATTCGTCATCCGCATATCTTGACACAAATGTTTCCTGAATTTAGCTTGATTCGGGAGACATGTGATTCCTAATTGAGGGAGTGCGGTATGGCGGACCTTGGGCGGGTGGCGCTCGCGCTCAACAGCCCGATGCCGGACGGCCCATTGCCGACGCATGCGGACGACTGTTTCGGCTGCGGGCGCCGCAATCCGGCTGCGGTAGGAATCGCCTTGCGGCTCAGCGAGAATCGCATTATCGGTGACCTCGCCCTCGACGAAAGACACCAGGGCGCACCGGGATTGGCGCACGGCGGAGTCATTGCCGCGGTACTCGACGAGGCCTGCGGGTCGGTCCCGACCTCCATGTGCGTCCCGGCCGTCACCGCCAAGCTGGAGGTGAACTACGCCGCGCCCGCACCGCTGCACCGGCCGCTGACCGTATCGGCGATACTCGATCGACGGGTGGGCGAGCGCAAACTGCACATCTACGGCTGGCTGGAACTCGACGGCAAGTTGATCGCCGAGGCCGATGCCCTGTTCGTCGTCGTCTCGCCGGACCACTTCTTCGCACACGGCGCGAAGGCGGGCGACATCCCGTTCTTCGGCGTCTGACCTATTCGCGGATACCGGGCGCGCCGGGCCCGAGACATACCACGATGACACAGCCGGGCGGGGTATCGGCGAACGGCGCCGCCAGCGGATAGTTCAAGCAGCTCAACACATTACAGCCGGGATAGGCGTCCGGTCCGATGCCGAATACCGCGAGCAGGATGTCGGAGTCGAAGTAACCGCGCGGGTCGAGGTGCTCCGGCGGTTCCACATACGGTCCCGGATCGGGTATCGGATGGTCCCGCAATGCCGCGATCAGCCGCCGGAAGAATTCGTGCGGCAGCTCGGCCTGATTCTGATACGTGCCCAAAAGTCCTTGGCTGCTTTGGTTTCCGAAGACGCCGGTCCATACCACGGTCAGGTCGAGGCTGGGGATCACGAAGACGTTCTGCATGGCCAGACCGGACATGATGTAGGTGTCGGCGGGCAGGAACTTCGGAATTTCGGCGCAGCCGGGGCCGAGCCAGAACAGGTAGCCGTAGCAGTCGAGTGCGGGCGAGGGCTGGCGCGCCTTCCGCAGATACTCCTCGGACACCACCTGCGTCGCACCCCAGCGTCCGTCGTCGCCGACCAGCAGGCCGAGCTTGGCGAAATCGTCGGGCGGGATCATCAGATGCGCGTATCCGTAGGTGTGCCCGGCCCGATCGCGTGCCCAGTAGTAGTCGCCGCGTTGAATTCCCAATGGGTCGAACAACTCTCGCTGCGCGAACTGCTGCAGCGGTTCGCCGACCGCCGATTCGATGACGTAGGACAGCAGATCGACATTGCGCTGGCTGTAGCTGAAATGGGTGCCGGGCGGATAGTCCAGCGGTACCCCGAGCGACTGGACCGCACTGTTCGGGTCGAGCGGGATCACCCCCGTGACACCCTCCGTCAGCACGCCCACCCGCATTCCCGACGATTCGGTGAGCAGATCCGCCACCGTGATCGACCGGTGCGCCTCGTCGCCGAGGCCGGGCGGCAGATAGTGGCCGATCGGTGCGTCGAGATCGAGTTCGCCGCGGTCCCAAGCGATTCCGGCGAGCAGCGAGATGACGCTCTTGGTCGCACTCCAGATATTCCAGGCGATACCGCCGGTTTCCGCATTGTGCGGGCCGGTGCCGACCAGACAACCGTGCCGAAAGACCTGAACATTCAGCCGGTTTCGGCTGGCCGCGAAATCCATGGCGGCATCCAGCGCGGCGGCGTCCAGCCCGACCTGCTCCGCTGTCGCCCGCGCCGGCTCCCGGCCGGACGAGGCCGCGCAGCGCACCTCGTCGTCGGCCCGCGCCGTTCCCGCGCACACGCTCCCCGCCAGCAGCGTCACCGCCGCGATCCCGGCCAGGAGTCCTTGGATACGCCCCATGCGCGCCAGGCTATCGGCCCGACCCCATCGGAAATGCGCATTCGACGCACCGCGATCCCGTCGCGTCGAATTCCCAACACAATTGGACCCATCCGGCGTGTCCACCGGACAACTCAGCGGTGCCGGACCGGCCACGCGCAGCGCGGACCATCGAGCCGGGATCAGCGGACAATCCTGGCGCGCACCAGGTACCACGCCGCCCCGGCACCGATAACCGCCAGCCCGGCCGATACCGAGCCGATGGGCAGCGCGAACCCGACGAGCGCACACCCGAGCGCGCCGACGATCGGCACCCACCGCGGCGGGCGCTCCTCCGCCGCGGTCAGCGTCATGGCCGAGACGTTTGCCACCAGGTAGTACCCCAATACGGTGAACGACGAAAACCCAATGGCCGCACGCAGATCGAAGATCGCGGCAATCACCGCGACCAGCAATCCGACGACCACCTCGGCGCGGTGCGGCACCCCGAAATGCGGATGGACCGCGGTCAACGCATGCGGCAGATATCGATCCCGCGCCATCGCGAGCACCGTCCGGGAGACCCCGAGCAGCAGCGCGAGCAGCGAGCCCGCCGCCGCGATTACCGCACCCACCCGCACCACCTGTGACATGTCGGGTGCGCCCGCGACGATGACGACCCTGGCCAGCGGATCGGTGGCGCACGCCAGCCCTGCCGTCCCGAGTACCTCCGAAGCCGCAAGCGCCACAAGCAGATACACCGCGAGCGCACCGCCGAGCGCCAGCGCGATCGCCCGCGGAATGGTGCGCCGCGGTTCGCGCACCTCCTCACCGAGCGTCGCGATCCTGGCGTAACCCGCGAACGCGAAGAACAGCAGCCCGGCGGCCGCCAGCACCCCACGCGGACCCACTCGATCGGGCAAAGGCATTGCCGCCGAATGCTTTCCGAACAAACCGATGATCACGACGAGCGACAGCACCAGCAGCACCGCCGCGACGATGACTCGGGTGGCCAGTGCCGACTTCTGTACTCCCGCATAGTTGATCGCGGTGATCGCCAGCACCGCGCCGACGGCGACGATGCGCGAATGCTCCGGCCACGCGTACGCGCCGACCGTCAACGCCATCGCCGCACACGAGGCCGTCTTGCCGACAACGAATCCCCATCCGGCGAGGTATCCCCAGAACGGCCCGAGCCGTTCGCGCCCGTACACGTACGTTCCGCCCGATACCGGATAGCGCGCCGCGAGCCGCGCCGACGATGTCGCATTGCAATAGGCGATCACCGCCGCGATCCCCAGCGCGACGAACAACCATCGCCCCGCCGCCGCGGCAGCGGGTCCGAGCGCCGCGAAGATCCCTGCTCCGATCATCGCGCCGAGCCCGATGACAACGGAATCCAGCAGTCCCAACCGCCGCGCGAGCGCACCCATACCCGCATCTTCACCGTTCGCGCCCGAATATGCGCGGCGACAGGTCCGAGAACGACGAACGCCGCCAGGCCGGGGGGTTGCCTGGCGGCGCGAATCGCCGACGCCACGCCAGCGTGGCGACTCTGGGTCGGCGTCCCACAAGCGCCTCTCGGCGAGTGGTCGCTCGAAGCGACAAGGGGTGCGGCCCGGGGCTGTCCGGACGCCGACAGTGAGCTACAACGGGGCAGGCCCCGCACCTATTCCGGCCGTCGAATGTGACGACCGCCACGCTGTCCGGCTGGTTGCCGCAACTAGAATCAACGGGCTCAGGACGAAATGGGGGAATGTCAGATGTCCGATGACCCGGTTCTTGCCGAAATGCTCGCCGCGCTCGACCGCAGCCCAGACGTGGCGGCGCTGCGGATACGGGTGATCGAGCTGCTTGCCGAGCGCGCCCGCTACACCGAGGCGCTGGCCCAGTGCGCCACCGTGCTCGCCCAGGATCCGGGCAATACCATCGCGGTGGAATTGCTGCAACGGTGCACGTCCGCGCTCGCGGGCGAAGCGCCGCGGGCGGAGGCCGTCGCGGAGGTGTCGTCGGAGCGGCAGGCTTACTCCGCCGGCGCGCCCGAATACGATTGGGCCGCGGCCGAAGACCAGGTCGGCGACATCATCGCGCCCGCATTCCTGAACGATGGCCCGGCCGAATACGTCACCGAGCACGATGTCGACGCCATCTCCCGTCCGTCCGTCTCGCTCGCCGATGTGGGCGGTATGGCGGATGTGAAGCGCCAACTGGAGCTGACGCTGCTCGGCCCGATGCGCAATCCCGAATTCGCCAAGGCCTTCGGCACTTCCGCGCGCGGCGGTCTGCTGCTGTACGGCCCGCCCGGCTGCGGTAAGACCTTCATCGCCGCCGCGGTGGCCGGTGAGCTCGGCGCCAACTTCTATCCCATCGAAATCGCCGACATCCTGGACATCTACCACGGCTCCGGCGAACGCAACCTGCATCAGGTTTTCGAACTGGCCCGCCGCAACGCGCCGTGCGTGCTGTTTCTCGACGAGGTCGACGCGCTCGGCTACAAGCGCAGCCAGATGTCGGGCAGCGCGTGGATGCGCAATGTGGTGAATCAGCTGTTGAACGAAATGGATTCGGCGACAAGTAGTAACGAGGGCGTCTACATTCTCGGCGCGACCAATCACCCGTGGGATCTCGATGTCGCGCTGCGCCGTCCCGGCCGCTTCGACCGGATGATCCTGGTGACGCTGCCGGACCCGGAGGCGCGCACCGCGATTCTGCGCTACCACTTGAAGGATCGCCCCGTCGCCGGTATCGATCTGCGCGCCATCGTCGCACGCACCGATGGGTTCTCCGGCGCCGACTTGGCCCACATCTGTACCTCCGCAACGCAATTGGCGATGGCCGAGTCGATTCGCACCGGTTCGGTCCGTCCCATCTCGATGCGCGATATCGAGGCGGCGATGGCCGAGATCAAGCCGAGTGCGGGCGCCTGGTTCGAATCCGCCCGCAATGTCGTCGAATTCGCCAATAACGACGGTTCCTACGACGAGTTGGCAAAGTACATGCGCGCCAAGAAGTTCCGCTGATTTCGCGGCGATGAACGCACAGGTCGACCGGGCGCGAACGCTCATCGAACTGAACCGGCCCGCGGCGGCTCGGGAACTGCTTGCCACGGTGCTCGCCGCGGAGCCGGACAATGCGGGGGCGCTGGCCGCGCTGGCGAGCGCCTGGTACCAGTCAGGCGATTACGGGCAGACGATCACCAGTTGCCGGTCGGCGTTGAGCGCGCTGCCGACCTACCAATACGCTTGGCGGCTCCTGGCTTTCGCGGAATTCCAGCTGTCGCTGCGGGCCGGGGAGAATCGGCGGGAGCAGTCGAGCCGTCGACGCAATGCGGTGGCGGCGGCGCGGCGTGCGATCGAACTCGGCCCCGAGGATGCCGAGAATCTGCGCACGCTGGCGGTGGTCCAGCAATTCGCCGACCCGCGCGAGGCGTTGACATTGCTCGACGACGCAATGGAACTAGAGCCGGAGAACGCCGATATCCACCTGCTGCGCGGCGCGATCCTGCGCAGGCAGACCACCCGGCCGGATGCGCTCGCGCAGGCCGATACCGCGCTGCGCAAGGCGCTGGAGCTGGATCCGGAAAATGCTCGCGCCCGCTACAACCTGGCGCTGACCCAGCTCGCCTCCGGTCGGCGCAGGGCGGGCAGGGACGGGTTGCGCAAGGCCGCCGAGCTGGATCCGGAGCTCGCCGATGAGGTGCGGGCACAGCTGGCCGTCTCGACCCGGATCGGCCGGATGCGCTCGTTCATCCGGAACTATCCCGCGGCGTACGCGGCGGCTCGCGCCCGGCGGTCGAGCGTAACCCGCAGTGGCACAAGGAGACCCACCGTCCGCCTGATCGCCGCGATGGTGGTGTTCGGCATAATCGCGCTCTCGCACTTCCTCAATGGTTCGGGCCGTGACCGTACGCCCGCGCCGGTGAGACCGGATATTCCTACCTACCAACCCTTTTCGACACGGGACCGCCTCGTCCCGCCGGTGCTGCCGTCGGATCTTCGTTTCCCGTCCCTGCCGCCACCACGTCCGACGCAGTGACCCGCCCCACTTAGCTGGAATCTGTCGTTTTCTTGACTTAATCCAGAAAAGGCGGCAAGCTCGTGTCATGCACACCGATCCCCGTGAATGGTTGCGGGCCGCCGGCCTGCGGGTCACCGCCCCGCGGGTCGCGGTGCTGCGTACGGTCGCGAAACGGCCGCACGCGGACGCCGACGAGATAGCCGCATCCGTCCGCGCGGAGCTGGGTTCGGTCTCCACGCAGGCCGTCTACGACGTATTGCACGCCTGCGTGCGGGCCGGAATCCTGCGGCGCATCGAGCCCGCGGGCTCGTCGGCCCGCTACGAGACCAGGACCGGGGACAACCATCACCATCTGGTGTGCCGCGGCTGCGGCGCCGTCGTCGACGTCGACTGCGTCGTCGGCGCGGCCCCGTGCCTGACGCCCGATGACGACCACGGGTACGTCATCGACGAGGCGGAAGTCGTTTTCTGGGGCAGCTGCCCACGGTGCCGTAGCGCCGCGGAATAGCCGAAAGGGTTTCCGCGACAACGGCATTCAACTCGACAATGCGGGATGAGAGCAAGCCGAGGAGGCTTCGAGATGACCAAGCCGACAACCACCAATTCCGGCGCTCCGGTGCCGAGCGATAGCGAATCGCTCACCGCGGGCACGCAGGGTCCGGTCCTGCTGCACGACTACTACCTGATCGAGAAGCTGGCCCAATTCAACCGGGAGCGGGTGCCGGAGCGGATCGTGCACGCCAAGGGTGCGGGCGCATTCGGTGAATTGGTGGTGACCAGCGACGTCAGCCGATACACCAAGGCCAAGCTGTTCCAGCCGGGCGCGCGCACCGAATCGCTGATCCGGTTCTCGACCGTGGCCGGTGAACTCGGCAGCCCCGACACCTGGCGCGATCCGCGCGGTTTCGCGGTCAAGTTCTATACCGAGGACGGTAATTACGATCTCGTCGGCAACAACACGCCGATCTTCTTCATCAAGGATGCGATCAAGTTCCCCGATTTCATCCGCTCACAGAAGCGCCTGCCCGGCAGCGGACTTCGGGACAACCACATGCAGTGGGACTTCTGGACGCTGAATCCCGAGACCGCGCACCAGGTCACCTGGCTGATGGGCGATCGGGGCATCCCGAAGACGTGGCGGCATATGAACGGCTACGGATCGCACACCTATCAGTGGATCAATGCCGCCGGCGAACGCTTCTGGGTGAAGTACCACTTCAAGTCCGATCAGGGTGTCCAGCACCTGACCCAGGCGGAGGCCGACCGGCTGGCCGGCGTCGACGGCGATTTCCACCGCCGCGACCTGTGGGCGGCCATCGAGCGCGGCGACTTCCCGAGCTGGACCCTGTATGTGCAGGTCATGCCGGTCGCCGAGGCCGATGACTACCGGTTCAACCCGTTCGACCTGACCAAGGTGTGGTCGCACCGCGACTATCCGCTGATCGAGGTCGGCAAGTACACGCTCAACCGCAACCCGGGCAACTACTTCGTCGAGATCGAGCAGGCCGCCTTCTCGCCAGCGAATATCGTTGCGGGCATTGGCTTTTCGCCGGACAAGATGCTGCTCGGCCGGGTCTTCGCCTACCCGGACGCGCACCGTTACCGGATCGGCACGAATTACGCGCAGCTGCCGCCGAACCGGGCCAAGGCCGCGGAGGTGAACTCCTACTCCAAGGAGGGAGCGATGCGGTACGACTACAACGATCCGAGCGTCCCGGTGTACGCGCCCAACTCCTACGGCGGGCCGCATGCCGATCCGGCCGCGGCCACCGACGGCGGCGCCTGGGAGTTCGATCCGGCCATGGTGCGGGCGGGTTACCTGCAGCACGCCGAGGACGATGACTTCGGTCAGGCGGGCACGCTGGTGCGGGATGTGATGAACGACGAGGAGCGCGATCGCCTGGTGGGCAATATCGTCGGACATGTGCTCGGCGGGGTCGAGGAGCCGGTGCTGAGCCGCGTCTTCGACTACTGGAAGAACGTGGACGCCGACCTCGGCAAGCGGGTCGAGGAAGGGGTGCGCGCCGGACGCGACGACCGGGGCTGAGCGGCCTCGGACCATCGAGAGCGGGAGGTGTCGGCTGCGGCGGACGCCTCCCGTTCCGCATTTCTGGAGCTTGTTGGAGTTCGGCTACGACCTTGTGTAGTGGACCTGGCCGCCAACGGCCAGGTTCGGCGAATCGAGTTCGCTCAGAGCAGGCCCCACCAGTAGAACAGGCAGGCCAGCACCCAGACGACCACCGTCTCCATCGTTGCTCCCAATCTGCTTGGCGGGCTTACCTCCATCATCCCGCTAATCGCGGATCCGTGGTGCCGACCCCCGACTTTTCGATCTTGAATCGTACCTACCAGCGGGTTTTTCCATACAAGGTCTTTTTAAGGGCGCAGCAAGCCCCGACCGGCATTGTTTGAGTCAGCCGGAGCGGCGGTCGAACAAACTCCCTCCGGCGAAGCAAGACCGTAGGACCTGGAAGGAGGCAACGACGATGATCGGCAATCCGGCAAAGGCGTGCGCCCGCACCGCCATCGCGGTGACCGGACGGGGCGCCTACTGAGACCACCACCGGGGGTGGGGATCTGGGCCCGGCCTGTCTACGAGGGGTGGCAGGCCGAGCCCAGGGGATGGCGCCGCCGGGTCGGTCCACGAGGGGTGACCGGCCCGGTCGGCAGTCACTACGGCGACACATCGACTGGCTCTTCCAGGAGCTGAGCAGCAAACGGTCGGTGCGAGAGACGATTCCGCGCACGGGGGTTCAAATCCGGCTTACGGGAGTCGAATTCGCGTCGACGTCCGGCATTCGCGCCTGCCGACGGTAACCAAGCAGTGCTGACCGTATGTTCCCAGCGGTGCTCACACGGCCGGGCCGGTCCTCGGAGGGGAGGGACCGGCCCGGCACCCTATCTGTTTAACACATTGTCGCACAATGTAATTCGGTGATGCCGACATCGAATCGACAATCAACCTGCGAATCCTCGTATTCGATAACGGAAACCGGGCGCAGAGCGGAGCGCATTGATCAATTCGGCTGGGAACCGCGGATCTTCGTCGCGCTGTCAGCGGTCGAGTCGGCATTCCAAGATATCTCGGGGTTCGCCCTCGCCGAAGTAGTTGTCGTCGTGTGCGGTCCAGCGGAATCCGGCTCGCCGGTAGATGTTCAGCGCGGCCTGGTTCGTCGGGCGCACGGTGATGAATACACTGCGCACCGACATCGACCGGCATAGTCGTAATGCCTGCTGCACCAGGGCCGTACCGTAACCGTTGCCGCAGCTGTCGGCGGTCACCGCCAGGCTCAGCAACCAGGCCCGGCGTTGCGCGGTGAGCGCGACCAGCACATGGCCCAGCAACCGTCCATCGACCTCGCAGACGAGCCAGTGCGCCCCGTGCAGATCGAATAACTGGCGCAGCGCGAAATACGGGTATGAATCGTCGCCGAAGCGTTCGTTCTCGATGGACGCCATCTGGCCGAGATCCGACAGTTCGGCAAGTCGGTATATGGCTGTAGGTGCCCTCGTCGCGGAATCCAATGTGCTCCCTCGCGCTGAGACGTGGCCTTATCCCAAGCGTAGGCGTCTGCCCCGGGAGGCAGTGGCCCGCGCCGCCCGTGGCAGCCCAACCCGAAGTAGTTTAAGCGCCGAACACCCGCCCGCGGTGCGGATGTCGCGGTTCGGTCATCCGATGGCTGTTCGTGTCAAATGTATTGCTACGTATTTGCTTCCGATTCGCGACTTTGTCTCGGCTCGCCTAATGCGCTGTGGGGTAGAGCAACTGGGGGCGCGCAAAGCAACATCGGCGGCAATTCGCCGTGCCGACAGCCCTGATGGCCGGCGTAGACAAAAGTATCTATTTGTCTTACCGTCGAAACATGTCGCCTGATGAGTATCGCGTAGCTCCGGTGTTCGAGCTGCGCGGCGGTGCGACCTGGAAGTCGCCGTGGGCCATGTACGCGGCGCTGCGCGAGCATGATCCGGTTCATCACGTGGTGCCGAAAGATCAACCGGCACACGACTATTGGGTGCTCACGAGACATGAGCACGTCTATGCCGCAGCCCGCGACACCGAAACCTTCTCCTCCGGGGACGGTTTGACCGTCGAATACGGCGAGTTGGCTCGGATCGGCCTCACCGACAACCCGCCGCTGGTGATGCAGGATCCGCCGCAGCACACCGAATTTCGCAAACTTGTTGCCCGCGGGTTTACGCCGCGTCAAGTGCACGAGGTCGAGCCGGTCGTGCGTGCGTTCGTCCGCGCCCGGTTGGATCGGTTGGCCGCGGCGGGCGGCGGCGATATCGTCAAGGATCTGTTCAAACCGCTGCCGAGTATGGTCGTCGCGCACTATCTCGGCGTGCCCGAGGCGGACCGGACCCGATTCGATGGTTGGACCGACGCGGTGGTCGCGGGCAGCGTCGAGCGCGGCGCCGCCGCGCAGGCCGCCTCCCTCGAAATGCTCGGCTATTTCGCCGAACTCGTGAAACGCAGGCGCACGGATCCGGGCGAGGACACCGTCTCGCTGCTGGTGCGCACCGGTTTGGCCGCCGACGACACCGATGTGCGTGGGCTGGTACAGATCCTGGCCTACGCCTGGACCATGGTGGCCGGCGGCAACGACACCACCACCGGGTTGCTCGGCGGCGCGGTGCAACTGCTGCAGCGGCATCCGGACCAGCGGGCCGCCCTGATCGCCGATCCGGCGCTGATGGGAACGGCCATCGAGGAATTCGCGCGGTTGACCGCACCGGTCCAGGGCCTGGCGCGGACCGTCACCCGCGATATCGAGTTGGCGGGCAAGACAATTCCGGCCGGCCGCAAGGTACTGCTGGTGTACGCCTCGGCCAACCGCGACGAACGCGTATACGGCCCCGACGCCGCCGAACTCGACATCACCCGCGATCCGCAGCGCATAGTCACCTTCGGCAATGGCCCGCACCACTGCCTCGGCGCGGCCGCCGCCCGCATGCAGGCCCGAGTCGCGTTGGAAGAATTGCTGACCCGTTTTCCGGACTACCAGGTCGATACCGAGGCAGTCGAATACGCGCCCGGTCCGTACGTCCGCCGTCCCACCGCCATCCCGTTCCGGTGCGCCGAATGACCGACTGGCTCACCGATACCCGCACCCGGGCGGCCACCGACCGCATCCTCGACGCCGTACGCACCCTCTCCATAGACCGCCCCGTCACCACGCTCGGCATGGCCGAAATAGCCGGGGCCGCAGGCTGTTCCCGCGCCACTCTCTACCGCTACTTCGAAAACCGGCACGCGCTCTACGCCGCCTTCGCCGCCCGCGAATCCCGCGCCTTGGTCGAAAGGGTGTGGCGCAAAAGAACATTCGATCAGATTCTGGACGGCATACTCGAAACCATCGCCGAAGTCCGCGAAACCCCGCATCTGGCCCTCTGGTTCGTCCCTGAAAACGCCGGAATAGTTGCCCAACTGTCGAATTCACCCGAGATCGTCGACAAGCTCGCGACCACCTTCGTCGCAACCCTGCGCCCCGATCTCACCGATCCGCAGGCAAAGCGCCTCGGCCAATGGACCGTCCGCGCCGTCGTCTCGCTGCTGACCCTCCCGGCCGCCGACGAATCGGAGGAACGCGCCCTCCTGCACGACTTCCTGCTGCCGTTCCTTCAGGACGGTGTTTCGTAGCGGTCGGCGATCGCCGTGGCGCGGTCGTGTAACTCCGCGCGCAGCCATTGCGGGGCAAGGACTTCCGCGCACATGGCGAGTTGCCACAGCGCCCATACGGCATGCCTGCGATCTTGGAAGGTCAGCTCCAACCGCAGCCAGCCGTCCGCGTCGACCGCTTCGGCGCGGACCGCCAGCGCGGTATCCACCAACTCCGCCCGCCGCGCCGGGTCCACCCGTGCCAGCACGGTGACCTGCGCGCCGCCGGTCCGGAACCGCCTGCTGCGCTCCTGCCAGGCCCGGTCCAGATCGACCCGGTCCGGTCGCTGCGCCGGTTCGTCGAGCTCTTCGGCGGCCAACATCCGCGACAGCCGGTAGGTGCGGTCCGCGCCGGATCTCGTGGCCAGCAGGTAGCCCTGGCCGCGCGCGGTGACCAGGCCGATCGGGTCCACCGTCCGCCACTGCGGGGCCTGATCCGCCGCCGCGTAGTGGATACGCAGCTTGTGTCCGGCGAACACCGCGCGCCGGACCTCGGCCACCACGGTGTCGGGCGCCTCTTCGGCGACCAGTCGGCGCGCGAGGAGATCGGTCTCCGGTTCGATGAGGAATCGCTGGGCAGACCCGGTAGCGGCGGTCTGATGGCTTTCGGGTAGCGCGTCGACCACCTTGCGCATGGCCGAGGTGAGCGCCGAGCCGAGGCCGAATGCCTGTGCGCCGGAACGTGACCCGGCGACCAGCAGGGCGAGCGCCTCGTCGTGGTTCAGTCCGGTCAGCTCGGTCCGGAAACCGGGCAGCAGTGCGAAACCACCGTGTCTACCGCGTTCGGCGTAGACCGGGACGCCTGCCGCGGACAGTGCCTCGATATCGCGAAGCACCGTGCGGGTGGATACCTCCAGTTCCCGGGCCAGCGCGGCCGCGGACAGCCGGCCGTGCCGGCGCAGCAGCAGCACCAGCGAGACCAGCCGGTCGGCGCGCATACGGAAAACCTTCGCGGAAATACGCGACACAGGGTGTCGTGATTCGTTGGGAGCCTTACCAGTATGACGAATACGACAGTGGCCACCGAGCCGAACGATCTGGGCAGATACTTCATCGAACGCGCCAATGCGGGCGATGTCGACGGGCTGGTGGCGTTGTACGAGCCGAATGCCGTGCTGGCGTTCCCGCCGGGCCATCTCGCGACCGGACATGCGGAGATCCGCAAGGTGTACGAGGAGTTCGTCGCGGCCGCGCCGACGCTCGCGCCGGGTACGCAGCACCCCGCGTTGGTGAGCGGTGATCTGGCGCTCACGGTGTGCACGCTGCCCAATGAGACGACAGTCGAGATCGCCCGCCGTCAGCCGGATGGGTCGTGGCTGTGGGTGGTGGACCAGCCCGGACTGACGACTATCGAGATCGACCGTCGGCAGCCGGACGGATCGTGGCTGCGGGTGGTGGACCAGCCCGGACTCGCTTAGCCCCAAATCGCCTCTGCGGCGCGAAGTTCCGCGAACCCCTCGAAAGAAGAACGGCCTTTGATCCGGTTTCCCGGACCAAAGGCCGTTTTCGTGTCTCAACCACACGAGTCGGGGTGACAGGATTTGAACCTGCGACCTCTTCGTCCCGAACGAAGCGCGCTACCAAGCTGCGCCACACCCCGTGAAGCGAACCTGGAGTAGCTTACAACAGGGCGGGCGTGATCGTTAAACCGGCTGGTCAGATTATGTTTTGTGCGGACGGATGCTGGTGAAGATGCGCTTGGCGGTTTCGGCGTCGATGGCGTTGGGGACGCCGGTGTCGGCCGCGATCACCATGACGAAGTTGCCATCCTCCTCCTCGCTGGGCATGGCGAAGGTGTAGATCGAGTACTGCCTGGCGCAGCCGGGTTTGGGCTGGCTGACGCTGCCCGTGGTTTCCACGAAGGTGCCGTGCTGCAGTCCGTCCAGTGAGGCGAGCGGTTGCGGCGCGCCGGGTTTGCCGCCGGACGGGTCGGCGTAGGCGGCGCGAGCCGACTTGGCGCCGAAATCCGTTGCGACCCTTACGCTGTCCTTGTCATCGGATCCGGTGAGCAGCGAGATGGTCCGGGACGAGCCCGGGCAGTAGCCCTTGCCGTCCACCGCGTATCCCTTGCCGATGATGCCGTCGGGCGGCCCGCCGAGGGCGCCCTGTGCGCTGATCGCCCAGCCGGACGGCACGTCGTACGCCGCGCCGACATCGGGGGCGTCGACCACCTGGAATCCGGGCACCACCGGGGCCATATTGCCGGCGGCCGCGGTCGGGCTCGGCTTCGCGGTCTGGCTCTTGGTGGGTGCTCCCGGGCTGGTGGTGAGCGCGCTCACCAGCGATTCGGTAGTTCCCGTGCTTTTGGCCTCCGAATCCGGCGATCCGGAACTCAGCGCGAGTGTGACGGCCACCACCAGCGCGATGACCACCAGGAGGCCGATTCCGACGCCCAGCAGCAGCTTTCCGCGATTACCCGGCGGCTGTCCACCGGGCGGCGTCGACCCGAACCGCGCGGCGGCGGGAAATTGCTGCGGGTTCCCGAACTGGGGCGCGTTCCCCACCTGGGATGCGTTGCCGTACAGCGGATCGGTGCCGCTGGGGTATTGCGTCACCCCGCCGGACTGCCAGGACGCCCCGGCCTGGTGCTGCCCCCACCCCGCGTTCGCCTGCGGCGAACCGGCCGGTGGTGCGGTACCGCCCGGTGCCTGCCGCGGTGAATCGGGCTGCGCCGCAGCGGTACTGGGTGCCTGCCATGGTGAATCGGGCTGCGCCGCCTGCGTGCCGGAGGCGGGCCGCGGTGAATCTGCTTGCGCCGCAGGGACGCTGGGTGCCTGCCACGGCGAATTGGACTGCGCGGACTGACCGTTCGGCGCCTGCCAGGGCGTCGGTGCCGCCTTCGGCGGCGTGCCGAAGGTCGATGGCCACTGCGGTGTCCCGCTCGGCTGCTCTGTGACTCCGTGCGGGGTCTTGGTGCCGATCGGTCGCGTCAACTGTTCGGTGCGGCCGTGCGAACTCACCTGTTGCGTGGCGTTATCCGGTTTGCCGTTCGCGGGCTTGCCTGCCGCGTCCGATGGTTCATCGATCGAGAAAGGCTTGTCACCGTATTCGGTGCGCACCGTGAGTTCCGAATCATCCTGCTGCGGACTAGATTTCGGCGATTCGTCCGGTTCGGCTGCCGCCGGGCGTCGGTGGATCGTCTCGGTCGGCGCCGTGGCGCTGCCGGGCCGCCGCAATTGCTCGGTCGGCTTCGTCGAATCGGCCGGGGCCGAATCCGATTCCGCCGAAGGAGCTTCCGTCTCCTCGGCGAAGTGCGGCCGGAACCGTCTCGGCGGGCGACCGAACGGTGCCCACTCTTTGTTGGCCCTGGGCAAGGCCGCCGCGCCCGCGCCGCTCCTCGGTAGCGAGAACGGGTCGGACTGTCCGGAGAACTCCGCGCCGGGCCGCCGGGACGGCGCCCGGGGTGCGCCGCCGTGCCGCCCATCGGAGCTCGATTGCTCCGGGCCAGCCGTTTGCCCGGACTCGGAGGCCGGGTCGGAGCCGCTTAGTCGTTGTGAGCCTGCCGGCTCGGGTTGTGCCGCCTCGAAAGACGGCCGCGGATCTGGGGACGGTGCACCGGTCTGTCCGAGAACGGCCGGCTCGTCGCGCCCATCGTCGAAACCACTACTCAATGTTCCAATTCCCTGCCTGATACACCTTTCGGCAGGGACACTAGCGGGCTACCGCCTCCGATGCAGACACACCCTGGCCGGTATCGCTGGCGGGTCGCCTCGGCGGGGCCGCGACCAGGGTCAACAGCGTGGCCTCCGGACGGCAGCAGAACCGGTAGGGCGCCCATGGCGAGGTGCCGATACCTGCGGAAACGTGTAATTGGGTATGTGCGCCCCACCGTGAAGGGCCCTTAACGCGAGACCGATCGATGCCGCAGTTGGTGACGAGCGCGCCGTAGCCCGGCAGCACCAGCTGACCGCCATGGGTATGACCCGCCAGCACCAGGTCGTACCCGTCCTCGGCGAACCGATCGAGCACCCGCGGCTCCGGCGAATGGGTGAGGCCGAGACGCAGCTGCGCGAGCGGGTTCGGCGCGCCCGCGACGGTGTCGTAGCGATCACGCTGCAAATGCGGATCGTCGACGCCCGCGGTCGCGATGCGGATACCGGCCACCTCGAGGTCGCGGCGCACATGGGTCAGATCCAGCCAGCCGCGCTCGGTGAAGGCCGCGCGCAGATCCTTCCAAGGCAGCGGCGCGCCATACACCCTGCGGTGGTTCTTCTTGAAGTACTTCAGCGGGTTCTTGGGCACCGGCGCGAAGTAGTCATTACTGCCGAAAACGAAAAGGCCCGGGCGGGAAAGCAATCCGCCGAGGGCCTGAACCACCGCTGGCACCGACTTCTGATGCGACAGGTTGTCGCCGGTGTTCACCACGAGATCCGGTTCGAGCCGGTCCAATTCGCGCAGCCACTGCTGCTTGAGTTTCTGGCCGGGCATCATATGCAGATCGCTCAGGTGCAGCACCCGTAGGCTCGACGAACCCGGTGGCAGCACCGGCATGGTGGTCTCGCGGAGCACGAAAGCATTGCGCTCGATCAGCGCGGCGTAGCCGATGCCGGCCGCCGCGGCCCCGGCGGCACCCAATGCGGTCGTCCGTACGGCGGAGGTCGAGATTACGGGCATTTGCCCAGCATAGGTGACCCCGCTCCGGAACGCTGAGTGTGTTTCCGCACAGAGGACTTGACGTGAGGTGTGTTTCCGCACTCCAACCGCTGCGGCGGGATGGTGCCGCGGGCAAATGTGGTGGGCCTGTCGCGGTGCAGCGGCTACCGTGTGCCACATGCCGGAACTCAAATCGCAGCTGCGGGCGGATATGACCGCCGCGATGAAAGCCAAGGACACGCTGCGCCTTTCCACGTTGCGGATGCTGCTCGCGGCCATCCAGACCGCGGAGGTCGCCGGACCGCAGGCGCGCGAGCTGTCCGATGCCGAGGTGATCGCCGTCCTGCAGAAGGAGGCGAAGAAGCGCGCCGAGTCGGCCGAGGTGTACACCCAGGCCGGCCGCGGCGAGCTGGCCGCGAACGAGCATGCCGAGGCCCGCATCATCGACGAGTACCTGCCGACCCAGCTGTCCGATGCCGAGGTCGCCGACCTCGCCGACACCGCCATCGCACAGGTAGCCGAGGAAATCGGCGAACGTCCGACCATGCGGCAGATGGGACAGGTGATGAAGATCGCCAGCGCCCTCGCCGAGGGCAAGGCCGACGGTTCCCGGATCTCGGCCGCGGTGAAGTCGAGGCTGTAGCCGTCCCGCACGAAAAACACCGCCGACCCGGATATTTCGGGTCGGCGGTGTTCGTTCAGCGGCCGGGTATGCCCGGGATCGGAATCGGTATCGGGATCGGTGGCAGCCGCGGCGGCGCGGGTATGCCCGGAATCGGGACCCCCGGCGGTCCGGGCGGCGGTGCATCGTGTTTGGTGCCGTCGCTGATGTAGATGGTGATCACCGATCCGGGTATCGCCGACCCGTTCGGCGCGGTGCCCATGACCGTGCCCTTCGGCTGTGAGCCCGAGCCGGTTACCGGTGAAACCTGGAAGCCGGCCCGCACCAGCGCAGCCGTCGCCTCGCCCTGCGTCAGCCCGGTGACATCGGGCACCTGCGCGTTATTCGAACCGCGCACATACTTTTCGTCCATCGGCGGCAGTGCGGGCGGCGGGAATTTGCCCAATGTCGGCTTGATCGCGTTGAACCAGGTCCTGGCCGGTTCATTACCGCCGAACAGATTGCCGCTGCCGCAGTTGCGCAGCGGGAACGAGCAGATCTCGCCCGGGGTCGGGCTGTCGCCGTAGATGTAGGTGGCCGCCGCCAGCGAGTTGGTGAAGCCGAGGAAGGCCGAGGACCGGTGGGTTTCGGTGGTTCCGGTCTTCGCCGAAAGCGGCAGCGTCCAGCCGGTCGCCTGCGCGGAACCGGCTGCGGTACCGCTGACCGAGTCGTGGCTCAGCGCATTGGCGAGCGTATTGGCCAGACCCGGATCGACCACCTGCTCGCAGGCCTGCTGGGTGAGCGGCACCGGCTTGCCGTTGCGGTCGAGCACCTCCTTGATCGGCGAGGGCGGGCACCACTTGCCCGCGGAGCCGAGGGTGGCCGCGACATTCGACAGCTCCAGCGGATTGATCGCGACCGGGCCCAGGGTGAACGAGCCGAGGTTCTGATCCTTGAACATATCGGCCAGGCTCTGGTTGCCGTGCCCGGAGGAGCCGGGCTCGGCGTAGGAGCGCATGCCCAGGCGCACCGCCATATCGACGGCGGGCGCGACGCCGACCGCCTGAATCAGCTTGACGAACGCGGTGTTCGGCGAGGTGGCCAGCGCCTCGGTCACCGACATCGGCGACTTGTAGTTGCCCGCGTTCACCACGCAGTAGGTCGCGGGCGGGCAGCCCGCGGCGCCGCCGTTACCCATGCCCTTGGCCTCGAACCGGCCCGGCACGTCGAGCTGGGCATTGATGCCGAGGCCCTTCTCCATGGCCGCGGCGGTGGTGAAGATCTTGAAAATCGAGCCGGCGCCGTCACCGACCATCGAATACGGTTGCGGCTGCACGGTTTCGTTGGCGTCTCGATTGAGGCCGTAGGTGCGGCTGCTCGCCATCGCGACCACCGCGTGCGAATCCTGGCCCGGCGCGACCACCGACATCACCTCGGCGATGTTGTCCAGATTCGGATTCGCGGAATCGGTCACCGACTTCTTGGTGGCGTCCTGCACCTGCGGGTCGAGCGTGGTGCGGATCAGGTAGCCGCCCTTGTTGATCTGATCCTTGCTGATACCCGCGTTGGCCAGGTACTGCAGCGCGTAATCACAGAAGAAGCCGCGGTCGTTGGCCGCGATGCAGCCCTGCGGTAGGCCCTTCGGCTGCGGCAGCACACCGAGCGGCTCGGCCTTCGCCTTGCGGAATTCCTCGGCCCGGCTCGGAATGTTCTGAATCATGGTGTCCAACACCGTGTTCCGCCGGATCAGCACACCCTCGGGATTGGTGTAGGGGTTCAACTTGGACGAACTCTGCACCATGCCCGCCAACATCGCGGCCTGAGTGATGTTCAGATTCGCCGCATCGACCCCGAAATAGGTCTGCGCCGCGTCCTGGATGCCGTAGGACTGATTGCCGAACGGAACCAGATTCAGATACCTGGTGAGGATTTCATCCTTGGTCAGCTCGCGGTCCAGGGTGAGCGCCATCCGGATCTCCCGGATCTTGCGGGCCGGGGTGGTCTCGATCGCCGCGCGGCGCTCGGCATCGGTCTTCGCGACGACCAACAGCTGATAGTTCTTCACATACTGCTGATCGAGCGTCGACGCGCCCTGCTGCACCTCACCGCTGGAGGTGTTGGTCAGGAAGGCGCGCAGCGTGCCCTGCCAGTCGACGCCGGCATGCTCGGTGAACCGACGGTCCTCGATCGAAATGATCGCCAACTTCATGTCATTGGAGATCTTGTCGCTGGGAACCTCGAAGCGGCGCTGCTCGTACAACCAGGCGATCGGGTTACCCGCTGCGTCGACCATCGTGGAGACGGCGGGCACAGTACCCTCCACCAACTCCGCGGAGACATTGTCGACGGCATCGGCAGCCCGGTTGGACACAAACCCGAAACCGCCTGCGAGCGGGAACAACAGCCCGGCGACGAGCACGGCGGCCAGCGCGCAACTGCCGGCCAGCTTCGCGAGCGTATGTGTGATCGGCACGTCGCCCAGCCTAATGGGCTGTATCTGATGGCCGCGCTCCGCGCGGCTGTTCTCGGCTCTGTTTGATCTGCCGCGCTCCGCGCGGCGTGTTCGCGGCCCCGGGGAGTCTCGCGTTTGCGCGGTCGAGACTCGCGCCTGCGGCGCATGCGCTTCGACCGCGCAAACGCGAGACGGGCCGCGAACGTCGCTCGTAAGACTCGCTCCCAGGGGGTTGGGTTGGGTGGTCAGCTCCCTTGCGGGTGTGGTGGTTCGTGCTTTTGGGCGGGGATCTTGCTTGCGGGTGTGGTGGTTCATGCTTCGGGTGGGGATCTTGCTTGCGGGTGCGGTGGTTCGTGCTTCTGGGTAGGGACCTTGATTGCGGGTGGCCCTGCCATCGGGGTTGTTCGGATTCGTGTTGGCGTTGGTGTCGCATCGCTCGTGCCGGCGGCGTGGGTCGCGCGCGTTGGTGTGGTCCGGTGTCCTCGGGCTTGCGGGTGTGGTCGCGTCGACGGACGCGGCGCGTGCTCGGGCGGGTCCGGGGCGTGCTGGCCGTGGCTTCCGCATGTGGTTGTGGTGCTTGCTGAGTGGTCCTCGCCAACCCGCCAGATGCACTCGTGCTCGCGAAGCGTGGCTCGTACCAATGCGGGCGGAGTTCCGCGGGGGTGACGGCGGCAGGGCGGCTCGCGGCTGGGGAGTGGGGCTGGTTCGTGATCGCGGTTGTGGTGGCGCACAGGGCATTGCTGTCGGGCATTGGGTTTGTTCCAGCGAATGGGCGTGTCGCGCAACCTCGTTTGGCGTGTCGCGGAAACGGCGCTCGGTGTGTCGCGCGGACCGCCCAGTTCGCCCGTGATTTTGGAGGGACGGTCGTACCAAAAAATCCGGGGACGGTCTTGCGCGACCGCCATACCTTTACCTAGATTGAGAACCCAGTGTGATAGAGCTAACACTCAAAGTGGAATGTGGTGCGGCTCGCAGCGGGGAATGGGTTGCTGCGCACCGCACGTGATTCTGGAGCGCCGTTGACCCGGTGTTCGGACTGCAAAGGGGCACACCAAATGCACATGACAACCCCCATCGCTCGATTGGACGTGGAGCAGGCCGAAGCAAGGATTGCCTGGGTAGCCCAGGCTCGATGCAAGGAAGTGGATCCCGATCAACTGTTCGTTCGCGGCGCCGCGCAGCGCAAGGCGGCGACGATCTGCAGGCACTGCCCGGTGTTGATGCAGTGTGGTGCGGACGCCCTCGACAACCGGGTGGAGTTCGGAGTGTGGGGCGGCATGACCGAGCGGCAGCGGCGCGCGCTGCTCAAGCAGCACCCGGAGGTGACATCCTGGGCCGATTTCTTCCAGGCCCAGCGGCAGCATCAGGTGGCGATGTAAGAAGTCCGGCAGCCCGTGGAAACTGAGCCCGCAATGCGGGCTCAGTTCCGTTTGCGGACAGTTACTTCCAGATGGTTCCGGTCCCTAGCCGGCGGCGGTGAGCTGATCGCCCACCGCACGCAGCGCCGTGAGATCGGAGACCTCGAACGGCAGCGCGGTCACCGCCACCAGCGGCACCCGCGGATGCGCACCGGTGAACCGGTGCAGCAGATGCTGTTCCCGTTTGGCGGTGGCCATCCGATGGGCGTGCACCTGCAGCACCGCGGCGGTGAGCGGATTCGTCTCGGCCAGTTGGTCGGACGCGGTGAGCGCGCGATCCGTCGACAGCGGGCACAGTGCCGGGTGGGTCCGGTTCAGCACCAGCCCGGCCAGCGGCATGCGCTCGGTGGAGAGCCGGTCGACGAAGAACGACGCCTCACGTAGCGCGTCCGGTTCCGGCGCGGCGACCACCAGGAAGTGGGTGCCCGGTTTGGACAGCATCGCGTAGGTCCGGTCGGCCCGGTCCTGGAATCCGCCGAACAGTGAATCGAGCGACTGCAGGAAGTTCGACGCGTCCTTGAGCATCTGCCCGCCGACGATGGTGGATACACCGCGCACCGCAAGGCTCATCGCGCCGGTGACCAACCGGGTGACGCCGCGGCCCGGCGCCATGATGACCCGGATCATCCTGCCGTTCAAGAAGTTTCCGAGCCGCTTCGGCGCGTCGAGGAAGTCGAGCGCATTGCGCGACGGCGGGGTGTCGACCACGATCAGGTCCCACTCCTTGCGCGCCGCGAGCTGCCCCAGCTTCTCCATCGCCATGTACTCCTGCGTGCCGCCGAAGGAGGATGCGACGGTTTGATAAAAGGGGTTGGCGAAGATCTGCTCCGCCTTCTCCGGGCTGGTGTGCTCGAGCACCATATCGTCGAAGGTGCGGCGCATATTGAGCATCATCGCGAACAGCTCACCCTTGGCCTGCGGCCCGAGCGCCACCCGCTGCGGCGTATTTCCGAGATCCGCGACACCGAGTGACTGGGCCAGTCGCCGCGCCGGGTCGATGGTGAGCACCACCACCTTGCGGCCCATCTCCGCGGCGCGCAGGGCGATGGCCGCCGCGGTGGTCGTCTTGCCGACACCGCCCGAACCGCAGCACACGACCACCCGCGCGGAACGGTCGGCGATGATCTTCGAAATGTCCAGCGGGGCAGCCGTTATCGGAATGGGGCCGCTCATCGTACTCCCTGCTTGCTCAGATGTTCGGCCAGCTCGTACAGCCCGCCGAGATCCATTCCGTCCGGCAGTGCCGGCAGGTACATCCGCGCCACATCGACCTTGGCCAGCTCCGCCGCGCTCTCGTCCTGCGCCCGCAAAGTGGCGGAATGCTCGACGGCTTCGGTGATCAAACCCTCGAATTCGTTGTCCGGCAATGTGATTCCCGCCTCGGCCAGTCCGGCGCGAATGGCTTCGCGATCAATGTCACCATTGGCGGCGCGGTTGCGCACCGCCGGCGGGAGATATCCCTCACCGGCCCGGTTGACGATCACGGTGCCGATGCGCAGATCGGCGGCGGCTAATTCGGCGACGGCGTCGGCGGTTTCCTGCACCGGCAGCGCCTCCAGCAGCGTGACCAGGTGGATCATCGTCTTGTCCGAGTGCAGCAGCGTCGAAACCCCTTCGGCCTGAGCGGCGATCGGGCCGCCCTTGGCCACCTCGGCCATGGCCTTGGTGACATCGAGGAAGCTGGCGATGCGTCCGGTCGGCGGTGCGTCGACGACGATCTCGTCGTAGACGAGCTTGCCCGCCTTGTCGGTGCGTACCGCGCACTCCTTGACCTTGCCGGTCAGGATGACGTCGCGCAGGCCGGGCGCGATGGTGGTGACGAATTCGATGGCGCCCATCCGGCGCATCGCCCGGCCCGCGAAGCCGAGGTTGTAGAACATATCGAGGTATTCGAGGAAGGCGTGCTCGATATCGAGCGCCAGCGCGACCACCTCACCGCCACCGTCGGCGGTGGCGATCCGGGTCTCGGTGGGCGGCAGCGGTGGCAGGTCGAACAGCTGGGCAATCGACTGCCTGCTCTCCACCTCGACCAGCAGCACCCGGCGCCCGCCCGCGGCCAGCGCCAACGCGAGCGCCGCGGCGACCGTCGACTTGCCGGTGCCCCCCTTGCCCGAAACATAGTGCAGGCGGGCCTTTTCCGCGCGTTGCGGCCACCCGGTCTCCAAGCCGGGTTCCGCCGAAACCGGCTCTGCTGTTGGTGCTCCCACGTCCGCGAGCCTATAACTCGTTCTGGGATCGTGCCCGAGGGATAGGGGTTCTCGCAGGTCGTGTGTACCAGACAGTGAGGTTCTGCTGGTCAATCGGTCGGTGGAATCCGCGACAACTACGCTCCACTCCATGAGTGATGTGACCCAGTGGGAGTACGCGACCGTTCCGCTGCTGACGCATGCGACCAAGCAGATCCTGGACCAGTGGGGCGCCGATGGCTGGGAGCTGGTGACCGTGCTGCCCGGTCCGACCGGCGAACAGCATGTCGCCTACCTCAAGCGCGCTAAGTAGGAAGGCGATCCCGATGACCGAATGGAAGAGCAATCTAGAACGACTCGGTGTGACGATCCCGCCGGTGGCCGCGCCCGCGGGCGCGTACGCACCCGCGGTGCGCACCGGCTCGTACGTCTACACCTCCGGCCAGCTGCCGTTCGTCGACGGTCAGCTGACCGTCACCGGCAAGGTCGGCGCCGAGGTCTCGCCGGAGCAGGCCAAGGAGGCCGCCCGCATCTGCGCGCTCAACGCGCTGGCCGCCGTGCACGATCTGGTCGGGCTCGACGCCGTGGTGCGGATCGTGAAGGTGGTCGGATTCGTGGCCTCCGCACCGGGTTTCAACGATCAGCCGATCGTGATCAACGGCGCGTCCGAATTCCTGGGTGAGGTCTTCGGCGAGGACGGCGTGCACGCCAGGTCCGCCGTCGGTGTCGCGGAACTGCCGCGCAACACCCCGGTCGAGGTGGAGCTCATCGCCGAGGTGCGCTGAGTCCGGCATTCGCGGCCCGGTCCGCCGGGCCGCGAATCGCTCGAGGTAAACGGTTGTCAGCCGTCGGGATCGCGGTGGATGGTTGGCACATTCAGATCTTCGACAACAGGACGATGGCATGGCACTCGAACATCCCGCGTACGGCCGACTGCGGCAGGTAACCCCGACGGCGTCGGTACTGCTCGCCGAGAACCCGGGCCAGATGACCCTGGAGGGCACCAACACCTGGATCCTGCGCGCGCCGGACAGTTCGGATCATGTGGTCATCGATCCGGGTCCGAAGGACAAGGCGCACGTCGAGAACATCGCCAGGGTCACCGGCGGCAATATCGCGCTCACCCTGATCACGCACCGGCACGGCGACCACACCGGCGGTATCGATCGGCTGGTCAAGCTGACCGGCACCCCGGTTCGCGCGAAAACCGCGGAGTTCCTGCGTGATTCGGATACCCCGCTGACCGACGACGAGGTGATCGAGGCGGCGGGCCTGCGGATCACCGCGGTGCACACCCCGGGCCATACGGCCGATTCGGTGAGCTTCGTCCTCGACGACGCTGTGCTCACCGGTGACACCATCCTCGGTTTCGGCACCACGGTGCTCGATTCCAGCGACGGCACCCTGGCCGACTACCTGAACTCGCTCGATCGGCTGCTCGCGGTGGGCGAGGGAAAGGCGCTGCTACCCGCGCACGGTCCGGACCATCCAGACCTCGGGCCGGTCGCCCGGTACTACATCGCGCACCGGCAGGAACGGTTGCAGCAGGTGCGTGACGCGCTGGCGGTACTCGGCGAGGACGCGAGCGCGATGGCGGTGGTCCGCAAGGTCTATGCCGATGTGGACAAGCGGCTGTGGCTCGCGGCGCGCAGTTCGGTGCAGGCGCAGCTGGAATATCTGCGGCAGGAGCGCGCGGCGCGGAACTGACCGGCACACGAAAACCCGCCGGGCTCAGTGGAGCGGCGCGAGCCCAGCGGGTTGCTGTGTGTTCAGGACAGCTTCGGCGTTGCTTACCGGGCGCGACGAGCCAGGCGCTCGGAATCGGAGATCAGCACGCTCTTGCCCTCCAGCCGCAGCCAACCGCGATGCGCGAAATCGGCGAGCGCCTTGTTCACGGTTTCGCGGGAGGCGCCGACCAGCTGGGCGATCTCCTCCTGGGTGAGGTCGTGGGTGACGCGCAGCGCGCCCGCCTCCTGCGTGCCGAAGCGCTGCGCGAGCTGCAGCAATGCCTTGGCGACCCGGCCGGGGACGTCGGTGAAGATCAGATCGGCCAGGTTGTTGTTGGTCCGGCGCAGCCTCCGGGCGAGGACGCGGAGCAATTGCTCGGCGATCTCGGGCCGCTGGTCGATCCACGACTTGAGCGCGTCGCGATCCATCGTGACCGCCCGCACCTCGGTGACCGTGGTCGCGGTGGAGGTGCGCGGGCCGGGATCGAAGATCGACAGCTCACCGAACATGTCGGAGGGACCCATGATGGTCAGCAGGTTCTCCCGGCCGTCGGGGGAGCGCCGACCGATCTTCACCTTGCCCGAGGTGATGATGTACAGCCGGTCGCCGGGCTCACCCTCGTTGAAGATGACATGCCCGCGCGGGAAATCCACGGGCTGCAGCTGTTTGGCGAGAGCCGCCACCGCGGTGGGCTCGACGCCTTGGAAGATGCCTGCTCTGGCGAGGGCCTCGTCCACGAATGTGCTCCTTATGGGATATGGCTCTGTCCTGGGCCGAAGCGACTCGGCCGACAGTGCAGTCTACGCGGCATAGTGATCGCATAGTGACAGACACCACGTAAAGAGTGGATTGCGTGGCGCAGCGGTAAACCCTAGCAGCGTCTGCTTTGCGGCGCTTACGGGCCCTGCGTGCTTACCTGCCCCGCAACTTGTGTACCTGATTCGCGACGTTTCCCTGGGGTTGTTTCCCGGGCTGGACGGGCGCGTCGCGGAATCAGCTTGCGCGAGCTACATCGAGCTCCTCGGCCCGGGCCCGGCGCCGTCGCATCCTGGCGACCGCTGCGGGCAATCCGAGCTTGGTCAGTTCTTTCACCTCTGCGTTGCTTGCCTTGTCCAGGTACTGCTGAACCTCTTCGTCGGGTTCGAGAAGTTTGCGGAGCCGATTCTCGACCCGCTCCATACCCAGTGCGAACAGCATCAACAACACTGGGAAGAGCACCACAGCGAGTCCTTGCATGTCGAGCAGTAAACACGGTCTAGGTCTCAGATGGAACACGGCAGCGGAACTGGGAGGGCGACGCCGGGCCATGGTTCCGTATGGTGGACGCGTGCGTGTCTCCCCCTCCACAGACGCCTTGACCGGCTCTTTGCCCGCCGCCGAGGCGACCGATGCGCAGTCCGCCGCACCGGTGCCGCGCAAGCGGAAAACGCGGGCGCGACAGGCCGAAACGCGGTTGGGTCTGGTCCGCCGGGCGCGTCGGATGTACCGGTCGATGACCGAAGAGTTCCCGGATGCCCACTGTGAGCTGGATTTCACTACTCCGCTCGAATTGGCCGTCGCGACAATCCTTTCCGCCCAATGCACGGATGAACGCGTGAATCTCACCACGCCCGCGCTGTTCGCGAAATATCGTGATGCCCGTGCATATGCCGAGGCGAACCGCGCCGAGCTGGAGGAATACATCAGGCCGACCGGCTTTTTCCGCAACAAGGCCAGCTCGCTCATCGGGCTCGGTCAGGCGCTGCTGGAACGGCACGACGGTGAATTGCCTCACACCCTCGACGAATTGGTGAAGCTGCCCGGCATCGGCCGCAAGACTGCCAACGTCATCCTCGGCAATGCCTTCGGGGTGCCGGGAATCACGGTCGACACCCATTTCGGGCGCCTGGTGCGCCGCTGGCAGTGGACCGCCGAGGAAGACCCGGTGAAGGTCGAACACGCGATCGGCGAGCTGATCGAGCGCAAGGAATGGACGATGCTGTCCCATCGGGTGATTTTCCACGGGCGCCGGGTCTGCCATGCCCGTAAGCCGGCCTGTGGCGCCTGCCTGCTCGCCGCCGACTGCCCGTCGTACGGCGCCGGGCCGACCGATCCGGATGTCGCCGCCAAATTGATCAAGGGACCCGAGGCGGAGCATCTGCTCGAGCTGGTGAGCCGGTGAAAGATTTTCCGGTGGCGTGGCGGTGGACGCTGGCGGTGTTGATCGCCGTTGTCGCGCTCGCCGTCGCGGTGTGGCCGCGGGGTTCCCGCGACACCGCCGCTACCGGAGCGGTCGCCCCGGCGCCCGCCCCGCGAATCGACGAATCCGACCGCGCCGCGGCGCAATTGGCGCGGTGCCCGGAACCCGCGCCCGGCGTGACCGGGGGCGGCCCGCTGGCCGGTATCACGCTCGACTGCCTCGCCGACGGCCGGCCGGTCTCGCTGGCCGCCGCCCTGGCGGGCAAACCGGCGGTGCTGAACCTGTGGGCCTACTGGTGCACGCCGTGCCGCGAGGAGTTGCCGGCCCTCGCCGCGTACGCCCAGCGCGCCGGTGGCGCGGTGACGGTGCTGACCGTGCATTCGGACCCCGATGCGGCCAAGGCGCTCGCCATGCTCACCGACCTGAACGGCGATCTGAACGCCAAAGGCCGTGCGCAGGTTCATTTTCCCGGGGTCGAGGATCCCGGGGCGAAGGTGCGCGCCGCCGTCGGTGCGCCGAATGTGCTGCCGGTCACCGTGCTGCTGCGGCCGGACGGATCCATCGCCCGAACCGTGGTTCGGCCCTTCACCGGGGTCGACGACATCGCGGCCACCGTCGCCAACGACCTAGGGGTGTCGGCATGATGACGACGGATCGTTCGGCAATGGAGGTGACCGCATGACAATCCCTGTGCCACAGGATATTCCGGTGTGGCTGCGGGCTGCCGTCGAGTCACCCGAGGCCGACCCGAACGACACGCTCTCGCTGGCCCGAGCCCTGCGCAGGGCGGTGACCATCACCGGAACGCCGCGGCAGGCGGCGGTGCTCGTGCTGTTCGGCGGCGCGGCGAACGGCGACCCCAGCGGCCCCGGTGGACTGCCCGCCGACGCGGATATCCTGCTGACGCAACGGGCTTCGTCGCTGCGCCAGCACCGCGGCCAGGTCGCGTTCCCGGGCGGCGCGGTGGATCCGGGCGATACCGGTCCGGTCGACACCGCCCTGCGCGAGGCGTGGGAGGAGACCGGACTGCTCCGCGACGGCGTCGAACCCCTTGCGGTGCTACCGAAATTGTTCGTGCCGCCATCCCGGTTCGATGTGACCCCGGTGGTCGCCTACTGGCGCACCCCGAGCGAGGTGCGCGTGGTCGACCAGAGCGAGACCGAACGAGTGGTTCGCGTGCCGCTCACCGAATTGCTCGATCCGGCAAACAGATTCATGGTGCGCGGCAGCATGGGCTACCAGAGTCCGGCCTTCCAGGTGGACGGCATGCTGGTGTGGGGCCTCACCGGTGGCATACTGGCCGGCATCGCCAAAACCGCTGGCTGGGAACAAGATTGGGACCGCGCCGACGTTCGTGACCTCGAATCCGCGCTGGCCGCGGTTGGGATGACATTATGAGCAATTCGGCCTGGCTCGACATCGGTGTCGTCGTGGTCGCCCTGGTCTTCGCCTCCACCGGCTGGCGGCACGGCGCGGTCGCCTCCGCGCTGTCCTTCCTCGGCGTCGTCCTCGGTGCGGTGGCGGGCATCCTGATCGCACCGCACATCCTCATCCACGTGGACAAGGGCCGCGTCTTCATCGGATTCCTGCTGATCGTCGCGCTGGTGGTAGTCGGCGAGATCGCGGGTATGGTGCTCGGCCGGGCCGCGCGCGGCGGGCTGCGACATCCGTTTACCCGCGCCGTCGACAGCGTGCTCGGCGCGCTGCTGCAGGGCGTCGCGGTGTTGGTCGCGGCGTGGCTGCTCGCGCTGCCGCTGGCCTCCTCCGCACAGCCGTCGATCGCGTCGGCGATCAACGGGTCGAAGGTGCTCGCCGATGTCAACGATGTCGCGCCGAATTGGCTGCGGCATGTTCCGAACGAATTCTCCAAGCTGCTCAACACTTCCGGCCTGCCGGAGGTCATCGCGCCGTTCGGCCACACCCCGATAGCGGATGCGGCACCGCCGGATCCGGCGCTGAAGGACAGCCCGGTGCCCCTGCAGTTGCAGCGCAGCGTGGTGCGCATCCACGGTGTCGCGCCGAGTTGCCAACGCGCGCTGGAGGGTTCCGGCTTCGTCATCGCGCCGGAGCGGGTGATGACCAATGCGCACGTCGTCGCGGGGACCACACAGCTCAAGGTGGACATCCCTGGGCGTCAGCTGCAGGCGACCGTCGTCTTGTTCGACCCGTCGACCGACGTTGCGGTACTTGCCATTCCGGGGCTTACGGCCCCGGTGATCCCGCTGGGCGATCACGCGCGCCCCGGTGACAGCGCGATCGTGCTCGGCTATCCGGGCGGCGGCCAGTACACCGCCAGCCCCTCCCGCATCCGGGACGTCATCCCGCTGAGCGGGCCGAACATCTATCGGAACGGCACGGTCCAGCGCGAGGTCTACACCATCCGCGGCCTGGTGCGGGCGGGCAATTCCGGTGGGCCGCTGGTGGATACCGAGGGCCGAGTGCTCGGCGTCGTCTTCGGTGCCGCGGTAACCGATGAGGAAACGGGCTATGTGCTCACGCTCAACGAGGTGCAGAAGCAGATCGACGCGGCGCCTGGCTCGACAACGCCGGTTGACACGGGCGCCTGCGTGCTGAGCTGAAATCGCTCCTGGCCCGGCCGGTACGGTCAGGCCAGGAGTTTGGCCAGTTCCGCGGTCACCTCATCCGGATTTTCCTGGTGCGCGAAATGACCGGCGCCCGCGATGGTCGCCATCCGCCGGTTCGGCGAGAGCTGATGACCGCGCCGGAAGGTGGCGGGCAGCAGATACGGATCTGTCTCGCCGCGCAGCGCGAGCACCGGAATATCGATCGGCTCCCGCATGGTCGCCATGAACCGTCGACCGTCCGGCCGCCACTGGCTGCGGAACGCCCACCGCTGATATTCCAGCGCACAGTGGGCCGCGCCGGGGATCTGGATGGCCGAGCGCATTCGCCGTGCGGTGTCGACGAATTCGGCGGTGCCGGACCAGGCCGGGCTCACCCGCAGCCGCAGCAGCCGCTCGATCTCGTAGCCGTCGCCCTTGGTCAGCAGATTCTCCGGGTAGCGGGGCAGCTGATAGCGCAGGAAGTTCGGCAGCCAGGCCCGGCGCTGGTCGCGGTCGCGCAGCACCGCGCTCTTCAGCGCCGCCGGATGGGGCGAGCTCACCAGCGCGATGGCGCGCACCAGGCGCGGATGCAGCACCGCGGTGGTCCAGCACACCAGTCCGCCGTCGGCGTGCCCGATCAGCGTGGCCTCGGTATGGCCGAGTGCCCGAACGAGTCCGGCGATATCGCCGGCCAGCGTCCAGCCGTCGTAGCCGCGCGGTGGTTTGTCCGTGTCGCCGTAGCCGCGCAGATCCACCGCGACCGCGCGATAGCCCGCGGCGGCCAGTCCGGTCAGCTGATGCCGCCACGACCACCAGAAGTCGGCGAAGCCGTGCAGCAGCACCACCAGTCGCGCCCGCGCCAATTCGGCTTCGCCGAGCCCGGATTCGGCCTCGACCACGTGGAATCGGATGCCGTTCGCGTGTACGTCTCGATGTGTCCACGGGCCGTCGTAGCGGACGCTGGACGGATCGGGAGCGAAGTTCACCGACACGATTGTCCGCCTTGCCGTGTCGCGTGACTCAGGAAGCCGGCTTGTCGAGCGAAAGCTGTTCCTCGTGCGCGCCGGCGCCGAGGCCGTGCGGCAGCACCGTGCGCGCTTCCTTCAGCGAGTCGATGGTCTTCTGCGGGGCCCGCAGCTTGCGCACCTTGAGGTAGCCGAGCCAGCCGAACAGGCCCGCGCCGACCAGCATCAGCAGGAAGACGAGGCCGAACGCCGCCCAGCGATACAGCCAGACATCGAGCAGTTCGGCGAGGAAGAAGAAGAAAAAGAACAGGCTGAACAGCAGGATGGTGAGCGCGGTGATGAAGTAGACGCTGCCCTGCAGGCCCTTCTTTATCTCGGCGGTGACCTCGGCCTTGGCGAGTTCGACCTCGGCGCGCACCAGCGTCGACATCTGTTCGGTGGCATCGCGGACCAGGCTGCCGAAGCTGGCTGAGCCATTCGGGTTGGCATCGGAAAGCGGGATGGAGGTCACCGTGTGGCCGCGCCCGGCGTCGTTTCCGTTACCGCCCTGGTTGAAACTCACTTGATCGACCCTTCTCCCTGTCCCGGCACTGCTTCGGCTCCGTCCGATTCGCGGCGGTCCCGGTGCCCCAAGCTACCGCCTGCGGGCCTGCCTGATCACGCCGCGCCCTGTTCTCGTTCTAGCTGACCCGCATCGCGGGCGGCCTGGTGCGCACGCCCACGCCGCAACAGTAGCGCCGAACCGGCGAGTGATGCCGCCATTGACGTCACCAACACAGCGGCCTTCGCCAATTCCACCGCCGAACCGTCGCCGACATCGCTGAGCGCGAGTTCCGCCACGAGCAGGCTAACGGTGAATCCGATGGCGCCGAGCACCGACAGCGCGAACATATCGCGGTAGCCGAGCTCGGCGGGACGCTTCGCGATGCCCAACCGGATTGCCGCCCAGCTGATCCCGAAGATGCCGCAGGTCTTGCCGACCAGCAGCCCGATGACGATCGACAGCGCAAGGCGATCGGTGAAAAGCTGCCCGAACACCTTGCCGTCCAACGGAACTCCGGACGCGAACAGCGCGAACAGCGGAACGCACACACCGGCCGAAATCGGTTGGAACATATGCT
The DNA here is from genome assembly GCF_020361265.1 of Nocardia sp. JCM 34519.1. Classification (NCBI taxonomy): domain Bacteria; kingdom Bacillati; phylum Actinomycetota; class Actinomycetes; order Mycobacteriales; family Nocardiaceae; genus Nocardia; species Nocardia sp. JCM 34519.1. The sequence goes on from NZ_JAIRBR010000020.1 coordinate 56,151, forward strand.
CCAGTCGAGTCGCGGGCGCCTGCTCCTCGCCGGTGTCGGGCCGCACCCGCGTGAGCAGTCCGAGGATCACCCCGGCCAGGGTCGGGTGAATTCCCGCCTCATGCAACGCATACCAGGACACCAGCGCGAGCGGGACGTACACCAGCGGTGTGCGGATCCGTCGATGCTGAGCCAGCGCCCACAGCGCGAAGCAGGCCGCGGCGGCCACCAGCCACAGCACCGCGAGCGAGGTGGTGAACAGCACCGCGATCAGGATGATCGCCAGCAGATCGTCGACCACCGCGAGGCTGAGCAGGAAGACGCGGGCGCTGGCCGGAATCCGCGATCCGGTCATGGCGAGCACGGCGAGCGCGAACGCGATATCGGTCGCGACGGGTATCGCCCAACCGCGATCCATGCCGGGTGTGCCGTGGCCGACGGCGAGCGCGATCAGCGCCGGGGTGAGCACGCCGCCCACCGCGGCGATGATCGGCAGCGCGGCGCTCTTGGGATCGGCCAGCTCGCCGACCACCAGTTCGCGTTTGAGTTCGAGCCCGGCGACGAAGAAGAAGATGGCGAGCAGCCCGTCGGTCGTCCAGTCGGCCAGGCTCAGTTCCAGGTGCAGCGGGGGTATCGCGAGGACGGTCTCGGTCATGGTGACGTAGCTGTCCCGCCACGGCGAGTTGGCCCAGAGCAGCGCGATCGCCGCCGCGATGAGAAGTAGTGCGCCGCCTACGGTTTCCGTGCGTAGGTAGCGGGATAGTTCCGAGCGCACCTGAGCGATCACGGGCGGCCTTTCGATAGGTCGGCATGGTCGCGACCCGGCACCTACCGGTTGGTTTGTTGGGCAGCTGCAGTCGCGCGCCGACCAGACTTCCCGGCACACCTCACGTACTTATTACGCAATTCTAACGGGTAGGGCCGGTGACGAATTCCGTCACCGGCCCTACCATGTGCCGCCGCCGCGCCGCGATCAGGCGCTATGCATCAGGCGCGACTGGCCCGTATCGCCTCGAAGACGTTGGGGTCCACCAGGGTTGAGGTGTCGCCGAGTTCGCGTCCTTCGGCGACGTCGCGCAGTAGGCGGCGCATGATTTTGCCGCTGCGGGTTTTGGGGAGTTCGGGGACGATGTGGATTTCGCGGGGTTTGGCGATGGGGCTGATGTCGCGGGAGACCTGTGCTTTGAGTTCGTCGATGAGTGCGGTGCCGGTGTTGGTGGTTTCGGCGGTGAGGATGACGAAGGCGACGATGCCTTGTCCGGTGGTGGGGTCGCTGGCGCCGACGACGGCGGCTTCGGCGACGCCGGTGTGTCCGACGAGTGCGGATTCGACCTCGGCGGTGGAGATGCGGTGGCCGGATACGTTCATCACATCGTCCACCCGGCCCAGCACCCACAGATCGCCCTGCGCGTCCAGTCGCGCGCCGTCACCGGCGAAGTACCAGCCCTGTTCGGCGTAGCGCTCCCAGTAGGTGGACCGGTAGCGGTCCATATCGCCCCAGATGCCGCGCAGCATCGACGGCCACGGCTGGTCGAGCACCAGGTAGCCGTTGGCCTCGGTCTCGCCGAGTTGCACCGGCTTGCCCTCCTCGTCGACGACCTGCGCCGAGATGCCGGGCAGCGGTGTCATCGCCGCGCCGGGTTTGGCGGCGGTGATGCCGGGCAGCGGGGAGATCATGATCGCGCCGGTCTCGGTCTGCCACCAGGTGTCCACGATCGGGGTTCGGTTGCCGCCGATCACCTCCCGGTACCAGCGCCAGGCCTCCGGGTTGATCGGCTCACCCACCGAGCCGAGCACCCGAAGTGAGGACAGATCGTGTGCGGCGGGAATCTCCCTGCCCCACTTCATGAATGTCCGGACCAGCGTCGGCGCGGTGTAATAGATTGAGACACCGTACTTTTCGATGATCTGCCAGTGCCGGTGCTCGTCGGGGAAGTTCGGGGTGCCCTCGTAGACCACCTCGGTGACCCGGTTGGCCAACGGCCCGTAGACGATATAGCTGTGCCCGGTGACCCAGCCGATATCGGCGGTGCACCAGTAAACATCTTGTCCCGCTTTGTGATCGAAGACGTAGTGATGGGTGTAAGCGGCCTGGGTCAGGTAACCACCCGAAGTGTGCAGGATGCCCTTCGGCTTACCGGTGGTCCCGGAAGTGTAGAGAATGAACAGCGGGTGCTCGGCATCGAAGGCTTCCACCTCATGGGAAGGCGAGGCGTGCGCGACGGTGTCGTGCCACCACACGTCGCGGCCCTCGGTCCACGGCACCTCGATACCGGTGCGCCGCACCACGAGCACATGTTCGACGCTGTGTGTGCCGCCCGAAAGTGCCTCGTCCACTGCGGCTTTGAGTGGTGCGGGGGTGCCGCGTCGCCATTGGCCGTCGGTGGTGATGACCAGGCGGGCCTGGGCGTCGTCGACGCGTTGACGCAGCGCGGTGGGGGAGAATCCGGCGAAGACCACCGAGTGGGTCAGGCCCAGCCGGGCGCAGGCCAGCATCGCCACGATGGCCTCGGGCACCATCGGCATGTAGATCGCGACCCGGTCACCGGCGTGCAGGCCGAGTTCGGTCAGGTAGTTCGCCGCCTGCGAAACCTCGTGCAGCAGTTGGGTGTAGGTGATGTCGCGGGAATCGCCGGGTTCGCCTTCCCAGTGGATGGCGACCTGATCGCCGTGCCCGTCGAGCACGTGCCGGTCCACGCAGTTGTAGGCGACGTTGAGTTTGCCGTCGACGAACCACCGCGCCACCGGCGCCCCGGACCAGTCCAGCACCCGCGACCACGGCTGATGCCAATGCAACCGGCCCGCCTGCTCCGCCCAGAACGCCTCACGATCGGCGGCTGCCTGTTGGTATATGGCCGCTTCCGCATTGGCCGCGGCGGCGAATTCCGGTGTCGGCGGGTAGACGTCCCGGTTGTCGGCGGTCGCATCGGTGGTCATCTGTTCGTCACTTCTTTCACGTATCCCTGGGTTGTCGACACCCCCGACACTAGCCAAGTGTGATGTGGATCGCGCCGGCTGGGCCGACACGCGCGACTGCCACCGATCTGCCCCGCGAACCCCCGGGTGGTCGGCCGGTCAGCTAGCGCATTTGTGCAGATTTCGGGCGCGTCGTCGCATTATTCCAGCCGAAAACTTATTTTCCAGTGATGTTTTCATGTTTCATAGATGTTGCCGTGGCGGTAACAAGTGGAACGAACCTAGGTCAATCCGATGACAACACCGGTGAACGGTGGCTAACCTCCGATGCATTCGACAGCGGATCGTGCCGAGACGCGCCATGAGCACAACTCAAGCGTGTGTCGCCGGTTCCTCGCCCTTTCTCGACAACGGGAGAACGCGTTGAGATTCAAGACTGCAGCCGCGCTGGCGGTGGCGGTCCTAACGGCTACCAGCCTTGGACTGACCGCCTGCTCCTCGGACTCCGGTGGCACCGATCTGGTCACCGTGAACGGCGGCGAACCGCAGAACCCGTTGGTGCCGACCAACACCAATGAGAACTACGGCGGCCGCGTGGTCGACCGGCTCTTCGCCGGTCTCAAGTACTACGACGCCGATGGCAAGTCGCACGACGAGATGGCGCAATCGATCGAGACGAGCGACCGGCAGCACTACAAGATCACCATCAAGCCGGACTGGAAGTTCACCGACGGCACCCCGGTGACCGCCAAGTCGTTCGTCAACGCGTGGAACTACGGCGCCCTCGGCACCAACGCCCAGTTGCAGAGCTACGTCTTTGCGCCGATCGTCGGCTTCGACGACGTGAACGCGAATCCGCCGAAGGCACAGACGTTATCGGGCCTGAAGGTGGTCGACGACAAGACCTTCACCGTCGATCTCAAGCAGCCGTCCATCGATTTCGTGACCGCGCTCGGCTACGCGCCGTTCTATCCGCTGCCCGATGCGGCGTTCAAGGATATGAAGGCGTTCGGGGAGCACCCGATCGGCAACGGTCCGTACAAGATCACCACCTGGGACCACAACGTCAAGATCGAAGTGGTGCCCAATCCGGACTACCACGGCGGACGCCCGGCCAAGAACAAGGGCCTGCGCTTCGTGATGTACCAGTCCTTCGACACCGCGTACGCCGACCTGCAGGCGGATAACCTCGACGCGCTCGACACCATCCCGAACAGCGCGATCGCCACGTACCGTAAGGATCTCGGCGACCGCGCGATCACCAAACCGACCGCGCAGAACCAGCACATCGGCATCCAGCAGAACGTGCCGCACTTCGGTGGTGCGGAGGGCGTGCTGCGGCGCAAGGCGATCTCGATGGCGATCGACCGAGAGCAGATGTGCGACAAGATCTTCCACGGCAGCCGCAAACCGCCCCGCGACTTCACCGCGGCCACGCTGCCCGGCTTCGACCCCAACCTGCCCGGTGTCGACCTGCTGACCTACAAGCCGGATGAGGCCAAGAAGCTGTGGGCCCAGGCCGATGCCATTTCCCCGTGGTCCGGTCGCTTCGAGATCGCCTACAACTCCGACGGCGGCCACCAGGAATGGATCGAGGCCGTGGCCAACAGCATCAAAAACACCCTCGGCATCGATGCCGTCGGCACGCCGTTCCCGACCTTCAAAATCATTCGGGACAAGGTGAATACGCGCACCATCGGCATGGCCTTCCGCTACGGCTGGCAGGGTGACTACCCGACCATGCTCGAGTTCCTGACCTCGCAGTACTTCAGCTTCTCCGAGACCAACAACGTCGACTGGAAGAATCCCGAATTCGACGCGCTGCTCAACAAGGCTCTCGCCGCGCCGACCGAAGAGGAGTCGTGGAAGATCGTCGCGCAGGCGCAGACGATGCTGTTGCAGAACATGGCCGACATTCCGGTGCTCGACTACCTGGCCGATGCGGGTCGGTCCACCAAGGTGAAGAAGGCGCCGCTTGCCTGGAGCGGTCTGTTCGATTTCGAGAACATCGAGAAGTAGTGGGTAACGGCTCGGCGGAGATCGCCGGGTACCTGGGCTCCGGCATGCGGAAACAGGTACCCGGCGATCACTGCGGCACGAGCCGGAACCACCGCTGAACCCGCGGAGGAAAGATGGCCTGGTATATCCTGCGGCGCCTGCTTCAAATGATCCCGGTATTTATCGGGGCGACGCTGCTTATTTACGCAATGGTATTTCTGATCCCCGGCGACCCGATCAGGGCGCTGGCAGGCGACAAACCGATGTCGCCGATAGTCGAGGCGCAGCTGCGCGCTCGATACCACCTGGACAAGCCGTTCTTGATGCAGTACCTGCTGTATCTGAAGGGCATTGTGACCTTCGATTTCGGCACCTCGTTCTCCGGGCGGCCGGTGCGCGACGAACTCGCCCGGGCCTTCCCGATCACCATCCGGCTGGCCTTCATGGCGGTATGCATCGAGGGCATCTTCGGCGTGGCCTTCGGCCTCGTCGCCGGACTGCGCAAGGGCAAACTGTTCGACTCGACCATGCTGGTGGTCAGCCTGGTCATCATCGCGGTGCCGATCTTCGTGCTCGGCTACCTCGCCCAGTACTTCCTCGGGGTCAAATGGGGAATCGCGCCGGTCACGGTGACCGGTAAGGCATCGTTCCAGGAATTGCTGTTACCCGCCTTCGTCCTCGGGTCGCTGTCGTTCGCCTATGTGCTGCGGCTGACCAGGAATTCGGTGGCGGAGAACCAATCCGCGGATTATGTGCGGACCGCGACGGCCAAGGGCCTGAGCCGCAGGCGCGTCGTCACCGTGCATATCCTGCGCAATTCCATGATTCCGGTGCTCACCTTCCTCGGCGCCGATCTCGGCGCCCTGATGGGCGGTGCGATCGTCACCGAAGGCATCTTCAATATTCCCGGCGTTGGCGGGACGCTGTATCAGGCGATCACGCGCGGCGAACCACCGACGGTGGTGTCGTTCGTAACCGTCCTGATCGTGATCTTCCTGGTCTCCAACCTGATCATCGATCTGCTCTACGCCGCACTCGATCCGAGGATTCGCTATGCCTGAAGTCAAAGCTCCCCGAGGCAGGCAGGAGTACTACGTCGCACCACCCGACGAGGTGGTGGTGCTGGCCACCGACCAGGTGGACGAAACCGGCACGCCGACAAGCATTTGGCGCGACGCCTGGCGGCAGCTGCGGCGCAACCCGATCTTCATCGCCGCCGCGCTGTTGATCCTCTTCGTCGCGATCGTCGTGCTGTTCCCCCAGCTGTTCACCGATCAGGATCCGCGCTACTGCAACGGCGCGTTCAGCATGGGCCCGGCCGGCGACGGTCATCCGTTCGGCTTCGACAAGCAGGGCTGCGACGTCTACGCCAGGACCGTCTACGGCGCCAGGGCGTCGGTGATGTGTGGTCTCGGCGCGACGTTCGTCTTCGTCCTGCTCGGCGGCGTGCTCGGTTCGCTCGCGGGTTTCTATGGGGGACTGCTGGATTCGATCGTGTCCCGGGTGGCGGAGATCTTCTACGCCATCCCGCTGATGTTGGCCGCGATCGTGATCATGCAGCTGCTGCAACAGCGTTCGATCTGGACCGTCATCCTGATCCTGGCCGCGTTCACCTGGCCGCAGGCCGCGCGCATCGCGCGCAGCGCGGTGATCGAGGCGAAGAACAGCGACTACGTCACGGCGGCGAAAGCGTTGGGCGTCAGCAGATTCCGCACCCTGCTGCGGCACGTGCTGCCCAATTCGGCCGGACCGCTGATCGTGGTCACCACCATCTGGCTCGGCGTCTTCATCGTCACCGAGGCGACGCTGTCCTTCCTCGGTGTCGGCCTGCCGCGCACCATCGTTTCCTGGGGTTCCGATATCGCCATGGACAAGACGGAAATCCGCACCTCGGCCATTTTGTTCTATCCCGCAACAGCTTTGGCGCTGACGGTGCTCAGCTTCATCATGCTCGGTGACGCCGTGCGCGATGCGCTCGACCCGAAGGCGAGGAAGAGGTGACGGCAACGATGACCTCGACGGAACCGCTGCTCGATATCCGAGACCTGAACGTGTGCTTCAGCTCGGAGGGCAAGAAGATTCCGGCGGTGCGCGATGTGAGCCTGTCGGTGTATCCGGGGCAGACCGTGGCGATCGTCGGTGAATCCGGATCCGGGAAATCGACTACGGCGCACGCGATCATCGATCTGCTGCCCGGCACCGGCAAGGTGACCTCCGGCGAGATCATGTTCGATGGAAAGGATCTCGCGGCCGCCTCCAAGAAGGAGGTTGTCGCGGTGCGCGGCAACGGAATCGGGCTCGTCCCGCAGGATCCGATGTCGAACCTGAATCCGGTGTGGAAGATCGGCTTCCAGATCAAGGAAACCTTGGAGGCCAACGGAATAGCCAAGGGCAAGGCGGCTAAGCAGCGGGCGATCGAACTGCTGCAGGAGGCCGGTATGTCCGACGCGGCGCGCCGGGTCAACCAGTATCCGCACGAATTCTCCGGCGGCATGCGGCAACGCGCTTTGATCGCAATGGGTTTGGCGTGCCGCCCGAAACTGCTCATCGCCGACGAGCCGACCTCCGCGCTCGACGTCACGGTGCAGCGACAGATCCTCGACCACCTCGACGGCCTCACCAACGATCTCGGCACCGCGGTGCTGCTGATCACCCACGACCTCGGTCTGGCCGCCGAACGGGCCGAGCACCTGGTGGTGATGTATCGCGGCCGAGTGGTGGAATCCGGTCCGGCACTGCAGATTCTGCGCGAGCCGCAGCATCTGTACACCAAGAAGCTGGTGAACTCGGCGCCGTCGCTCGCATCGCAGCGGCTGTCCTCCAGCGTCAAGCGGGCCGAGATCCGGGAGCGGGCCGTGCAGGCCGCCGAGGAGGCGGTGGCCGCCGATGCCGAACTCACCGCCGTGCCGGATGACGTCATGGTCGTGAAGAATTTGACCAAGGTGTTCCCGATCCGCGGTGGCGCGCCCTGGAAGTCGACGGATTTCGTTGCGGTCGATGATGTTTCGTTCAAACTGGCGCGTGGAACCACCACCGCGATCGTCGGCGAATCCGGTTCGGGCAAGTCCACCGTCGCGCGGATGGCGCTCGGCCTGCTCGACCCGACATCGGGTTCGGTGACCTTCGACGGCAAAGAGGTCGCCAAGCTGGACAGCAAGGCCGCGTTCGCATTCCGGCGCCGAGTGCAGCCGATCTTCCAGGATCCGTACGGTTCGCTCGACCCGATGTACTCGATCTATCGCACGATCGAGGAGCCGCTGCGCACCCACCGGATCGGCACCCCGAAGGAGCGCGAGAAGACGGTTCGCGATCTGCTGGACAAGGTTTCGCTGCCGTCGTCGGTGATGCGCCGCTATCCGAACGAGCTGTCCGGCGGTCAGCGGCAGCGCGTCGCCGTCGCCCGCGCGCTCGCGCTGAATCCGGAGGTGGTGATCTGCGACGAGGCGGTCTCCGCGCTCGACGTGTTGGTGCAGGCGCAGATCCTGAAGCTGCTCAACGATTTACAGGCCGAACTCGGTTTGTCCTACCTGTTCATCACGCACGATCTCGCGGTTGTTCGCCAAATCGCCGACGACGTGATCGTCATGCAGAAGGGCAAGGTCGTCGAGACCGCCACCACCGATGAGGTCTTCGACAATCCACAGGAGGATTACACCAAGCGCCTGCTGGACGCCATCCCCGGCCGCGACCTGCTCACCGGCGCGGTCTGAGCGACGGCGCGCTCGTCCGAGACTGCGGCACAAGGAGTTTCGGACGAGCGCGGATGTTCGTATTCGTCGGGTCTCGGCGGGCGCGCATGGCGGGTCGTCACGGGTACCTCCGCATTCGCTTCGGTCGTGTGCGGGTCGGTGGACGACTCCGCCAGCTGTGGGCGGTCGATTTCACCGTCGGCTATGAGGCCGATGGCGCGGCACCGCTTCGGTGACGATCTGGAAGCCGGGCCGCGGACGCCGTCGGAACCCGTGGCGCACGTCACGGGAGGTGCCGCCAGTAGCCTCGTTCCCGTGACGGATCCGCTACAGCCCCTCGTCGACCTGCCCGGCGTCCGGGACGCCGCCGACCGGGCCCGCGACGCGCTCGCCGAGGTGCATCGGCACAAGGCGAACCGGCGCGGCTGGCCGACCACCGCCGCCGAGGCCGCGGTCCGGGCGGCCCGCTCGTCGGCCGCCATCGATGGCGGCAGTACCGAGCTGCCAGCGGACGGCCGGGTCGCGGATCCGATCCTGGCGGGCGCGTTGCGGGTCGGTCAGGCGCTGGACGGCGACGCACTGCGCAATCTGGTCTGCACCTGGCAGCGGGCGCCGCTACAGGCGCTTGCCCGGCTGCATCTGCTCGCCGCTGCCGATATGACGCCCGATGCGGAACTGCTCGGCAGGCCACGCGCCGACGCCGGCGTCGCCGAACGCCTCGACCTGTTGACGCAGACGGTGCTCGGCTCCGCCGCACCCGCACCGGTGCTCGCCGCGGTGGTGCACGGGGAGCTGCTGGCGCTGCGGCCGTTCGGCACCGCCGACGGGATCGTCGCCCGTGCGGCCTCACGACTCGTCGCGGTGTCCAGCGGGCTGGACCCGCACAGCCTCGGTGTGCCGGAAGTGTTCTGGCTGCGGCGCAGGCAGGCATATCTGGACGCCGCCGCGGCCTTCGGCACCGGTGATCCGGATGGGGTCGGCGGCTGGGTGATCCTCTGCTGCGGCGCCTTCGAGGACGGCGCCAGGGAGGCGACCTCGATCGCGGCCGCGGCCTCCGCCTGAGACCCCCGACATATCAAAGCGGGCGGCGTTGTCTTTCGACCTCACCGCCCGCTAGCACGGGCCACCGGGTTACCAAGCGTGCTAGGTGGGTTGTGTTCCGCGGCCTCGGCGATGATGCGGACTCCGCCGGTTCATCCCCGCAACCTGTGCGAGGCCCTCGCCGTCGAAAACCCGAATCTCGCAGGCCCACAACGCTTCTGCCCTTGTCGCGGCGCGCTCCGCGTGGGTGCCTGGTGCCCGTGCTGGGAAGGGTGGGATGGGAGGCTGAACCTTCTCTTCCGGTCCCGCCTTGGCCTTCCGTCCTTCCTTGGTTACCTTTGTACCCTGTGACAGCGCTCACATCAAGACCTGGGAAAACATTCAATTATCGGCGTGTCGATCGGCGTTTCGTGGTTTAATCCCATGTCGCCCGGTCGCATGCGTTATGTCAGCAAACACCGCGACAACTCTGCTACCGCACATCCAACTGCGCTTTCGCGTGCCGGTACCGAGTTGGTTAAGCCTCAGCGGCGTCGGCGCAGCAGCCGGTAGCTGATCGCGCCGGCCAGCACCGCGCTCAACCCGACCACCGCCGTCGCGGCAAGGGTGGTCGACGACGGCGACTGGAACCGGGCCCACAGCGAAACCGGGTTCGAGAAGGTGAGAATCGGCCAGCCCCGCGTCGTCGCCTCCCGTCGCAGGTTCCGGTCCGGATTCACCGCCGTCGGATGCCCGACCGCCTCCAGCATCGGCAGATCGGTGATCGAATCGGAGTAGGCGTAACACCGCGAAAGGTCGTAACCCTCAGCGGCGGCGAGCTTTTCGATCGCGGTGACCTTACCCGAGCCGTAGCAGTAGAACTCGACGCCGCCGGTGTAGCGGCCGTCCTCGACCACCATCCTGGTGGCCGCCGTATGTGAGGCGCCGAGCACATCCGCGATCGGCGCGACGATCTCCTCGCCGGACGCCGAGACGATCACCACATCGTGCCCGCGGATCTTGTGATCGGCGATGAGATCGGCCGCCTCGGCGTAGATCAGCGGGTCGACCAACTCGTGAAGTGTCTCGGCCACAATGGATTTCACCTGCTCGACATCCCAGCCCGCACACATATCCGTGAGGTGGGCGCGCATGCGCTCCATCTGGTCGTGGTCCGCGCCGGAGAGCAGGAACAGGAAGTGTGCGTAGCTGCTCTCCAGCACCGCCCGCCGGTTGATCAACCCCTGCGCATAGAACGGCTTGCTGAATACAAAGGTGCTCGACTTCGCGATCACCGTCTTGTCGAGGTCGAAAAAGGCCGCGACCCGCCCCGAGCCCTGGATCCGAGTACCCGCCAGCCCTGTCAGTTCGCCCTCCGCCGTCACGCGTCCAGGATAGGCGAGCGCCCCGCAGGGGGTCCGGCACGGCGAGGCGACGTCGGACTTGGTCGGCAGTGCTGATTCGGCGAATGCGTCCGCGGGAGCTCGGTTCGGCGGGCAAGGCCGGACGCCGGGTGGTGGCGCTAATTCGGCGGGTGTTTCGCGCGGGAGCTCGGCGGGGCGAAGTCGGGCGTCGTGCGGTGTGCGGCGGCGCGTCACGCCGAGGTTCGGCCTGATGGGTTGGGTTGACCTTCGTCCGGCTGCGCATCGGGTCAGTGTTCTCGTATGGGAGTTCGGCCCGGTGCGCGGTTGGCGTCAGACTTCTTCCTGCGGTGCTGATTCGGCGAGTGCGTCGCTCGGGAGCTCGGCCCGGCGGGGCGAGGTCGGCCGCCGTGCGGTAGTGCTGATTTCGACGGGAGTCTCATGCGGAGGTTCGGCCTGGTGGGCTGAGTTGGGCTTCGTCCGGCTGGGCGCATCGGGTCAGTGTTTCGTGTGAGGCTCGGCGCATGGATGGCGTCAGATTTCTTCCTGCGGTGCTGATTCGGCGAGTGCGTCGCTCGGGAGCTCGGTTCGGCGGGGCGAGGTCGGACTCTGTGTGGTGGTGCTGATCCGGCCGGTGTCTCGCGTGGGAGTTCGGCCGGGGCGCGGGCTGCGGTCGAGCTGCTTCCGTCAGCGCTGATTCGACGGATACTTCTCGCTGGGTTCGGCTCGACGGGGTGAGATCGGCCGCCGTGCGGTGGTGCTGATTCGGTGGGTGTCACGCGTGGGGTCCGTTCCGGCGGGGATGGGTCGGGCTTCGTCCGGCTGCGCATATTGGCCGATTTGTTTCGGGCGGGAGTTCTGACCTGTGGTTGGCATCAGATTTCTTCCGGCAGTGCGCATTTGGCGAGTGTCCAGGGGGCTCGATCCGATTTGGGGCTGTTGCTGGAGCGCTTCCGGCGGCGTGCATTCCGCGATGGAGGCTCGTGTTGGGGCTCGGGCGGGTGTGGGTCTGTGAAGGGACCGCGATCGGCGTTATCCCGCCGATGCGGGCTTCGTGCCGGAGCCTCGTTCCGGGGGTGTGCCTGGAAGTTTGCCCTGCCCTCGGAGGGCCTGTAGTTGGCCTAAAGTTCCGGCGTGACGGACTTGCGTTGTGGGCGGGGATTGGGTGTATTATTGCTGGCACCTGGACATGGTCCAGGCGCGTTCAGCCCGACCCCCCGGGGCTGAACCCGACGGCCCCAGCCTCCTCCCCCCCCGGCTGGGGCCGTCCTCTATTTCGGGACGGCCCGTCTTTTCGGCTGTGTGCCGCAGGCCAAAAGTTATCCACACCCCGCGAGTTGTCCACACTCGCCGAAGCGGCCCTTCTGCCGCCCGGCTCGGTCGACAACGCTTGCCTGCATGGATCACCAAGCAGCGCAGGCGACTACGGCGCCACCGGTCCTCGTACTCCTCCGCGACACCCGGCTGCGCGACGAGGTGCGCCGGGTCGCGGCCGCCGCCGAACGAGCGTTGGACGAGCGGGCACTGCCGGTCGGCAGGCACGCCTGGTCCGGTGCGCCGATGGTGATTCTCGACACAAACGCCGCGCGAGAGTGCGCCGAGGCCGGATATCTGCGTCGCGTCGGCATCGTGCTGGTGACCGATGGCGAACCGGCACTGCCGGATTGGCAGGCCGCGACGGCGGTCGGCGCGGAGCGGGTCATCGCGCTGCCCGACGCCGCGGTCGGACTTATCGAGAAGTTTGCTGAGCATGCCGAACAGCGCACGGGCGACGGCGTGATCGTCGCCATCGCGGGTGCGGGCGGCGGTGCGGGCGCGTCCACCCTGGCCGCCGCGACCGCCCTGCGCGGTGCCACCCAACGGTTCCGGCGCGACACCATCCTCGTCGATGGCGCACCCCTCGGCGGTGGCCTGGACCTGCTGCTCGGGATCGAAACCACGGACGGTCTGCGCTGGCCCGACCTGGTTGTCGAGGACGGCAGGGTTTCGGCATCGGCGCTGCACGGCGCGCTGCCGAGCGCCGCGCCCGGGCTCGCCGTGCTGTCCTGCGGGCGCGGTGGTGCGGGCCGGTTGCCAAGTGAAATACGCGCGTCCGCAATGCGGGCCGTACTCGAAGCAGGCCGGGCCGCAGGCGATTTGGTGGTCTGTGATGTCTCGGGCGAACGCGGCCCGCACGCGGACCAGATGCTCGACGCCGCCGACCTCGTCGTCTTGGTGGTGCAGGCGCGGATCCGCGCGCTGGCCGCGGCGGAATCCGTCGCGGCCCATATCAGGAGGCGAAATCCCAACCAGGGGTTGGTGATACGCGGTCCAGCTCCGGGCGGTCTACGCAGCATCGAGGCGGCCGAGGTGCTGGACCTGCCGCTGCTCGCCGCGGTCCGGGCCCAGCCGGGGCTGTGCGCTCGTCTCGAGCGCGGTGGGCTGACAGCGCCGCGCCGTGGCCCGTTGCGCGAGGCCGCCGATGCGATCCTGGCCGTCCTGAGCGGGTCCGGCGGGCCGGAGCCGGAATGAGCTGCCGGGGTGGAAGTTCCGGATGTGCTGGGGCACAGGCGCATACACGGATCGGAGTTCGGTGTGCCGGACGGGAGGGTGCGGCATGAGTGAGTTGGTGACATCGGAACTGCTCGACCGGGTGCGGGAGCGATTGGCCTGCGGCGCAGGGGAACCCGATCCGGCCATGGTGGCCGCTGCGATCCGGGCGGAGGCGGGAGCGGTGCTCGGCGATACCGATCTACTGCGTGCGCTACGACTGTTGCAGACCGAAATGACGGGCGCCGGCGTGCTCGAACCGCTGCTGCGGGATCCGGAAGTCGCGGATGTACTGGTGACGGGTCCGGACTCGGTCTGGATCGACCGTGGCCGCGGTTTGCGGCGGGCACCGGTGTCCTTCCCCGACGAGGCCGCCGTTCGCCGGCTGGCGCAGCGGCTGGCGCTGTCCGCGGGCCGCAGGCTCGACGACGCCCAGCCGTGGGTGGACGGCAGGCTCTCCGGATGGGAAGCGGCACTGGGCGATTCGTTCGGCGTGCGGTTGCATGCGGTGCTCGCGCCCATTGCGCACGGCGGCACCTGTCTTTCGCTGCGGATCCTGCGCCCGGCCACCCAGGGTCTCGATGCGCTCGCCACCGCTGGCGCGATACCTACGACCGCGAAGTCGCTGCTGGAGGAGATCATCCGGGCCCGCCTGGCATTTCTGGTCGTCGGCGGCACCGGTGCCGGGAAGACGACGCTGCTATCCGGTCTGCTCGCGAAGGTGGATCCCGCCGAACGCATCATCTGCGTCGAGGACGCCGCCGAACTCGCACCGCCGCACCCGCATGTCGTCCGCTTGGTCGCACGCGTCGCGAATGTCGAGGGCGTCGGTGAGGTGACGGTGCGCGACCTGGTGCGCCAGGCGCTGCGCATGCGTCCCGACCGAATCGTGGTCGGCGAGGTCCGCGGCGCCGAGGTGGTCGACCTGCTGACCGCGTTGAACACCGGTCATGACGGTGGGGCTGGCACCGTGCACGCCAACTCCCCGCAAGAAGTGCCCGCCCGTCTGGAAGCCCTTGCGGCACTGGGCGGAATGGACCGGGCGGCCCTGCACAGCCAACTGGCCGCCGCGATCCAGGTCGTCCTGCATGTACACCGCCGCCCCAACGGTTCCCGCGGGCTGCGCGAAATCGGCCTGGTCGAGCGCGCAGAATCCGGACGCGTCCACATCGTTCCGGCCTGGTGCGCCGATAGCCGCGCGGCCCCCGCGGCAGATGCCCTTCGCCATCTGCTCACTGAACGGCTCGCCCGATGACCGCGGTCATCTCACCCGTCCTCGACATCGGTGAGCCGACAGACGAGGTGCTCGCATGAGCATGGCGCTGGGATGTTTGGCGATCGCCTTACTTGTGGCTCCGGCCTCGGGGGCGCGGCGGCGATTCGCCCGGGTGTTCGGTGTTGTGTGGACCGAACGAAAGGCCAAGCGAGGCACGCTGATTCGAGCTGGTGTCGCGGTTGCGGTATTGGCGACGGCCGGGTTCGGAGCGGGAACGGTTGTCGCCGCGATCATGGTGACGGCGACGATCTGTGTCAGGGTGCGCCGCTCGGGTCGGGACAAACGCCGCGCTCGCGAATGCGCCTGGTTGCTCGATGCACTGGAATGCGTTGTGGCGGAGTTGCGTGTCGGCGCGCATCCGAGCGCAGCCGCGGATGTTGCCGCAAGCGAGTCACAAGGTGAAGCCGCACAGGCGTTTTCGATCAGCGCGGCACGCGGCAGGTTAGGTGGCTCCGCCGCGGACGGTCTACTCCTGCCGGAGTCCGTGGTGTCCGCCGAACTGTCCAGGATCGCTGGCGCCTGGCGGGTCGCCGAGCAGCATGGCCTGGCGCTGGCGGAACTGCTCGCCGCGGCCCGCGCGGATCTGGTGGGCCGCATCCGTTTCCGGGCCCGCACCAATGCCGCGCTGGCGGGTGCCAGGGCCAGCGCGGCCGTGCTGGCCGGACTTCCACTGCTCGGCATAACCCTCGGTCAGCTGATGGGCGCGGCCCCATTGCACGTCCTGTTCACCACCGCCGCCGGAACGCTACTTCTTCCGTTGGGCTCGGCCCTGGCCTGCTGCGGCCTCATATGGACCGACGCCATCACCAGAAAGGTGCTCCTGTGACCCCCTCCCATCCCCGAAACCACTGTCGATCAGGCCAATCGGACCACCCCGAAACCATCCTGATCTGCCGATGCGGTGCCCGCGATGACATTGCTGCCGCGCGCCAGTCCGGCTTCGACTCCGAAGCATGCGATCTGGCGAGACACGGTAGGCGGTCGAAAGGTGCTCAGTCATTGCTGCCGTGTCAGTTCGGCGTCGAGTCCGAGGCGTGCGGTCTGGCGAGACGCGGTAGGCGAGTCGAAAAGTGCTCGGTGACATGGCCGCCGTGCCAGTTCGGCTTCGACTCCGAGGCATGTGGTCTGGCGAGACACGGTAGGCGGTCGAAAGGTGCGCGGGATATTGCTGCCGTGTCAGTCCGGCTTCGAGTCCGAGGCGTGCGGTCTGGCGGGATGTGGGATGCGGTCGAAAAGTGCTTGGTAGCAGTCGGTTCGGGTGGCATTCGAATGGAAGGCGGTCGGGATGCTCGTGGGTGTGGAGAGTTCGGCGCTGCCACTGTTGGCGGCCGCGGCGGGCTTAGCGGTGTTTCCGGGGCGGGTTTCGGTGCGGCGGCGGATGCGCCATCTGTGGCGTGCTGGCGGGGCGGAAGGGCCACGGGCCGTCGTGCCCGCAACGGCTGATCCGCTCGCGGCGGCATCGACATTCGACCTGCTGGCAGCGTGCCTGCGCGCTGGTTTGCCGATGGTGGGAGCGGCGCGGGCCGCCGCGCCGAGCGCACCCGAACGGTTGGCACTGGCACTGCGGCGAGCCGCGGATCTGTTGGCATTGGGCGCTGACGCCGGTGCCGCCTGGGAACGCGCCGCCCAAGAGGCCGCGGAATCGGAAGAGGTTGCGGCGCTTGCCCGTATGGCGCGGCGTTCCGCGCGCTCGGGCGCATCCATGGCGGTCGCGATCGCCGAACTGGCCGAACAGCGCAGAACAGCGGTCGAGGACGCCGCCGCGGCACGGGCTGAGCGCGCCGGAGTCCTCATCAGCGGCCCACTCGGCCTCTGCTTCCTCCCCGCATTCGTCTGTCTCGGCATCGTCCCCGTCGTCATCGGACTGGCCGGTCGAGTACTCGGCGGTGGACTCCTATGAGCGAATTCGAGTGTGGCCCTTCGTCGGTTCGCGTCGCGGACGGTAGCGGTGGAGTGCTGTGGGGCGTGGCCATGAATGAGCTCGCGTGCGGATCGTCGGCGCGGCGCGTGTGGCACATGCTGGTTGGGCACTGGCGGGGTGCGTTCGTGGATGCGTTCGTATGTGGCCTTTCGTCGGTTCGCGTCGCGGACGGTAGGGGTCGAGCGCTGGGGACGCGGCCATGAATGAGTTCACGTGCGGATCGTCGGCGCGGCGCGTGTGGCACATGCTGGTTGGGCACTGGCGGGCTGCGCTCATGGATGCGTTCGTGTGCGAGTCGTTGCTGCGGCGCGTATGGCGCACGTCGGTTGGGTGCCGGTGGGGCGCGCTCGTGAATGAGGTCGCGTGCGGATCCTTGACGCGGTGTGTCGGGCACATGGCGGTTGGGGGCCGCCGGGGTGTGCTCGTGGATGCGTTCGTGTGCGGCCCTTCGCCGGTTCGCATCGCGGACTGGCAGTGGTGGAGTGCGCGCGGGGTGCGGCCATGAATGAGTTCATGTGCGAGTCGTTGGCGCGGGGCGTGTGGCACATGCTGGTTGGGCACTGGCGGGCTGCGTTCGTCGATGAGTTCGTGTGTAACCCTTCGCCGGTTCGCGTTGCGGGCGGCAGCGGCCGGGTGCTGCGGGACGCGGTCATGAGTGAGTTCGTGTGTGGATCGTTGGCGCGGGGCTTGTGGCGCATGGCGGTTGGGGGTCGTCGGGGTGGTGTTGTGCGCGAGTTCGCAAGCGGTGGTGTGCGTGTGCCGGTGACGCGCCGTGCGTCGGGTGGAGAGCGGGCGAGGGGGTGCGGGGTGGGGCAGGCGTGTCCGTGCGGAGTCGCCGTGCGGGCGTTGGTGAGAGGGGAAGAATTTGCGAATCGAGCAGGTTCCGGCGCGGGTCGGCAGGGCGGTGCGGGCTGGGTCGCGGCAGTTGCGGATGCGGCTGATACAGGTGGTGTTCGCCGAGGATGGGATGAGCACCGCGGAGTATGCGGTAGGGACCGTCGCCGCGGCGGCGTTCGGGGCGGTGCTGTACACGGTGGTGACGGGCAACAGCATCGTCGATGCGTTGACGAAGATCATCGATCGGGCGCTGAACACCGCCGTGTAGCCGCTACGGCGGTAAAGCGCTGGGGCGCAAGCAGTCTGGGTGGTGACCGCGGTGGCGTGACGGTCGAGGCGGCCATTGCCGTCACCGCGATCGTCATCGCGGTTGCCCTGTGCCTCGGCGCTCTGCTCGCGGTGTCGGCTCAGATCCGCTGTGTCGATGCCGCCCGTGAGGCGGCCCGGCTCACCGCCCGCGGCGATCGCGTCGATGCCATTGCCGCGGCTCGCCGCACCGCTCCACCGGCCGCCGACATCACGGTGCGCACCGAGGGTGATCGGGTGATCGCTCTGGTCTCCGCCCACACGCGGCTGCTTCCGCTGCTGGTCCTGCGCGCCGAAGCCGTCGCCGCGATCGAACCCGAGGCGATCACGTGACGCCCGCGCGGCTGCGGGCATCGGATGGCGGGGCGACGGTACTCGCATGTGCCGGGCTGGCCGCACTGGTGGTGGTGACGTTATTGATCGGTCAAGTGGGGATGGTCATCCTGGCGCGCCACCGGGCACAGGCGGCGGCGGACCTCGGTGCACTCGCGGGCGCCGGGGCACTGGACGGAGGTGCGGAGGCCGGGTGCGCCGCGGCCGAAGAAATCGTTCGGCGCATGAAGTTCCAGGTGGAAGGGTGCTTGGTGGCCGATTGGGATGTCACCTTAACGGTCACTGAGAAAATACCAATGGGTCTGCTAGGTGATCGAACCGTACGCGCGGTTGCGCGGGCGGGGCCGACCGAAGTGGTTGATATGGCCACGGGTTAATCGGTAATTCCCCAGACCGCGGAAATGTGATATCTGGAATTGTCCGCGCGGACCCGGAAAAGGAAACGTTGAAATGATTTTGCGCGATTTGCGCACGTGGCAATACTTCAGTTAACATGATTTTGTTCCTTTTTATTCCGCCGCTGGTCGGCGCGGGTGATCGCCGCTGGTGATCACCTGGCCAGGTGGACGATCGGTCACGCGCGCAACGCGGCACTGTCACGAATCGAACGCCCAGTCTTCATCGTTATCGCTGCTCAGCTCGCCGACGACCGCCGCGAGCAGGCGTGCGGCACCCGCCTTGTCCAGCGGGTGGTTGCCGTTGCCGCACTTGGGCGACTGAACGCAGGAGGGACAACCACCGGCACACCCGCAGGATTCGATGGCCGCCAGCGTCGCCGCGAGCCAATCGCGCAACCTCGCGAACCCGCGCTCGGCGAAGCCGGCGCCACCGGGCTGTCCGTCGTAGACGAAGACCGTCGGCAGCCCGGTATCCGGATGTTCGGCGGTCGACACGCCACCGATATCCCAGCGGTCGCACGTCGCGACCAGCGGCAACAGGCCGATCGCCGCATGCTCGGCGGCGTGCAGCGCGCCGGCGACCCGCGCGGGTTCGATCCCGGCCCGCGCCAGCAGTTCCGGCGTCACGGTGTAGAGCACCGCCCTGGTCGGCAGCGTTTGCGCGGGCATATCCAGCTCGACGAGGTCCAAGACCTCGCCGGTAAGCAGCGTGCGCAGATAGCCCATAACCTGACCGGTCACCCTGACCTGCGCCAATGCCACGGTCACCGGGCCGTGCGCGCGCTGTTCGACGATGGCGTCGATGGTGATCGAGGTCAGCTGCCTCGGGCTGGTGGTCCATCCGGGATCGTCCTGGTGCACGAAGGCGACGCCGCCATCGAGATCCAGCTCGTCGACCACGTAGGTGTCGCCCTGATGCAGGTGTACCGCGCCTTGATGCAGGGTCGACCGCGCCCGGCCCGCGTCGGCGGTGCCGAGCAGCCTGCCGGTTTCGGTGTCGACAATGGCGATCGGCGTGCCGATTCCGCCACGCACGTCGACCGCGTCGTGCGGCTGCGCATCCGCGGTGACATACCAGCGGCCACCGGCCCCGTTGGCTGCGCGCCGCCGGATCAGCCCCTGCGCCGCCAGATCGGTGAGCACCTGGCGACCCCCGTATTCGTCCACCTCTTCGTCGGTGAGTGGCAGCTCGAGTGCGGCGCACAGCAGCTGCGGCCCGAGCACATACGGATTTCCGGGATCGGTGATAGTGGCCTCGACGGGTTTGTCCAGCAGTGCCGCCGGATGGTGCACCAGGAAGGTGTCCAGCGGATCATCCCTGGCCACCAGCACCACCAGCGAGCCCTGGGTACGCCGTCCGGCCCGCCCGGCCTGCTGCCAGAACGAGGCGACGGTACCGGGAAAGCCGGAGATCACCACCGCGTCCAGGCCCGCGATATCCACGCCGAGCTCGAGCGCGTTGGTGGACGCGGCGCCGAGCAGCGACCCGTCGGACAGCGCCGCCTCCAGCTCACGTCGGTCCTCGGCGAGATAACCGGCCCGGTAGGCGGCGACCCGGCCCACCAGCGTCGGGTCGATTTCCGCCAACAGCCTGCGGGTTTCCATGGCGGTCAGCTCCGCGCCGCGCCGGGAGCGGACGAAGGTGAGCGTGCTCGCCCCCTCGGCGATCAGATCGGCCATGATGCGTCCGGCCTCCGCGGTCGCGGCTCGACGCACCGGCGCACCGTTTTCGCCGGTCACGGTGGTGAGCAGCGGCGGCTCCCACAGTGCGACGGTGCGCGGCCCCTGCGGCGATCCGTCCTCGGTGACGGCGACGCATGGCGCGCCGATCAGCCGGGATGCGGCGGCCGCGGGGTCGGCGGCGGTCGCCGAACAGAGCACGAAAACCGGCTCGGCCCCGTACCGTGCGGCGAGCCGCCGCAACCTGCGCAGCACCAGCGCCACGTGTGATCCGAAAACGCCACGGTAGGCATGGCATTCGTCGACGACGACGTAGCGCAGCCTGCGCAGCACCCTGGCCCAGCGCTGATGGGACCGCAGTATGCCGATGTGCAGCATGTCGGGGTTGGTGAAGATCCACCGGGCATTGGCCCGCACCCACTGCCGGACCTCGGCGGGCGTATCGCCGTCGTAGGTCGCGGGGTGGATATCGCGCAGCGGGCCCTCGTGGGTCAATTCGCCGATGGCGCGCAGTTGGTCCGCGCCGAGCGCCTTGGTCGGCGCCAGATATAGCGCGGTGGCCTTGGGATCATCGCGCAACGCGGTCAGCACCGGCAGCTGATAGCCGAGCGATTTACCGGATGCGGTGCCGGTGCTGACGACGACATGTCTGCCGTTCACCGCGAAATCGGCGGTGCTGACCTGATGGCTCCACGGCGTGTCGATTCCGCTCGCCTGTAATGCGGCGAGCACGTCCGGCGACACCCATTCCGGCCATTCCGTGTGCGCCGCCGGCCGGGCAGGCAGGTCGACGACGTGGGTCAACCTGGGATCATCATCCGAAAGCCCGGTAAGGACACGGTTCAGCAACGATCGCCCGTAGCTGAGTCCCCTATCGGTCGCCTCCGGGGCGGTCTGGTCGGTCGGATTCATGAGACGCGCGCCGCGACACGCCAAGAAAGTGTGAAACGTGTGCGGTTAGGAACCTTCACCTGCCATTTCGATACCAAATAGCGACCTGGGTCACAGCCGGTTTGCCGAACACTCACTCGGTTATCGGGAGGCAAACGAACCACAAGTCTGGATTCCGGCATTGTGTCCCTCACCTGCGCATTCGCAAGATCAACTTTTTTGCAAATTGTCGGTAACTCGACTGTTGAATTGCTCGAAGACATGGTTCACTGGTTCCTGGTCGCAAGCTTCTGTGTTCGAGGGTCGGATCCAAAGTCCAAACCGTCAGCAGGATCGATGTTGCGAACGGTGTGCTTGGTGCTTTCCTGCAGGGGGAACCAACAGTACAGCGGTCGGAACGGACCCGGTGGACGAACCCAGTTGTCCGCCGTTCCGGTAAGAAAAGAGAAGGAACAGAATGGCACAGGGAACTGTGAAGTGGTTCAACGCGGAGAAGGGGTTCGGCTTCATCGCGCCCGAGGACGGCTCCGCTGACGTCTTCGTCCACTACTCCGAGATCCAGGGGTCCGGCTTCCGCACCCTTGAGGAGAACCAGAAGGTCGAGTTCGAGGTCGGCCAGGGCACCAAGGGCCCGCAGGCCACCGGAGTTCGCGCGCTCCCCTGAGCGTCGCAAACGTTTCCACCAGCTCGTCCCTCACCACCGGAAACGGGGTGGGGGACGACTTATATCTGGGGTACTGAGGACACGCCGCATGGACGCGCATCGGATAAAACACTGCATACTGGTGCGAAGTGACGCGCGTACGCTCAGTGGTTCGGGTCGCAAGCACTCGACCACACTCAGCGTCAAGGTATAAACGTGTCTGGTAGCGATGTTCAACCGTCGCCACCGCTTGCCCCACACCGCGCACCGGGCGCACCAGCGTCGCGCGGGTCGAGAAGGAAAGGTGTATTCGCCGGTGGCAACACGAGACCGCGGTGCAGCCGACCAGGGCCGTCCCCTGCGTCGTCTCGTGATCGTCGAGTCCCCGACCAAGGCCCGCAAGATCGCGCCGTACCTGGGTCGCAATTACACGGTCGAAGCCTCGGTCGGTCACATCCGGGATCTGCCGGCGAACGCCGCCGACGTGCCCGCCAAATACAAGGGCCAGCCGTGGGCGCGGCTCGGTGTCGACGTCGATCATGACTTCGAGCCCATCTACGTGGTCAACCCGGATAAGAAGACCAAGGTCACCGAGCTCAAGAGCCTGCTGAAGGACGCCGACGAGCTCTACCTGGCCACCGACCCCGACCGCGAGGGCGAGGCCATCGCCTGGCATCTGCTGGAGACGCTGAAGCCGAAGGTGCCGGTGCGGCGGATGGTGTTCCACGAGATCACCGAGCCCGCCATCCTGGCCGCCGCCGCCGACACCCGTGAGCTCGACTCGGATCTGGTCGACGCGCAGGAGACCCGGCGCATCCTGGACCGGCTGTACGGCTACGAGGTCAGCCCGGTGCTGTGGAAGAAGGTCATGCCGAAGCTGTCGGCGGGCCGGGTGCAGTCGGTGGCGACGCGGGTCATCGTGCAGCGCGAGCGCGAGCGGATGGCGTTCCGCTCGGCCGAGTACTGGGATATCGCCGCGATTCTGGACGCGGGCACCGGTGAGGGTGCGGACGCCGCCAACCCGAGGACCTTCGGTGCGCGTCTGGTGCAGGTGGACGGCGCACGGGTGGCCTCGGGCCGCGACTTCGGGCCCGAAGGACAGCTGAAGACCGCGAATGGTGTTGTCGTACTTGACGAGTCGAATGCGCGGCGGTTGGCCACCGCGCTGGACGGCGTCGATCTGGTGGTGGCGTCGGCGGAGTCGAAGCCGTACACCCGCAAGCCGTATCCGCCGTTCATGACCTCGACGCTGCAGCAGGAGGCGGGGCGCAAGCTGCGCTTCAACGCCGAGCACACCATGCGGGTGGCGCAGGCGCTGTACGAGAACGGCTACATCACCTATATGCGTACCGACTCGACCACGCTGTCGGAGTCGGCGATCGCCGCGGCCCGTGCGCAGGCCACCCAGCTCTACGGCGCGGAATTCGTGCATCCCACCCCGCGTCAGTACAACCGCAAGGTGAAGAACGCGCAGGAGGCGCACGAGGCGATCCGGCCCGCCGGTGACACCTTCGCGACGCCGGGCGAGCTGCATTCGCGATTGGACCGCGACCAATTCCGGCTCTACGAGCTGATCTGGCAGCGCACCGTCGCCTCGCAGATGGCCGATGCCAGGGGCACAACGCTGACGCTGCGGATTGCCGGTACCGCGGGATCCGGTGAGCAGTGCGTGTTTTCGGCCTCGGGCCGGACCATCACGTTCGCCGGCTTCCTCAAGGCCTATGTGGAAAGCGTCGACGAGGAGGCGGGCGGTCAATCCGATGACGCCGAATCCCGTTTGCCCGCACTGGAACAGGGCCAGGCCGTCACCGCGGTCGAGCTGAATCCCGATGGGCACGCGACGAATCCGCCCGCGCGCTATACCGAGGCCTCGCTGATCAAGGCCCTCGAAGATCTCGGAATCGGCCGTCCCTCAACGTATTCGTCGATTATCAAGACGATTCTGGGTCGCGGCTACGTGTACAAGCGCGGTAGCGCGCTGGTGCCGTCGTGGTTGGCGTTCGCCGTAACCGGTTTGCTGGAGGAACATTTCGGCCGTCTCGTCGATTTCGACTTCACCGCGGCGATGGAGGACGATCTCGACGCCATCGCGGGCGGGCGCGAGCAGCGCGGAAATTGGTTGTCCAGCTTCTATTTCGGCGGTGAGCACGGCGTCGAAGGTTCGGTCGCGCGGTCCGGCGGGCTGAAGAAGATGGTCGGCGACCGGCTCGACGATATCGATGCCAGGGAAGTCAACTCGATCAAGCTCTTCACCGACGCCGAGGGCCGCGATATCGTGCTCCGGGTCGGGCGGTACGGACCGTATCTGGAGCGGATGATCCCGAATCCCGATGACCCGCAAGGAGAGCCGATCTCGCAGCGGGCGAACGTGCCGAATGATCCGCCGCCGAACGATCTGCCACCGGATGAGCTGACGCTCGAGAAGGCCGAGGAGCTCTTCAGCAAGACTCAGCAGGAGGGTAGGTCGCTCGGTATCGATCCGGAGACCGGACACGAAATCGTCGCCAAGGAGGGACGTTTCGGCCCGTACGTCACCGAGGTGCTGCCGGAACCGGGCTCCGAAGACGGTGAAGCGCCCGCCAAGAAAACCGCGAAAAAGGCTGCGGCAGTGGCTAAACCGCGCACCGGCTCGCTGTTCAAGTCGATGGATCTGGCCACGATCACCCTCGACGACGCGCTCAAGCTGCTTTCGTTGCCACGAGTGGTCGGTAAGGATCCGGAATCCGGCGACGAGATCACCGCTCAGAACGGCCGGTACGGGCCGTATTTGAAGAAGGGCACCGACTCGCGCACGCTGAGCAGCGAAGATCAGATCTTCACCGTGACGCTGGAGGAGGCGTTGAAGATCTACGCCGAGCCGAAGCGGCGCGGTCGCCAGGCGGCGAACGCGGCACCGCTGCGTGAACTCGGAAACGACGCGGCCACCGGTATGCCGATGGTGATCAAGGACGGACGGTTCGGCCCGTACGTCACCGACGGCGAGACCAATGCCAGCCTGCGCAAGGGCGACGACGTCGCGACCATCACCGACGAGCGGGCCTCGGAATTGCTCGCGGATCGGCGGGCGCGTGGGCCGGTGAAGAAGGTGGCCAAGAAGGCGGCGGCGAAGAAGACCGCGGCCAAGAAGACGACGGCCAAGAAGGCGGCGGCGAAGGCGACGACCACCAAGACGGTGGCCAAGAAGACGCCCGCGAAGAAGGCGGCGGCGAAGAAGACCGGAGTCGGCAAGGCGTGATCGGGTGTCCTGATCGCTCACGGTGCCCTAGCCTCGAGGGGCACAACGGCAAGAGCGAAGGACACCCATGGCCGATCAGGAGCGCGAGGATCTGATCAAGATCCTCGGCAACCAGCGTGAACTGTTCCAGATCACCCTTCGGAATATCGACGACGAACAGGCGCGCAGGCGCACCACGGTCAGCGAGCTGACCCTCGGTGGCCTGCTGCACCACCTGATAAACATGGAACGACACTGGACTTCGGTGATCGTCGAACGGGACGAGAACGCCGAACTCGACGTGTCGGAGTTCGACGGCGAATACGTGATGGCGCCGCAGGAGACCATGGCCGGGCTGCTCGAAAATTGGGCCGAGGTCGCCGCCGCGACCGATGCGCTGATCCGCACGGTGGACAGCCTGGACTCCTCGATTCCGACGCCCACCGCGCCGTGGACGCCGGAACGTCAGTGGTGGACGGTGCGCTACACGCTGCTGCACATCCTGCGCGAGATCGCCCATCACGCCGGACACGCGGATATCATCCGCGAGGAGCTCGACGGGCAGAACAGCACGTATTCGCGCATCGCCTGAGTGTTATCGGCGCAGCAGGCGCAGGAATTCGCGCATCCACGCCGGATGGTCCGGCCAGGCCCGGCCGGTGACGATGTTGTCCTCCACATGCGCCTCGCTGTCGACGAATTTCGCACCCGCCGCCTCGATATCGGGTGCGAGCGCCGGATACGCGCTGCACGAGCGGCCCGTCAAAACGCCTGCGGCGGCGAGGATCAGCGGTCCGTGGCACAGCGCGGCGATGGGCTTGCGCTCGGATGCGAAGTGCCGCACCAGCTCTCGGCATCGCTCATCGTTGCGCAGGTACTCCGGCGCGCGGCCGCCCGGCACCACCAGCGCGTCATACGTTGCCGGCTCGACGTTTTCGAAGGCGATATCGGCGGGCCAGGTGTGGCCGAGTTTCTCGGTGTATGTGTCGAAGCCGTCCACGAAATCGTGCACGACGAACTGCAATTTCTTGACGGCGGGCGCGGCGATCTCCACCTGGTGGCCCTCTTCGAGGAGCCGCTGGTAGGGATACATGACCTCGAGGTCCTCGGCCGCGTCACCGGCGATCAACAGAATTCTCACGGAAATCCTCCTCCGCATCAACGATCCGCCGGGGCCGGGAAGGCGGTCAAGTGCTGTGTCGGTGGCGGCGGCTAGGGTGTACGGCGTGGCGGGTGTCTTCGATCGGCTGGTCGGCCAGGATGCGGTCGAATCCGAGCTGACGGCTGCCGCGATCGCCGCGCGGGCCGGCAGCGTCGAGGGGGCGATGACCCACTCGTGGCTGTTCACCGGGCCGCCGGGATCGGGCAGATCCGTTGCGGCGCTGTGCTTTGCGGCCGCACTACAGTGCACCGACCCCGGTACGCCGGGGTGCGGGCGGTGTCACGCGTGCACGACCACCATGGCGGGCACCCACGGTGACGTGCGCCGGGTGGTGCCGGAGGGGTTGAGCATCAGCACCAAGGAGATGCGCGAAATCGTGCAGATCGCCGCCCGGCGGCCGAGTACCGGACGCTGGCAGGTGGTGGTGATCGAGGATGCCGACCGATTGACCGA
Source organism: Nocardia sp. JCM 34519.1 (assembly GCF_020361265.1). Lineage (NCBI taxonomy): Bacteria > Bacillati > Actinomycetota > Actinomycetes > Mycobacteriales > Nocardiaceae > Nocardia > Nocardia sp. JCM 34519.1. The sequence goes on from NZ_JAIRBR010000020.1 coordinate 82,757, forward strand.
GGCGGCGGGCAACGTGCTGCTGAAGGTGGTCGAAGAGCCGCCGGACCGGACCGTATTCCTGCTGTGCGCGCCGTCGATTGATCCGGAGGACATCTCCGTGACGCTGCGTTCCCGGTGCAGGCACGTCCATCTGGTGACGCCGTCGGTCGCATCGATCGCACGGGTGCTGCAGGAGCGGGACAAACTCGACCAGCGGACCGCCGAGTGGGCGGCATCGATCAGCGGCGGCCACGTCGGACGGGCACGGCGACTGGCCACCGACGACGAGGCGCGCGGACGGCGCAAACGAGCGCTGGCATTGGTCGGCGCGGTCGCGCGACCCGGTGCGGCGTACTCGGCGGCCGACGAACTGGTGAAATCGGCCGACGACGAGGCCAAACAGATGAGCGCCGAACGCGATGAGCGTGAACGCGAGGAATTGGCGACCGCACTCGGCGCGGGCGGCACCGGCAAGGGCGCCGCATCGGCGACCCGCGGTTCGGCCGGCGTGCTGAAAGATCTGGAACGCCGCCAGAAGTCACGCGCCACCCGCACCGGACGCGATGCGCTCGACCGAGCGCTCATCGACGTCGCGGGCGTCTACCGGGACGCGCTCGCCCTCCGATTCGGTGCGGACGGCGTCGCACTCACCCACCCCGATATGGCCGACCAGATCCGCGACCTGGCCGACCGGGTGCGCCCGGAGGGCCTGCTGAAATCGATCGAGGCGGTGCTCGCCTGCCGGGAGGCCCTCGACCTGAACGTGAAACCCCGCTTCGCACTCGCCGCCATGGTCGCCGCCCTCATGGCCGCCCAAGCAACGTGACCCCTACCACCCGTTTTCGCGATCCGGCGCAGTCACGATAGACTCGCTGGGCCGAGAGGCACGCCGCCTTAGCTCAGTCGGTAGAGCGCTTCACTCGTAATGAAAAGGTCGGGGGTTCGATTCCCCCAGGCGGCTCAAAATCCCAGGTCGGAACGATCGAATCGTGTTGTCCTGGACTGAATCCCAGCCAGCGCCTACGGACACAATCCGTTGATGAAATCTGGGCTGCTGCCTTCCCTATTGCAGCGGTAGGACCACTCGACAGCTCCTGGCTTCCATTGTTTGCCGTCGTAAGTGAATGTGGATTGCTGGCGCACTGCGCGGATCGAGTCGTCCTTCGGCACGTCGTAAGTGACGGTGACCACGGGGTTCACGCTGTCCGGTTTGGCGATGTCCACGGTGCACGGGTTGTCGATCTTTTCGTCCGGGATCGGACCGCACTGGTTGATGAGGTTCATCAGGGTCAGAGCCGCGTTCCGGGTCAGCGGGGCGTCGGGCTTCGACTGTGGCGGCGGGTTGGCACTCGTCGGCTGCGCCGCGGGACTGGAATCGGTACTTGTACAGCCGATCGCCGTGAGCAGCGGCAATAGCGACACGGCGACCGCCGCGACGGTGGTTCGGTTCATGGCTTCTCCGTTTGTCCGAATTGAGCCGCCACCGTATCAAGTTGTTGCTGATAATTAGCTGTGCTGTGGCAAATTGTTACACATGTGATCGTCCCTTGGCATCGGTTGTGAGTGCGCGCGAAACTCATCCGACTTGCCAGCCGGGCCTGGCGACCTGCCCGGGTCGGTGTCGGCATGCGGGAAGACCCGGCCGGGCTCAGTGAGCTCGGCCGGGTCTGGTTGGTATCCGGGGTGTCCTGGTCGGTGGTGCGCGGCCACGTCTTATCGAGTCGGTGCGGAAGGCGTGGTTCGGGTGTCGCCGAACACCTCGTCGATCAGACGTTGCGTCGCCTGCTGGAATGCCACGGCCAGCGACAGGGCGGCATCGTCGACGTAATTCAGTGTGCCGGTGAGGGTTTTGCTGCCGTCGGGGGTGCTGAACATGATCGCCGCATGGCCCGCGGCGCCGCCGTTGTGGGTGATGACGGTGCCGCCTGCCGGAGTGTGCTGCACGAACACTCCCAGGCCGTAGCCCATATTCGGGATGGGCGTCGGGTGCGGGGTGCACATCTCGGTCAGCAGTTCGGCAGGCAGCAGCTTGCCGGTCACCAGTGCGGAGATGAAGGTTTGCAGATCCTGACTGGTGGAGATCATGTCGCCGCCGCTGGAGATCCAGGAGGGGTTGTGGCGGGTGACGTCGACGATGGTCTCCGCACCGTTTTCTTCGTACCGGTAGTAGGCGTGGGCGTGCGGCTCAGTGATCTCGATCTGGGTTGTCGGTTGTGCGGTGCCCGATAGTCCGAGCGGGCCCAGGATCAGCCGCTGCATCTCCTCGGCGACCGTGCGACCGGTGACCTTCTCGATCAGCAGCCGGGCCAGCACATAGTTGGTGTTGGAGTAGCTCCAGTCCGTGCCAGGTTCGAATCGCGCCGGCTTGGACAGCGCCAGCCGGACCAGTTCCTCGGGCTGGTAGGTGTGGAATCGGTTGTCCACCCATTCCTTGCCCGCAGTGGTGGCGGGGATACCGGGCACCATCGTCCCGTCGGGGTAGTACTCGCCGGTGAAGTTGAAGATTCCGCTGGTGTGCTGCAACAGCATTCGCACGGTGATCCGCTCGTCGAGCGCGAATTCGGGGAGGTAGTCGGCCGCCGGCACGTCCAGGGCGATTTTGCCTTCGGCTACCAGTTGCAGCACCAGGGTGGCGGTGAAGGTCTTGGTGTTGCTGCCGATCCGGACGTGCCCGTCGATCGGCGGCTTCGCGGTCTTGCCCAGCTCCGCCGCACCGGCGCTGCCGACCCACTCGCCCCGCTCGTCGTTCACGCGCAACGTGATTCCGGTGATACCGGACTCGACGATGTCCTCCAGAGCCTGCTGTAGTTCCGGGCGATCCGGTCCGTTCGTGGCCTCCGGCGCCCCCGGGCTGCTCGCGCCGGCGTCGAGCGCCGCGATGATCTTGCGAGCCATCGCCGCGGTGGCGGGACCGGGCTCGCCCGCGGCGGCCTCGACAGCGATCAGAACGGTTTCGCGGAAGTTGGCGGCCTCGGCGGGATCCTGTGCGGTGAGCAGGCTCATGGCCGCGGTCAGCGCGGGCAGCACCTGGTCGGCGAGAGCGGCGACGGTCTTGCCGACCAGTTTGATGTCGGCCGACTTCGCCGCGAGCACATGCCCGACCAGCCCGGTCGCCGAGGTCAGGGCGGTGGAGGCGTTCGTGGCGGAACGGTGGGGTGCGCCGGTGGCGGCCAGCAGTGACACAGCGCCGTACGCTGCGGTCCGCAGAATGCCCTTGTCCTTGTCGGTGAGGCTGATCAGGGTCATCTCGTTATCTCCTCAAAACTGTTGTGCGGCAATCCCGTCGAGCGGGATGCTGTGCTGTTGACGTCACTACTGTCGCCGGACCGGCTGATAACGACCTGATGCAGATCTGACACGGCCGCTGACATAGCGATCGACCTGGTCGCTGGCTCAGTTGAGTGCCTGTCCAACGCCGCGTGCATTGCGCAATCGCGCCCGAGCAGCTGCCGATGCCCACTCCGGAACGTTGGGTATTGAATCCACGGTCGCGCGCGCAGTGCCTGTCGTGGTTTGCCGCAGTCGCTCGGAGCAGCTGAGTCCCCATGCGGCTCCGGGTCAACAGCATCCGCAAGCTCGGTATTCGGAGTCGGTGCTCGGGTGCCGATCGTCAGGTGTGGCCAGCACTACCGAGAAGATGGGTGCCTGCTGCGTAGGCGTGATAACTGGACATTTTCTAACGTGGGATTGTCATTGTGACGCGTCGGTGCGCGTCCGCAGCAGGAGGGAATTGCCTTGCGTATCAGGCTATGTCGTCGATCGTCGACTGCCGCGGTGGCAGTGGGGGTGTTGATTGCTGCCGTGGCGGCTTGCGATTCGACGGGGAGCGATAGGGCAGGGGCTGCCGATGCTGGACGGGCGGAAGTTGTTGGGGCGCTTAGCCATTTGGTGGAGGCGGGCAGTGTGCCCGGTGCCCAGGTCGTCGTTACCGATCATGGCCGGGTCTGGACCGCGACGGCGGGTATGGGCGATATCGAGCGGGGCACCCCCTTTCCGGATAACGCTCGGGTGCGAATCGGCAGTAATACCAAGACATATGTGGCGACGGTGATGTTGCAACTGGTGGCCGAGGGCAAGGTGGAATTGGATGCGCCGGTGGAACGTTATCTGCCGGGAGTAGTGCACGGGCCGAAGATCGACGGCGATCGCATTACGATTCGAAATCTGTTGCAGCACACCAGCGGGCTGCCCGAATTCGCGGCGGAGTTCGGGGAGACGCCCAAGCCTGGGCAGATCGATATGCACACCGACCAAGTGCGTTGGGGGAGAGGGGATCTGGTCGAGGTGCTACGCAATGTGCTCACCGCGCCAGCTGATTTCGAACCCGGCGCGAAGTGGGCGTATTCCAATACCAACTACCTCGTGGCCGCGATGGTGATCGAGAAGAACACCGGTGATTCCGTCGGCGCGGAGATCACCCGCCGCATCATCGAGCCGCTCGGCCTGCGCGACACCTACTATCCGGATCCGGATGAGACCGATATCCGCGGCCCGCACCCCGCCGGTTATAGCGAGATCGGCGGGGCGCGGGTCGATTACACGAGGCAGAACGTGTCGTGGGCCGGTCCGGCGGGTGCCATGGTGGCGACGGGTGCGGACCTCAACCAGTTCTTCAGCGCGCTGCTGGACGGGAAGCTGTTGCCGCCCGCGCAGCTGGCGGAGATGAAACGCACTGTCCCCATAGGAGATTCGGGAGCGCAACTCGGCTACGGGCTCGGTCTTATGCGTTGGCGGTTGCCCTGCGGCAAGGACAGTTGGGGTCACGGCGGCGATATCGACGGGTTCGAGACCCGCGGCGGCGTCGTCGACGGCCGCGCGGTCACCGTGAGCGTCAACCAGGTCCCCGAGTCATCGGAGGATGTCACGAAGGTGGTCGACGCCGCGCTGTGCGCCGCGAGCTAGGACGCCGGTCGGAACCCTACTCGTTCTTGCTGTAGTGGGCGACGTCAGACTCGTTGCACCCCTACAGGATTAGATGGGCGCCCGGCCTTTTGGTTCCATCGATAAAGTGGGCAGAAAAAAGCTCCCGAGCCGGGCGTCGTTGACCGGCTCGGGAGCGCGCTGGTGCGTCCTAGACCGCGGTGGCGCGGTAATCGGTTGCGCTGGTGAGGATTCGGTGCAGCTCGGCGTTGAATCGGGCGGCCGCCTCGATATTGCCGAGGTGTCCGGTCGGCCAGACGTGATAGTTGGCCAGGGTGCCCGCGCGGCGGAGGGCGGCGACGATGGGACGGTTCATGCGCTCGGGCAGCAGGTGGTCGATGGCGCCCGCGATGACGGTGGTCGGGACCGTCAAATTGACTGCGGCATCGCCTAATTCGAGCCCGGCGAGGGCGGCGGCGTACAGGCCGCGAGTGAGCGGACGACAGGACCGGACGACGCCGAGTGCGAAGTCGACCTCCTCGTCGGTGGCGGGCGGGGACATCACGCGCGCCTTGAAAACCGAACGCACCGGCCAGATGTCGGGCAGCGGCACCGGCAGGCTGAGCACCGTTTCGCCGATGAACTGCGGCAAACGCACGGCATTACCGAAAACCGTTACGGGGCGGTTCGCCACGGTGAGCGGCCGGTTCATCAGCGGGAACAGATCGGTTTCGCGCCGGATATCGCCCGAGGTGGTGTTGAGCAGCACGACCGCCGACGCACGCGCCGCGACCTGCTCCGGATAGTGAGCGGCCCACGCCTGCAAGGTGATTCCGCCCATGCTGTGGCCGGCCAGCACGGCGCGGCGGCCGCGCGGTAGGGCGGCGTCGAGGACCGTGGCGAGATCGTCGGCCAGGGTGCTGCCGCTGGGCGGGGCCGTGCCGAGGGAGCTCTCCCCGTGGCCGCGCTGATCGTAGGCGATGACTCGGTAACGGTCGGCGAAGGCGTTGATCTGCGGGTTCCAGTACTCGATGCTGCAGCTCCAGCCGTGGATCAGCACCAGGACCTCGCCGTCCGCCGGGCCGTACGCGTGGACCCGCAGCCGCGCCCCATCGACCGTGGTAACCGGGATGACCTCGGGCGGCATGGTGGGAGAGTTCAACGCCGCGGTCCGGAGGGTGCGAGTCCGTAGTCGGGCTCGGTAGGCGGCGGTCAGGGGCTCGGAGTCGCGCACCCCCGCCAAAGTCTGCATCGACTTCACCAGCATTTCGAGCACTCCTTTGTGTCAGCCGCCACACTACCGTGCAAGCAAGATGCTTGCTAGTGCAAGCGCCGAGGCGGCGATCCTGGCTCGTTGGATTGATACCCGATCGGACCGTCGGACAATCCGCCCGACAACGTGAAAAACGTTCGGGGCGTGGGAAATGCGACTGACCTCGTCGAATTGTGATTAAGCTGTGACGTGTTTCACCGCTGTCGGCAGCAGTGCGGTGATGGCTTCGGGCAGGACCAGACAGACCTGATCGTCCGGATGGAAGTCACCGGGGATATCGCGCCGGTTGGGTGCTTGCACGAATACGACCATCGAGGAGCCGTCGCCCGGATCGAATTCCACCGCGACCGTATCCGGCGCCCGCTCGTCGAGCGCCTGGTCCGCGGCTGTGTGCCAGTGGCCCACCTGCCCGAATTCGAGCCTGCGGTGCGCGGGGAACCCGAATCCGTCGAACCGGGCCGAACCGGTGGCGTCCACACTCAGAAATTCTACTCTACCTGCGGAAACTTTGGTGTTTTAGATCATTTTCCGCGGTTGGATCGCCGGACACCGCTGGCGGTCGCGAACCCGCCGCGGTTACCGTTGATGCTTGTGGAGAGCACACACCTGGTATCCGAGGCGCACGGGGCACGTTGGCGCACAAGGGGAGTGCCGCTGCTGGTGGCCGGGGCCGGTATCGGCGCGCTGGTGCTGCTGCATCTGCGCGATCCGCACCAGGAGGGTTCCTACGGTGAATGCCCGGTCTACGCGCTGACCGGCTGGTACTGCCCAGGCTGCGGTGGCCTGCGGGCCGTGCACAACCTCACCGACGGCCACCTGATCGACGCGATCCACAGCAATATCCTCGCGCTGCCGCTGATCATGGCCTTCCTGGTGTGGGTGACCGATTGGACGGTGCGCGCCTGGCGCGGACAGTCGATGCGCCTGCCATCGATCGGCATCCGCACGGCGGGGGTGTTCTTCGCGCTGCTGGCGGTGTATTCGGTGCTGCGCAATACGCCGTGGGGGACCTGGCTCACTCCGGTTTAGGAGGCTCCTCGTGAATTCCGCTGTCTGGCAGGTCTTCTCGATCGTCTTGGTGCTCGGCGCACTGATCACGATCATCCCGCTGGCCCGGCAGGTATTCCGGCGGCACGACGATTCGGATGGGCGGCATGACTGATTCGCTGAAGGACCGGGTGCGCGCCAAGCTGCTGCGCCAACTCGCCGAGGACGGACCCGTCGATCCCGAGCAGGAGGACACCCGGCAGCTCGCGGTGGCCACCGACCTCGACGCGCTCGACAGCGTCGCCGACGATGATCCGCTGATCGAGGAGTTGGCCGTGCGCTACCTGGTGTCCTGACCGGTCAGCGCGAACTTGCCTGCCCGCCGGACGGCGGTAACTGCGGCAGTGCGGCGCCGTTCAGCCAGTCGTCCCACAGCGGGCGCAGCGGCGTAGCGCTGTAGTGGCTCGCGAGATCGGTGAACTCCTCGGTGCTCACCGAACTGTGCCGGTAGCGAATCGTCCACTCGCGCAACAGATCGAAGAATGCGGTGTCGCCGAGTTCCAGGCGCAGCGTGTGCAGGGTGAGCGCGCCGCGCTTGTAGACCCGGTCGTCGAACATGTGCTGCGGGCCCGGATCACCGATGACGATGTCCTGTGGCTGCCGGGACAGGTTGTGCCTGGCCGCGCGGGCCAATTGGTCGGCGGTGGGCCCGCCCGCCGCCTCCGACCAGATCCATTCCGCGTAACAGGCGAAACCCTCGTGCAGCCAGATATCGCGCCACTGCCGGATGGTCAGGCTGTTGCCGAACCACTGGTGCGCCAGCTCGTGCGCGACCAGTCGCTCCGCGCCGCGGCGGCCGTCGCAGTGATTGGCGCCGAATATCGAAATGCCTTGGGCCTCAATGGGAATTTCCAGGTCGTCATCGGTGACGACCACGGTGTAGCCGGCGAACGGGTATGGGCCGAAGAATTCGGTGAAGATCTCCATCATCCGCGGCTGCCTGGCGAAATCATGATCGAAATCGGCGCGCAGCCGGGCCGGGACGACGGCCTGCATCGGAACCGGAGTGTGTACCGAGCCGATGCGGTGCTTGCGGTAGTAGCCGATCTGAATGGTGGCCAGGTAGCTCGACATCGGTTCGGGCTGTTCGTAGACCCAGGTGGTCTGGCTGGCCTTGGTCTGTTTGCCGACCAGGGTGCCGTTGGCCAGTGCGTAGTACGGCGAGTCGGTGGTGATCGAAATCCGGTAGCTGGCTTTGGAACTCGGATGGTCGTCGCAGGGGAACCAGGAGGCCGCGCCGTTGGGCTGGCTGGCTACCAGGGCGCCCTCGGTGAGTTCCTCCCAACCGACCTCGCCCCACGGGCCGCGCAACGGTTTGGGCGTGCCCGCGTATTGGACGGTGAGCACGAGCGCCCCGCCCGCCGGAACGCGCTGCTGCGGCGTGATCACCAGTTTGCCGTGCTGGTGAACGTATTTCGCGGCCTTGGCACCGTTGACGAACACCTTGGTCACGTTCAGCGCCTGGGATAGATCGAGGGCGTAGCGCGGCCGGACAGCGGTGGTGACCGCGGTGATGGTGGCCTTGCCGGACAACCGATTGCTGGAGACCCGGTAGCCGAGTTCGAGCTCGTAGCGCGAGACGCGGTAGCCGCGGTTGCCGTTCTGCGGAAGGTATTCGTCGATCGGCGGCTCGTAGAACTTGTCCGTCATCAAGCCGCCGATCCCGGACCCGTTGGGAACCAGGGCGCGATCGGGTTGCCCCACCAGCGGGTGGACGGGGGCACCGAATCGCCGCGCATGACGAGCGAGGCCGGGCCGATGGTGGCGCCCGCGCCGATGCCGGCGGCGGGCAGCGCGACGCAGTGCGGCCCGAGGGTGGCGCCGGGGCCGAGGGTGACGGTATCCATGGCCATGATGCGGTCGTGGAACAGATGGGTCTGCACCACACAGCCGCGTTCAACGGTCGCGCCGTCGCCGAGTGTCACCAGGTCCGCCTCCGGTAGCCAGTAGGACTCGCACCATACCCCGCGGCCGATCTTGGCGCCGAGTCCGCGCAGCCACAGATTGAGCAGCGGGGTGCCGGTCGCGGCCCGCGCGAACCACGGTGCGGCAACGGTTTCCACGAAGGTGTCGGCAACCTCGTTGCGCCACACGAAGGAACTCCACAGCGGATGTTCCTCGGCGTCGATCCGCCCGACCAGCAACCATTTCGCGAGTACCGAACTCGCGCCGGCGAGCGCTCCCGCGACCATCAGGACGAGCCCGGAAAGCAATCCGGCGGTGAGATAGCCGAATTGGTGTGCGAGCGCGGCGAGTGCGAAAAGCATGCCGAGTCCGATGGCGAAGGTCACCAGCACCGGGATCAACCGGCAGGTCTCCACGATGCCGCGCGCCACCCGCAGTCGCGGCGGTGGGTCGAAAGTTCTTGCCACATCCGCGGTTTCCGAGGCCCGACGCAGTTTGACCGGCGGGCTGCCGAGCCACGACGATCCGGCCTTGGCCTTCGACGGCGCCGCCGAAAGCACCGCGACCAGACCGTTTTTCGGCACCCGGCGGCCGGGTGCGGTCATTCCGGAATTGCCGAGGAAGGCGCGCTTGCCGACCTTCGCCTCGCCGATTCGCAGCCAACCGCCGCCGAGTTCGTAACTGGCGATCATGGTGTCGTCGGCGAGGAACGCGCCGTCGGCCACGACGGTGAATTTCGGCAGCAGCAGCACGGTGGATGCCTCGACGCTCTTGCCGATCTTCGCGCCGAGCAGCCGCAGCCACAGCGGGGTGAGCAGGCTGGCGTACAGCGGAAAAAGGAAGGTGCGCGCGGAATCCAGCAGCCGCTCGGTGGACCAGGCCTGCCAGCCGATCCGGCTGCGCACCGGGTGATAACCCTCGCGCAGTCCGATGCTGAACAGGCGCACCGCGATGATGGTGGCCGCCGCGTATACGCCGAGGCTGAGCAGCGTCGCCACCGGCAGTATGGCGAAGGCGCGGCCGAGTCCGCCCGCGAGCGTTCGGGTGTCGCGGATGAACCAGGCGAGGAAGGCGCCGCCCGCGCCGAGCCCGAGGATGGGCATGGCGGCCAGCGCCATCGAGGTGATGCCGAAGATCAGCACCCAGTGCGCCGCCCGCGCCGGGGTTTCGTCGGGCCAACGGTGCTGTGCCCTACCGGTTTTGACGGCGGGTGAGCCGGCCCATTCCTGCTCCGGTTTGATCCGGCCGGAAACCGATGAGCCGGGCGCGATTTCGGCGTTCTTGCCGATTTTGGTGCCGGGCAACAGGATCGAGCGTGCGCCGATGACCGCGCCCGGACCGATGCTGATCCGGCCGAGATGTACCAGGTCGCCATCGATCCAGTAGCCGGACAGGTCGACCTCGGGTTCCACACTGCAGCCGTCGCCGAGTTCCAGCATGCCGGTGACCGGCGGCAGGGTGTGCAGGTCGACACCCTTGCCGACCTTGGCGCCGAGCGCCCGCGCGAACGGCACCATCCACGGTGCGCCGGAAAGGTTTTCGGCGCCGCTGGCCTCGGACAGCCGGACGGCCGCCCATAGGCGCAGGTGCACCGGACCGCCGCGCGGATACGTGCCCGGCTCGACGCCGTGCAGCAGCAGTCGCGAGCCCGCGACGCAGATCGCCATCCGTCCTGGCGGCGAGATGAACAGCGCGAAGGCGAGCAGCGTCCACCACCAGGACAGGTTCGGCAGCCAGGACAGCGCCCCCGACCAGTGCGCGATATTGCCGACGATGGCCAGCCAGGTGAGCCACTGCAGGCCGGTGAGGGTGGCCAACGGGATACCGGCCAGCACCTGAACGAGCTGTGCGCGCAATGGAGTCGGCTCGACGACCCGCTCGGTGACGACGAATGCGGGCTCGCTGTCCTCCAGCAGTTCCACCAGCGCGCCGAGCCGCGGATGGTCGTATACGTCGGCGACGGCGATCTGTGGATAGCGTTCGCGCAGCGCGGTGACCAGTTGGGCGGCGGCGAGCGAACCGCCGCCGAGATCGAAGAAATCCACGTCGAGGCCGGTGATTTCGGCGCCGAGGATGGCGTCCCACTGGTCGGCGACCCAGCGGGCGGTGCCGGTGAGGTCGGAGTCGTCGGCGTCGGTATCGGTGGGCAGCGGCCAGGGCAGTGCGTTGCGGTCGACCTTGCCGGAGGTGCGGGTCGGCAGTTCGGGCACCACTGCGAGCCTGGGCACCAGCGGGGCCGGAAGTTGTTCGGCGAGTTGGGCTCTGGCCTTCTTCAGGTCGAAATCGGGGCCCGCGCCGGTGAGATAGCCGACCAGGATCTTGTTGCCCGCCTTGGTGGTCCGGATCGCAGCTGCCGCGCCCGTGACACCGGGCAGCAGTTGTAGCGCGTTATCGATCTCGCCCAGTTCGATGCGCCTGCCACCGATCTTGATCTGATCGTCGGCGCGGCCCAGGAAGACGAGACCGGCCCGCTCGTTGCGGACCAGATCGCCGCTGCGGTACGCGCGCTCCCAGCCGAGCGACGGTAGGGGAGCGTACTTTTCGGCGTCCTTGTCCGGGTCGAGGTAGCGGGCCAGGCCGGCGCCGCCGATGACCAACTCCCCGGATGCGCCCTCCGCCACCGGATTTCCGGCCTGATCGATGACCGCGAGATCCCAGCCGTCCAGCGGCAGTCCGATTCGGATCGGCGAGCTGCCGTCCAGCCGGGCCGCGCATGCGACGACGGTAGCCTCGGTGGGGCCGTAGGTATTCCACACCTCGCGACTCGAATTCCGGTGTCCGGCAAGGCGTTCGGCCAGTTCCGGCGGTACCGCCTCGCCGCCGAAGATGAGCAGCCGCACCGAATCCAGCGCCTCGGCGGGCCAGGTGGCGGCCAGCGTCGGCACGGTGGAGACGATGCTGATCTCCCTGCGCACCAGCCAGGGCCCCAGATCGGCTCCGGTGCGCACCAATTCGCGCGGCGCGGGCACCAGGCAGGCGCCGTTGCGCCAGGCCAGCCACATCTCCTCGCAGGAGGCGTCGAAGGCGACCGAGAGCCCGGCGAGCACCCGGTCGCCGGGGCCGATCGGGGCGTCGCGCAGGAAGAGCACCGCCTCCGCGTCGACGAATGCGGCGGCGTTGCGATGAGTCACCGCAACGCCTTTCGGTGTTCCGGTAGACCCGGAGGTGAAGATGATCCAGGCGTCGTCGGCGGGCGTCGGCAGCGCGCTCCACTGTGAATCGGGTGCGGCGCGGCCCGCGCCCGCGATGGTGGTCTCGATGCCCGCCGCGGTGACTATCGCGGTGACCCTGGCCTCGCCGAAGACCAGCCGGGCCCGCTCCTCCGGATCGTCGGCGTCCACCGGGACATAAGCCGCGCCCGCGTAGAGGACGGCCAGGATGGTGATGTAGAGCTCGCGGTGGCCGGACGGCATGCGCACCCCGACCCGGTCGCCCGGCCGCACGCCCGCCGCGGTGAGCCGGGCGAGCGTCGCCTCGATCTCGATGATCAGCTCGAGGTAGGTGAGTGCGGCGCGGCCGTCATCGATGGCCGGTGCGTCGGGATGGGTTTGCGCGGTGGCGGTCAGGATGTCGACGAGCGTGCGGGCGGGCGCCGCCAGCGCGGCGCGGCGCAGCGGATCCCGCGCCGGGGGCGCGGCCGCCGCCGGATCTGCCGAGTGCAGCATCACGTCCTGTCCACCTCTCATAGACCTGCCCGGTGCTCTATCCGTTGTTGCATGGTGGGGTTACCAGTCGGCAAACAGTGCGCCGACCAGGAATCAACGGTACTCGGGGCAATGGTCGTTTGCCGTTCACCGAGACCGAGGTCGCATTCGATAGCGCGCTAAGCCCGCGGTGGTATCTCGTCCTCGCCGATTGCCTTGAGCGCCAGGCGTAGCAGGGTGTGTCGCTCGTCCGCGTCCAGTCGGCCGAGCACCCGGTCGGTGGCCTGTTGGACCAGCTCGTCGACGCGGCGGCGCTCGGCCCGGCCCGCCGCGGTGATGGACAGACAGTTCTTGCGGCGGTCGCCCGGATCGCGGGTGCGCACGACGAATCCGTCCTTCTCCAGCCCGTCGATGATGCGGACGACCTCGCTGCGATCGATCTGCAATGTGGTGGCTACTTGTTGCTGGGAGAGATCGGTGAATTCCTCGAGACAGACGAGCACCCAGTGTTCACGCAGTGACGCATCGATTTCGGCATGTACGGCTCGGTGCAGCTTGCCGAAGACGTAGGTCGGGAAGCGCAGCAGGCCGCGGGGGTGCAGCTGGTCGGCGGACATAAGGGGATTCTATCTATTGTTGGGCAGCAAGATTGTTGATAACATCCGCAATTGTAGCTGTCTACGAATAGTGGAGGATCCATGTCGGATACCCGGACGGCGGCAGATGTCGCCGCGCGTGCGCCCGAAACCATTCCGGCATCGGTGTGGAAGGTGGCGGGGGTTGTCGTCTTCGGTGCGTTGATGGGCATGCTCGACACCTCGCTGGTGAATGTCGGGCTCGGTACCATTGCCGCTAAATTAGGTGCGACACTTGATATTTCGCAGTGGATTGCCAGCGCCTACCTGCTCGCGCTCGCGGTCTCGCTGCCGCTGGTCGGCTGGCTCGGGCGCCGGTTCGGGATGAGCCGGGTCTGGATCGGTGCGCTGATCGGTTTCAGCGTCACCTCCGCACTGTGCGCGCTCGCGCCGAATATCGGCTGGCTCATCGCATTACGCATCGCACAGGGGCTGGCCGCCGGATTGTTGGTGCCCGCGGGACAGGCCATCATCGGGCAGGTCGCCGGACCACACCGGCTGGGCCGGGTGATGAGCGTGGTGGGCGTCGCGGTGGTGGCGGCCCCGGCTGTCGGGCCGACCATCGGCGGCGTGATGTTGGCTCATTTGGCTTGGCAGTGGCTGTTTTTGATCAATATCCCGTTCGGCATCGTTGCCTTCTTCCTCGCCATGCGCATGCTGCCCGCGAGTGAAAAGGCCGATGAAGTAGCGTCGTTCGATGCCATCGGGTTCACGCTGATCGGCGGCGGGTTGTCGCTGCTCGTGTACGGGCTCGGCGAATTCGGCAGCCGCGGTGGGCTTTCCGCCTCGCAGGTGTGGATGCCACTGGTGGTCGGCGCGCTCGCGCTGGGCGGGTTCGTCCTGCGCTCGGTGCGCGGTGTCGGCTCGCTGCTCGACCTGACGGTGTTCGGCAGCCGGGTATTCGGCGCGGCGAATGCCGCCAACCTGTTCGCGGGCGCGTCGTTGTTCGGCTCGATGCTGTTGCTGCCGTTGTACTTTCAGCTGCTACATGGGCAAGGCATTGTGGCGACCGGACTTTCGCTGTTCACCTTCGGGCTGGGCGGCATCATCGCGCTGCCGATCGCGGGCAGGCTCACCGATCGGTACGGCGGCGGTGTCGTCGCGGTCGCGGGCAATGCGCTGAATCTGCTGGCGACGCTGCCGTTCGCGATCGGGGATGCCACCATGAGCCTGGTGCTGGTGCAGGTGTTGCTGCTCATTCGCGGTATTGCCACCGGCCTGACCGGAATGCCGGTGACCACCGCGGCGTACGCGGCGGTGCGCAGGGATCAGTTGCCGGATGCGGCGTCGGTGGTGAATATCACGCAGCGGGTGGGTGGTTCGATCGGCTCCGCGCTGTTCGCGGTGGTGCTCTACCGGGCGGGCACCTCGGTGGCGACCGGATTCCAGCACGCGTTCTGGTGGCTGACCGGTGCGCTGGCGGTCGCGCTCATCGCATCTATCATCCTGTGGCGCACGGAGATCGGTAGTCGTCGCTGATCGTCAGGCCAGCGCCGACGCCGCGGTGCCGATGCCGAGCACGGCGAGGGCGCCCGCCGCGACCTGCTCGAGCCGGTCGCGCACCGAAGGCCGCCGCAGCAGCGCGACCGCGGTCGCGGCGGCCAGCGCGAGCAGCACCTGCTCGGTCGCCGCGATGGAACATTCGATAGCCCCGAGTGCCAGGGTGTTGCCGAAGGTCACTTCGGTCAGGAACTGCGGCAGCACCGCGAGGTAGAAGAGCCCGACCTTCGGATTGAGCATGCAGGACAGCACCCCGGCGACGAAGGCGCCGCGCACCGTTGGCGGGCGGCTCGGCCGCGCGGTGCCGCTCGTATCCGATTCCGAAGTGTCCGAGGCGAATTCGGCCTGCTGATGCGATCGTTGCCGCCGCTGGGCCAGCAGTGCTCGAATACCCAGATACAGCAGGTAGATTCCGCCGATCACCTTCAGCGCCCGGTAGGCCGTCGCGGATTCCTCGAGCAGGGTCGCGACACCCGCCGCGACGACGACGGCCCACAGCATCCCGCCGAGTGCGGAGCCGAGCGCGGCGGCAATGCCGGGACGTGCGCTCACTATCGAAAAGCGCAGTACCAGAAAGGAATCCGGCCCGGGGACGATCGAGAGCAGGATGCAGACGCCGACAAATCCGGCCAGCAGCGAAACGGTCACCCAATCGATGTCACTCCAGAACGTCCGATTTGGCAACGGAGTAACGGGGTTGACAGCCGCCGTCGGCGTCTGCCAATCTCTGAATCAGGTCATGAGTGCCAGCGCAAAGCCCCGGCTTGCTGGCCGGCAACCCTCCTCCGCGGTGGGGTGCTCCGGGTGACGACCGGGCCGCAGCCCGACCGGGCGCGGCAAGCGCGGACTCGTTGATTCCCGATTGCGAGTCCCTGAACCGATGGGATGACGTCAATGACCGCTGTGATCGATCCGAGTTGTGCCCCGCTGGCCCAGGTGTCCGGCTCCGAGCTCCGTGTTCCGCTGGTGCAGGGCGGGACCACCACGTACGCCAACTTCGACTACGCCGCGAGCGCCCCGGCATTGGCGCAGGTGACGGCTCGAATCGAGCAGCTGCTGCCGTTCTATGCGAGCGTGCACCGCGGCGCCGGCTATGCTTCCCGGATCTCGACCGAATGTTATGAGGCGGCTCGTGGCTCGGTGTCCCGCTTCCTGGACACCGCCGACGACCAGGTGGTGGTGTTCACCCGCAATACGACCGATTCGCTGAACCTGCTGGCCTCCTGCGTACCGGGCGACACGGTGGTGCTGGATATCGAACATCACGCCAATTTCCTGCCGTGGACCCGGCACGGCAGGCGGGTGGTTCGGGCCGCCGACACCGTCGAGGAGACCGTGCGGCGCATCGTCGGCGAATTGTGCAGCAAGCCCGCGGCATTGCTGGCCGTCACCGGCGCGTCCAATGTCACCGGTGAGGTGCTGCCGCTGGAGCGGTTGGCCGCCATCGCGCACCAGTGTGGCGCGCGGATACTCGTCGACGCCGCCCAGCTCGCACCGCACCGTCGAATCAGCTTGCGCGACAGCGGAATCGACTACCTGGCCTTTTCCGGTCACAAGCTGTACGCCCCGTTCGGGGCCGGGGTGCTGGTGGGTCGCCGCGATTGGCTCGATGCCGCACAGCCGTATCTGGCCGGTGGCGGCGCGGTGCGCGAGGTGACCACGGAGACGGCAGAATGGGCGCCCGCCCCGCAGCGGCACGAGGCCGGTTCGCCGAATGTGCTCGGCGCCGCCGCGCTGGCCGCCGCCTGTGACGCGCTCTGTGCCATCGATGCCGACGCGCTCGCCGCCCACGAACATCGACTCGCCGACCGGCTGCGCGACGGGCTCGCCGCCATTCCCGGTGTGCGGTTGCTGAACATCTGGGCCGACAGCACCGAGAGCGTCGGCATCGTCGCCTTCATCGTCGACGGCTTCGTGCCCGGTCACGTCGCCGCGTATCTTTCGGCCGAATACGGTATCGGCGTGCGCGACGGCCGCTTCTGCGCCCATCCGCTGCTCGCTCGCCTCGGCCTGGACGGCGCGCTGCGCGCCAGCATCGGGCTCGGCACCACCGCCGCCGACGTCGACCGGCTGATCGGCGCGATCGCCACGCTGGTCGAATCCGGCGCCACCTGGAATTACGCGGCCACCAACGGCCTGTGGAATCCCACCCCGGAGACCCGTCCGTTCGATACCGACGGCGCGGACGGCGCCGCGCCCTGCCTGGTGGGCTGAGCCGAATTCCTCAGTTGCCCAACGGAGTCGGCCGGTAGTAGCGGCCGTTGTAATAGAGCAGCGGTGCCGCGGCGGGCTTCTCGTCGGTGTTGTCGTGCACCCGGGTGACCAGACCGACGACGAAGGTGTGATCCCCGATCGGGATGAGTTGCGCGACGGTGGCGCGTACCCAGATCGGGGTGCCGTGCAGCACCGGCTCACCGGTTTCCAGGCTGGTCCACAGCGAGCTGTCGGTGAAGCGCTCCTCGGCGGTCCTGGCGAAACGTTGCGCCAGATGCCGTTGATGCTCGCCGAGGAAATGGATGACGACCGATTCGGCCGAACGCATCGCCTCGATGCTCGACGACGTGTGCGCGATATTGAACGAGACGAGCGGTGGCTCCAGCGATAGCGAGGCGAACGACGTCGCGGTGAAGCCGATCGGGCCGCCGGGCGAGGTGAGGGTGACAACGGTGACCCCGGCCGGATAGTGCCGCATCGACGCCCGGTATTGCTCGGCGGTGATACCGCTCAGATCATCGGGGATCGGCGGTATGTGGATGCCCGTATCGGGCGGCGGTGCATCGTTCACATGACGAAACTACGCCCGGCCGGGTCGATGGGTTCGGAACACGGCCCGCCCTGTGATTCAGTCCACGTCGATCGGCAGACCCGCGGTGATCCGGACCAGTTCGTGAAAGGACGTGCGGAATACGGTATTCGGATGTCCGGCCGCGGCCCACACCTCGCGATGTCTCGATAGCTCGTTATCCACCCACGTCGGCAGGTTGGTGGGATGGCCGACGGGGGCGACGCCGCCGATCGGTTGCCCGGTGACCTCCTGCACCATCTCGGCGGGCGCCCGCTTCAACGTGCCTTCGAGGCGTTTTCCGGTGTTGTCCAGATCCACCTGGTGCGCACCGGAAACCAGTAGCAGCACCGGATCCTCGTCGAGCAGGAATACCAGCGATTTGGTGATGGCCCCGACCTCGATCCCCAGCGCACGCGCGGCATCCGCCGCGGTGTGCGTCGGGTTCGGTTGGTTCACGATGACACCGTGATGCCCGCGGGCGATGAGGGTATCGGAGACCCGGCATGCGACCGGTGGTAACGACGACCTGCGCATGGCACCAGGTTAGAGCGATTGCGGACGATACGCCGGAGAATTCGGGTAGTCCGGTTAACCCGTTGCGGTACCAGGCATTTCGGTGATCGGCACGGGACCGCGCCTGGCCGGTGCGCGCCGAAACCGCTTCGTACGCAATCGTATCGATGGTCGAGCCTGGCCGGTGCGGGCGATCCGGTGTCGGAAGGGTAGCGGCGCGATCCGGCCGTCGCGGCGTGCGAACCGGTCCTATTACGCTGTACGAATGACTGACTGGCAGGCTTTCACCGTCGAAACCAAGGACCACGTCGCGCAGGTGACGCTGACCGGTCCCGGCAAGGGCAATGCGATGGGCCCGGACTTCTGGCGCGAGCTGCCGGAGATCTTCCGCGGCCTGGACGCGGATCCCGAGGTGCGCGCGATCGTGCTGACCGGATCGGGGCGGCACTTCTCCTATGGCCTCGATCTGCCCGCGATGGCGGGCACCTTCGGTCCGCTGCTGGCCGATAAGGCGTTCGCCGCGCCGCGCACCGCCTTCCTGGACGAGGTGCGCCGCATGCAGGCGTCGGTGACCGCGGTGGCGGATTGCCGCAAGCCGGTGATCGCCGCGGTGTCCGGCTGGTGCATCGGCGGTGGCCTCGACCTGATCGCCGCCGTCGATATCCGGTACGCGAGCGCCGACGCGAAGTTCAGCCTGCGCGAGGCGAAGGTGGCCATCGTCGCGGATATCGGTTCGCTGCACCGGCTGCCCGGCATCATCGGCGAGGGGCAGCTGCGTGAGCTCGCCTTCACCGGCAAGGATATCGATGCCGCACGGGCCGAGCGGATCGGCCTGGTGAACGAGGTGTTCGCGGATCAGGCGGCGGCGCTGGACGCGGCGCATGCGACGGCGCGCGAGATCGCCGACAACCCGCCGCTGGTGGTGCAGGGTGTGAAGGATGTGCTCGCGCAGCGCCGGGCATCCGAGGTGGCCGAGGGATTGCGCTATGTATCGGCCTGGAATGCGGCATTCCTGCCGTCGGAGGATCTGACCGAGGCCATTCAGGCGGTGTTCGAGAAGCGGCCGCCACAGTTCAAGGGCAGGTAAAGCCCGGTAAAACGGTTGCCCCGGCGACCGTTGTCCCGACATACTTGTATCACGCAACTAATTGATTGGTACAAGCAAAGGTAGTGAAGTGGACGCGGTAGACGAGTCGTTGGAGACGATCGCGCTGCAACTATCCCGGCTGCACCGGATCAGGGAGCGCACCGCGGCGCAGATGGCCGCCTTCACCAGGGATGGGGTGGATCTGGCCGCGTTCGGGCTGCTGTTCCATCTGGCATGCCACGGACCCATGCGGTCGGGCGCCCTCGCGGCGGCGCTGCATTCGGACGCATCGACGGTGAGCAGACAGGTCGCTCAATTGGTGACACGCAAACTCGTTGTCCGCCAAGCCGATCCGGAGGACGGTCGAGCCACGGTCCTGGTGGTGACCGAGGAGGGTCACGCCACCGTCGAACTCATGCGTAAGCGGCGGGCGGAGAACATGGGCCGGGTGATGGCCGACTGGGCACCGCGGCAGCGGGCCGAATTCGCCGCGCTACTGCGGCAATTCGTCGACGACTACGAGCGCAAGAAACCCGAACTGCTGGCCGCCATGCGGGCCGCGTGGGGCGCTGAAACTACTGGGACGGAGAAAGTTTCGTGACCGTAACGGATAAAGTGGAGGCACCTACCGGGGGCTTCACACATCGGCAGATCCTGACAATCCTCAGCGGTCTGATGCTCGGCATGCTGCTGGCGGCGCTCGATCAGACGATCGTGTCCACCTCCATCCGCACCATCGCCGACGATCTCAACGGCTATTCGATGCAGGCCTGGGCGACCACCGCCTACCTGATCACCGCCACCCTGGCGACGCCGCTGTACGGCAAGTTGTCGGATATGTTCGGCCGCAAGCCGTTCTTCATGTCCGCCATCGCCATCTTCGTGGTCGGTTCGCTGCTCTGCACGCTGGCCCAGTCGATGTATGAGCTGGCGGCGTTCCGCGCCTTCCAAGGTCTGGGTGCTGGCGGTCTGATGTCGCTGGCGCTCGCGATCATCGGCGATATCGTCTCGCCGCGCGAAAGGGCAAGGTACCAGGGGTATTTCCTGGCGGTATTCGGTACGTCCAGCGTCATCGGGCCGGTGCTCGGCGGTGTGCTCGCCGGACAGGACACCATCCTCGGTATCAGCGGCTGGCGCTGGGTGTTCCTGGTGAACGTGCCGGTGGGCCTGGTCGCGCTGGCCGTTGTCTCGCGGGTGCTCAAGCTGCCGCGTCGGCCGCAGACCAGCAACAAGGTCGACTGGTGGGGCGTGCTGGTGCTGGCGATCGGCCTGGTGCCGCTGCTCATCGTGGCCGAGCAGGGACGCGAATGGGGCTGGGGCAGTGGACGTTCCATCACGTGCTACGTGATCGCCGTCATCGGTGTGCTCGGCTTCGTCGTGGTCGAGCGGTTCATGGGCGATACGGCGCTGATTCCGCTGCGGATCTTCAAGAACGGCACCTTCGCACTCGGCGTGGTGATCTCGTTCGTCGTCGGTGCGGCCATGTTCGGCGGTATCTCGCTGCTGCCGCAGTACCTGCAGGTGGTGCGGGGCGCCAGCCCGACGCTGGCCGGTCTGCAGATGCTGCCGATGGTGCTCGGCCTGATGACCGGATCCATTGTGTCCGGCCAGATTATCTCGCGCACCGGGCGTTACCGGATCTTCCCGCTGATCGGTGCGAGCATGCTGACGCTCGGACTGTTCCTGCTGCATTTCCTCAGCGCCGACAGCCCGCTCTGGCTGACCATGATCTTCATGGTGTTCACCGGGTTCGGCCTCGGTAACCTGATGCAGCCGCTCACCGTCGCGCTGCAGAACGCGGCCGAGCCGAAGGATATGGGCGTTTCGACCGCGGCGGCCACTTTCTTCCGGCAGATTGGCGGCACCCTCGGTGTCGCGGTATTCCTTTCCATCCTGTTCGCGCAGCTGACCCCGAATATCGCGGATGAGATGCGGTCCGCCTCGGCCGATCCGCACTTCCAGCAAGTGGTGGTGCAGAGCGCGCAGAGCAGTAACCCCGTCGACGCCGCGCTGGCGAAAGGCCTGCTGGACCACGACACCTCGGCGGCGGGCAAGGTGCTGCAGGATAGTCGGGTTATCCAGCAGCTGAACCCGGATCTGGCCCGTCCGTTCAAGGTCGGCTTCTCCGAATCGATGTCGACGGTGTTCCTCTCGGTGACCGGTATCGCGCTGCTCGCGCTGATCCTGACGCTGTTCTGGAAGGAGGTGCCGCTGCGGACCACCGGCGGCCTCCAGGCGGCCGGTGCGAAACCCGCTGCGAATGGCGGTGATTCGCTTGTCGACACCGAGGCGCGGATGGTCGAGCAGACCGGGCTGGTGCTCGGCGGCGGAGTGACGGTCAACGGTGATTCCCGCGACCGGGTCGCGGGCAGGACGGACGAATCCGCCTGAGTCCGTAGCTGATTCGCCGGTCGAGGAGTTGTTCTACTCCTCGACCGGCGTTTTCGTTCGGCCTGGCGTCGATTCGATGCGGGCTAGTCGGCTCGGCAGGTCAGGTCGGTGGCGGGGAGGGCGCCGTCGCGGAAGTAGGCGTTCACCGCGTCGTAGACGCATCGGTTGGGGAAGTTCGCGAAGATCTGGTGGACCGAGACATCCTGCAGGGTGACCATGCGCGACGCCGTCAGCGCGCGATGCATGCCGAGGGCGTTCTGATAGGTCGTGCGGGTGTCCCCGGTGGACTGAACGATCAGTGCGGGTACCGAATTGCCGACCGCCGTAAGGGGTTCGACGGGCGGGGCCCAGAAGGCGCACGCGGTGATGTTGTTCACGAACGCCCCGAACACCGGCTGTGTCGCCCGCGATTGCTCGATATTGCGCCAGTACCATGACGGATCGCGCGGCACGGCGGCATCGCCGCACATGATCGCCATAATCGCCGAATTGTCCTGCGGCTGTGGGTCGAACACCATCGAGAGCAGATCCTTCAGGTCGGGCGCCGGTTCGACCGGTTTGCCATCGGCGGCGTCGACGAGCTGGCGGATATTCGACGCCAGCTGCGCGTAATTCCGCGGGTCGGACAGTGCGACGTACGGGATGATCGGCATCGTATGTGCGTCGATGGTGTAGGTGCCCAAGCGAACCGGCTGTTCACCCGCTCGACGGATCAGCTCCTCGACCGCGTGGCGGACCTGCTGCCGGGTGTCGCCGAGCCGGTATTCGTCATTGTGCCCGGCGGTCCAACCGGCCCACAGATCCAAGGCGGCCTCGTTGGCTGGGCCCATATCGCGCATCATCTCGACCGGGCCGTAGCGTGCCGGATCGACGCTGCTGTCCAATACGATTCGATCGACCCGCTCCGGAAACAGCTGGGTGAAGACCGATCCCAGATAGGTTCCGTATGACGTGCCGTAATAGCTGATCCGGTCGACGCCCAGGGCAGCCCGGATGACATCCATATCCCGAGCGGTATTGCGAGTAGTGTTCTGGCGCAACCGGTCGAGGCCGACGCTCGTGCAGCGCAGCGCCAGATCGGCCCGTGTCGCAACGGATTCCGCGTAGTCGGCCAGGCCTGCCCCGGCGGACTCCAGGCCGAGCCCGGGCGGCCAATGGCAGTTCACCGGGGTGGAACGCCCGACGCCGCGGGGATCCATGCCGATGAGGTCATAGCTCGCCCGCACATCGGGTGTCAGTGCCGCGGCGATGTCGACGGTGAAATCCAATCCGGGTCCGCCGGGGCCGCCCGGATTCGAGAGCATCACCCCGCGCCTGCGCGCCGGGTCGGCCGCGATCCTGGAGATCGCGACGGTGATGGTCCCGCCTTGCGGCTCGGCGTAATTCAGCGGCACCGTGATATCGGCGCACTGCGCGCCCGCCTGGTCGAGTCGGGGATTGTCGCACGGGCGCCAGTCGAGGCGCTGGTGGTAGAAACGGTCCAATGGGGTTTCGGCCGTTGCGTAAGGCGTTGTGGCCAAGGCGGTTCCGGCGATCAGACCGGCGGCCAGCGTGGCGAGCAGCTGCTTGCGATGCACTGTCGTTACTCCGTCGAGTCGGTCCTGCGGATGGTTGCCGTCGAGTTGCCATCCAGGACGGGGGATTTCCTTCGATTCCGGCCGAAAGTTTTTGGCTTCCGATCATTTTCGAGCCTAGGAATTCCGGTGGACCCGAACAATGCGGGAACACCCCCATCTTTACCGCAGGTGGCAGGTGTGCCGAGGTAGGGCTGGCACCATTCCGAACCGTCATCGAACCCGTACGGTCTGTTATCCGTACGGCCGAGACGTCACGAAAATCTCATGAAGGGCTTGCTTGAGTGTCACTGTCATTGGCCGGGGGTCATCGTTGGCTCATCGGAGACTAAATGGCCACAAGGATGACGAGCGTCCGAGCCGATTGTCTAGGTTTTATAGCCGACGCTCCACGGTCAGAGAGGGGACCGCATGCTGAAGTTCGCCGTACTCGGTGAGGTTCGGGCCTGGCGCGGCGATGAGGAGCTCGATCTCGGGTCCAAGCAGCGCCGCGCCCTATTGGCAGCACTGCTGCTACGCAGCGGACGTTCGGCCACGGTGCCGGAGTTGATCGATGGGGTCTGGGGCGAGCATCCGACGCCGAGTGCCGTCGGCGCGCTGCGCAATCACATCCTGCATCTGCGGCGGGTGTTGGAGCCGGACCGCCCGTCCGGCAGCCCGGCGACCGTGCTCGTCGGCTTCGGCGGCGGCTACGCGCTGCGGTTGACGCCCGGCTCGGTGGACGTGGAACACGTCGAGGATCTGTTGCTGGAGGTTCAGGCCGAACGTCTCGTCGACGAATCCGCAGCCGCGATCGAAACCGTGCGCGAGCGGCTCGACGCCGCGCTGCGCCTGTGGTCGGGCACCCCGCTGGCCGGATTGCCCGGGCCATACGCCGACCGGCAGCGCACCCAGCTCATCGAACGCCGCCTCGCCCTGCTCGAACAGCGCGTCGAGCTGGATCTGCGGCTCGGCCGCTACGCCGAGGTCATCGCGGAACTGTCCCCGCTGTGCGCGGAACATCCGATGCGCGAGCAGACCAGGGGTCTGCTGATGACCGCGCTGTTCCACGCGGGCAGACAGGCCGAGGCGCTCGCGGTGTACGCGGACACCCGCCGGGTGCTCATCGAGCGGCTCGGCATCGAGCCGGGGCAGCAGCTGGCCGAACTGCATCAGCGGATCCTGCGCGGTGATCTGCCCGCACCGCATCGGGAGGTCGTCGTCGCGCAGGCGCAGGCGCCGCAGCCGAGGGTGGTGGCCCGGGTGGCCCAATTACCCGCGGACGTAGCGGATTTCACCGGCCGGTCGGAGGCGGTGCATCGAATCACCCAGTGGTTGGCCAACACCGACGGCAATGCGGTGCCGGTGTGTGCGATCGGCGGCATGGGCGGAGTGGGTAAGAGCGCCTTGGCCGTTCATGTCGCGCATCAGGTCCGCGAGCGCTTCCCGGACGGGCAGCTGCACGTCGACCTGCACGGTTTCGCGCCGGCCCGCAGCCGCACTCCCGGCGAGCGGTTCGGCACGCCTGCCGCGGATACGCTCGGCGACTTCCTGCGGGCGCTCGGCGTTCCGGAGGGGGAGATCGCGCCGTCGCTGGCCGAACGCGCCGCGCAGTTCCGCAGCTGCCTCGACGACAAGCGGGTGCTCGTCGTCCTCGACAACGCCCGCGACGTGGACCAGGTGCGTCCGCTGATTCCGGGCACCCCTGGTTCGGCGGTGCTGATCACCAGCCGTTCGGCGATGGGTGAACTACCCGCGATGCTCGGCGTCCGGCTGGATGTGCTCAGTCCCCGCGAGGCGCGCAGCCTGCTCTCCGGAATCGTTGGGGAACATCGGGTTTCGGCGGAACCGGAGGCGGCCGACAGTGTGCTCGCCGCCTGCGGCGGGCTGCCGCTCGCGGTGCGCATCGTCGGCGCCCGGCTGGCGGCCAGACCGCGCTGGAGCATCGGCTGCCTGGCCGAGCGACTGGTGGACGAGCAGCAGCGGATCGCCGCGCTGCGCACCGGCGACCTGGCCGTCGAGGCGGCCTTCCGGCTCAGCTACGACCAGCTGGATGCGGTGCAGGCCAGGGCATTTCGGGTGCTGGCGGTGCCCGATGTCGCGGAGCTCTCGCTGGACGGCGCCGCAGCCATTCTCGGCACCGACCGCGAGCTGGCCGAGGAGCTGTGCGAATCGCTCGTCGACCTGAATCTGCTGGAGACCAGCGCGGCGGGCCGCTACACCTATCACGATCTGCTGCGCCTGTTCGCCAGGGATCTGCAGCCCGATCCGAGCATCAGACATCCGGCGTTCGCGCCGCTGCTGCGGTTGCTCGACTTCTACCTTGCCACCATGAGAAAGGTTCTGGTGGTGTGCAATCCGGGCACCCGGCTGCCGGAACACCTGCGCTCCACCGCGGCCGAGGGACGGGCGTTCGGCGATGCCGTCGCCGCGCAGACCTGGCTGAACGCGGAGCGGCCGAATCTGGTGACGCTGTACGCGCAGGCCGCCGACGTGCAGGGCCCGGCCCTCGCCGTCGCGGCCGATATCGCTTGGGCCACCGCGGAATTGATGGACGGTGGGCCGAATTGCCAAGAGCTGTCCCGATCGCTGAACAAACTGCTCGACGCGGCGCTGCGGGTCGGCGATCGTGAGGTGGAGTGCCGGATCCGGGTTGCGCTCGGCGTGCTGTGCACCGATTCGCTCGGCGCGGTCCGCCTCGGCCGCGACCATCAGCGCATCGCGCTCTCGCTGGACGGCGAATCCGTCACCGCGGCAAGGCTTACCGCGTTCGCGGCGACCCAGCTCGTCACCGCGACCCGCAACGGTCTCGATCCGATGGCCTCACTCGGCCACGCCGAACGGGCGATCCGGTTGGCGCGGCGCGTCGGCGACGGCTACATCGAATGCGAGGCAACGCTTTTCCTGTCCAAGACGCTGTCGGATGCGGGCCGGTTCGGCGAGGCCGAGGAGCGCGCCGCATACGCGCGAACGCTGGCCCGGCAGCTGGGCAACCGTGGCTTGGAGGCGACGGCCACCCATGAGATCGGGGCCAACCGGGCCTTCCAAGGCGATCTGGTGACCGCGCTACAGCTGTGCGAGGAGGCGGTGCGGCTGGTGCGGGCCAGCGGGCTGGTGCTCCGGGAGGGTTTCGCGCTCGCCCGGTACGCACATGTGCAGATGATGGCCGGACAGCTGGTGCACGCCGAGCAGGGCGCCGACGCGGCGGTGCGCACCCTCACCAGGGCCATCGGTCCGATGCACCGGGCGCGGGTGCTGGTGATGCACGGCCTCATCCTGCAGGCGCTCGGCCGCTCCGAACAGGCATACTGCGTATTGCGAACGGCCGCAGAGGCTTTCGCGTCCATGACGGACGGGGAGATGGCACACGAGCGGTTGGATGCCGAGATCGAGGGCCCGGTGGTGGAACTGCTGCGCGAGCATCTCGACCAGGTGATCGCCGAGCGTCAGCGTCGCAGTGCCGAGCGGGCCGAGGTCACCTCGCCCGCCTGAGGCCCACTCGGCCACCACCCCTCGTCGAATCGCTGCGCGATACAGGCCCGCTCATCGAAAACCGAAGCGGGAAGTCCGGATCCGGACTTCCCGCTTCATTTTCGGTATCAGTGGCCGCCCTGATCCTGCAGCCGCTTGATCGACGCCTGCACCTCGGCCTCGGCCTCGGCGCGGCCGACCCACTCCGAACCCTTCACGTACTTGCCGGGTTCCAGATCCTTGTACCGCTCGAAGAAGTGCTTGATCGCGGCCAGCTCGAATTCCGGCACATCCTTCAGATCCTGGATGTGGTCCCAGCGCGGGTCGCCCGCGGGGACGCACAGGACCTTGTCGTCGCCGCCCTTCTCGTCGGTCATCTTGTACATGGCCACCGGACGGACCTCGACCACGACGCCGGGGAACAGCGGCTCGGGCAGCAGCACCAGCGCGTCCAGCGGATCGCCGTCCTCGCCGAGGGTGTTCTCGATGTAGCCGTAGTCGGCCGGGTAAACCATCGACGTGTACAGGAAGCGGTCCAGCCGGACCCGGCCGGTCTCGTGATCGACCTCGTACTTGTTGCGAGAGCCCTTGGGGATCTCGATGGTGACGTCGAATTCCACGTCATCTCCTCAATCGCGTCTACCGCGCGGTCTGCCGACTCGCCTGGTTGTTCGGGGGAACGTTTGCGCAACGAGGATAGTGTGGTCGGGGCGTACGTGGGTGCGCAGGCCAGGGTGTTGAGGAGACGGCGGGCACGTGGTTGACGGAGGCAAGAAAATCGGTGGTCTGGCCGCCCGGCGGCGCCGCAAAACCTGGATAGTGCTCGGTACCGCGGTGACGCTGCTGGTAGCGGCGGCCGCGGTGGTGTTGGTAACCACCAAACCCTGGACTCCCGAATTCCGGCACGGCGGGTTGCGGGTCGCGCCGCCGCCGACGGGCACCCGCCCGCCGCCGCAGATCGTGCCAGCGCAGCCTGCCCCGACCGCGCCGACCCAGGCCGGGTTGCTCGCCGCGCTCGGGCCGGCGCTCGGGAATCCGGATCTCGGATCGTTCGCCGGTGAGATCACCGATGCGACGACCGGGACGGTGCTGTGGAGCCAGGATTCGGCCCGGCCGATGGTCCCCGCGTCGACGGCCAAGGTGCTGACCTCCGCCGCCGCGCTGCTCGGCCTGCCCGCCGACCACCGGTTGAGCACCCGCGTCGTCACGGGCGCCGCGCCGAACGAACTGGTGCTCGTCGGCGGTGGTGACCCGACGCTCACCGCGCAGCCCGACGGTAAGGGCTATTACACGAACCCCGCGAGGCTGTCCGATCTCGTCGCCCAGATCCGTGCCGCGGGCCGCGGCGTCGACACCATCGTCGTCGACATCTCCGCGTATCAGGGCCCGACCATGGCGCCCGGTTGGGATCCGGTCGATATCGCCGAGGGCTCGTGGGCGCCGATCGAACCGGTGATGCTCGACGGCGGCCGGATCAACCCGCTGATGGATTACTCGCCGCGCACCAACACCCCGGCACTGGACGTCGGCCGCAAGCTGGCCGCCGATCTCGGCCTCGATCCGGGCAAGGTCCGCATCGGCAATGCGCCACCGGGTGCGACGCAGATCGCGGCGGTGCAGTCGGCGACGCTGCGAGATCGCTTGCACGACATGATGGTCGACTCCGACGACGTGCTCGCCGAGGCCATCGGTCGCGAGATCGCGGTGGCCAACGGCAACCAGGCCTCCTTCGACGGCGCGACGGCCGCGCTCAGCGCCCTGCTCGGCAAGGCCGGATTCGATCTGACCGGGTTGGGTATGAAAGACAACAGCGGACTGTCGACGGAAGACCGGATTCCGGCGCGGCTGCTGGACCGCATCCTGGCCGTCGCGGCCAGACCCGACACCATGGCGGTGTCGCCGACCGGCGCGACAACGCCCGCCGACCCGGCGGGGTTGACGGCCACCTTCGCCCCGATGCTCGACGATCTGCCGGTCGCGGGCGGCACCGGGACGCTGGCCGGTCGCTACGTCGACCAGAACCGGCAGGGTGCGGGCTGGGTGCGGGCCAAGACCGGAACTCTCTCGATTGCCAGCGCGTTGGTCGGATACGTGCTCGACGCGGACGGGCGGGTGCTGACCTTCGCGCTCATGTCGAACGATCGACCCGACACGGTGGCCAAGCCCGCGCTCGACGCCGTCGTCGGCGCGCTGCGGAACTGTGGATGCTCGTGACGGGTGGATGATCATGAACCAGGATGCTGACCGATCAGGTGCTGCCGAAACTCCCGACGCGAGCCCGGCGGTCGTATCCGGGGGCGATGTCTCGGTGAGCAAGCGGCGGCGCGGCCTGTCCGGCGTCGTGGACTGGCGGTTGGCGGCCCGCACCGGCGCGGCCCTGGTGCCGTCGGGGCCGCGGACCTCGCGCTATTCGGTCGAACAGATCGTCGCGGAATTGGCGGAGGCGTCCGAGCGGGCCGAGGGCCCGGTCCGCGAGGTGAGCGGAATGCTCGACGACGAGCCGGTGCCCGCGGCCCGCGTCGTCGACCGGCGCGGCTGGATCGAGGCCGCCGCCGATTCGATGTCTCACCTCACCGGCAACGAACCGGGCGAGACCGAACGCGGCCTGCTCGCGGGTAAACCCGCCGGGGTGCAGGCGGGTGCGATGCTCGCATTCCTGTCCACCGCGATCCTCGGCCAGTACGACCCGTTCACCGGGCCGGACGGCACCCTGCTGCTGGTCGCGCCCAACATCATGGCGGTCGAGCGCGCGCTCGGCGTCTCGCCCACCGACTTCCGGTTCTGGGTCTGCCTGCACGAGGTGACGCACCGGGTGCAGTTCTCCTCCGCGCCGTGGCTCGGTGAATATATGCGCGGCAATGTCGATCTGCTCGGCGAGGTCGGTGACGAACCGCTCGCGGATATGCTCGGCCGCCTGGTCGAGGAGTTGCGCGAGCGCCGTCGCGGCGACGGCCCCGACGACCCGAATGCGCGCGGCGTCGTCGGATTGTTGCGGGCCACCCAGCCGCCCGCGCAGCGCGAGGCGCTCGACCGGTTGCTCGTGCTCGGCACCCTGCTGGAGGGCCATGCCGACCATGTGATGGATGCCGTTGGGCCCGCGGTCGTTCCGACCGTCGAACAGATCCGGTCCGCCTTCGACCAGCGTCGCAAGCGCCCGACCAATCCGGTGCAGCGGATTCTGCGCGCGCTGTTGGGTGTTGACGCGAAGGTCGCACAGTACGTGCGGGGTAAGGCGTTCGTGGACGCGGTCGTCGAGCGGGTGGGGATGGAGCGGTTCAACCACGTGTGGACCAATCCGGAAACCCTGCCGCTGCCAGCGGAAATCGGTGCGCCCGAGGATTGGATCCGCCGGGTGCTGGCCTGAGGGTCTGCCCAGTAGGCTCCGGATATGGGTTTTGCTCCGGCTCGCCGTCTCCCCGAGACCGAGGCGGTGTTGGAGGTCCGGCATGCGGTGCGAAACTGGTTGTCCCGGTACGCATCCGGACCTGTTGCCGTCGCGCTGTCCGGTGGTGCGGATTCGCTCGCGTTGACCGCTGCCGCGGTGGTCGAGGCGGGCGCGGTCGATGCCCTGATCGTCGATCATCAATTGCAGGTGGGCTCCGATGCGGTGGCCGCCGAAGCCGCGGCGGCGGCGCTCGGGCTCGGCTGCCGATCGGCGCGGGTGCTTCCGGTCCATGTCGGCCGGGAAGGCGGGCTGGAGGCCGCGGCCCGCGAAGCCAGATACGACGCGCTCGACGCCGCCCGCGACGGGCTGCCGGTTCTGCTCGGCCACACCCTCGATGACCAGGCCGAAACCGTTCTGCTCGGCCTCGGGCGCGGTTCCGGCGGACGCTCGATCCAAGGTATGGCGGCCTATGCCGAACCGTGGGGCCGCCCGCTGCTCGACGTCCGGCGCGCCACCACTCGGCAGCTGTGCGCGGATATCGGCCTGATTCCGCATGACGATCCGCACAACGCGTCGCCCGATTTCACCAGGGTCCGGTTGCGCACGGAGGTGCTGCCGCTGTTGGAGCAGGTGCTCGGCGGCGGCGTCGCGGCGGCGCTGGCCCGCACCGGCGCGCAGCTGCGCGATGACGGCGCGGTGCTCGACGCGCTGGCGAGTGAGCTGTTGCACACCGCGGATGATGGTGCGGGTCTATCGATCGAGACGCTCGCCACTGCGCCGCCCGCGCTGCGCCGCCGCGCGATCCGCGCCTGGCTGCTGGACGGTGGCGCAAAAGCCCTGACAGACAGGCATTTACGAGCGGTGGACGAATTGCTGACGAACTGGCGCGGCCAGGGCGGCGTCGCCGTCGGCGGCGGCACACCGGCGAGCAGGTTGGTCGTCGCGCGCGAACATGGCAGGCTGACACTGCGCCGCGAGCGCCGGTAGATCGGATACCGCGTTTGTGCAACCGGCCGAGTCCTGGCTCGGCGAAACCATGGGAAGGACACCAGCTGACGTGTACGGGGACGACATCGCGTCGGTGCTGATCACCGAGGAAGAAATCGCCGCCAAGACCAAGGAGCTGGCCGAACTCATCGCCAAACGCTATCCGGCCGACGCACCCGAGGGCGATCTGCTGCTGGTCGGCGTGCTCAAGGGCGCGATCTTCTTCATGACGGATCTGGCCAAGGCGCTACCGATTCCGACCCAGATGGAATTCATGGCCGTGTCCTCCTACGGCTCGTCCACCTCGTCGTCGGGTGTGGTCCGCATCATGAAGGACCTGGACAAGGACATCGCGGGCCGCAATGTGCTGATCGTGGAGGACATCATTGATTCGGGCCTCACCCTGTCCTGGCTCAAGCGCAACCTGTCCACCCGCAATCCGGCCTCGCTGGAGGTGGTCACGCTGCTGCGCAAACCCGATGCGCTGCGCACCCACGTCGAGGTCGCGCACGTCGGATTCGACATCCCGAACGAATTCGTCGTCGGTTACGGGCTCGATTACGCGGAGCGCTACCGCGACCTGCCGTACATCGGCACCCTGAATCCCAGGGTCTACGGCGGTAACTGATAGTTTTCAGGGGTGAATTCGCCTTTGCCCCTTGGTTTCCCGGCCGGGCTATGACGAGTGCGGCCGCGACGCGCACCCGGCTGCCCGTCTGGTCGGTGCCGATGCTTTTCGTGGTCGGCGCGGTTTCGCAGTATGTCGGCGCCGCCGTCGGCGTCTTTCTCTTCCGGACAGCGGAACCGGCGACGGTGGCCTGGTTGCGCGGGTTGGCCGCGGGTCTGGCGCTGGTGCTGTGGCGGCGGCCGTGGCGGGCCCGGTGGACCCGGCGCGGATTCGCGATCGCCACCGGTTTCGGCGTCGTCACCGTGGTGATGAATATCGTGTTCTACGAGGCCATCGCGCGGATCCCGCTGGGCACCGCGGTCGCCGTGGAATTCCTCGGGCCGGTGGCCGTCGCCACGCTCGGATCTCGCAGGGGCAGAGACTTTTTCGCGGTCACCATGGTGCTGGTCGGTGTGCTGCTGCTGGGCGGGGTGCAACTGGACGTATCGCTGCCGGGGCTCGGGTTCGCGCTGCTGTCCGCGGTGTTGTGGGCCGGATACATCCTGGTCGGTAAGCGGGTGGCCGATGCGGGGGACGGGCTGGATTCGCTGGCGGTCGGAATGGCTGCCGCGGCGATCGCGCTCGGGCCAGTCGTTGTATATGCGCAGACTCGCAGTGACGCAGCGGTTTTCGCGGACCCACGGATCTGGCTGCTCGGTCTCGGGGTCGGGGTGCTCTCCAGCGCGGTGCCCTACGGGCTGGACCAGGTGGTGCTGCGGATTGTCGGACGGGCCCGGTTCGCCGTGCTGCTCGCGCTGCTGCCTGCGACGGCGGCGGTGGTCGGTGCGGTGATGCTGGCGCAGCGCCCGAAGACGGTGGAGGTCATCGGAATTCTGCTGGTGGTGCTCGCCGTCGCGGTGAGCGCCGAGCAGCGGAATCGGGAAACGGAGCCGCCCGCGCCGGTGTGAGCCGCACAGTATCAGTGCGCGATGAGACCGAAAATCGTTGCGGGGGATCCGGATCCGGCTCGATACAGCGGCCCGCCGACCAGTACCCAGGCGCCCGTCACCGGCAGTGCGGCGAGATTGCCCAGACATTCCAGGCTGATTCGATGCTCCCGGTACAGCAGCTTCGAAACGGCGTAGTCCGCATCGGTGCCGAGGTCGGGTCCGAAGGTGTCGATCCCGAGCGCGCCTCGGCGTCCCAAACGGCCGGTATCCAAAAGCCATTCGAGGGTTTCGAGCGCGAATCCGGGCTGGCGGCCCGCGTCGGATCCGGTACCGATGAAATCCGGGGTGCCCCATTTGCCGTCCCAGCCGGTCCAGGCGATCACCGCCGCCCCGTCCGGAATTCGGCCGTTCGCCCGTTCCCATGCCATCAGGTCGCCGATCGAGATCGCGTAATCCCGGTCGCGGGAGCAGGATTCGCGCACATCCAGCTTCACCGCGGGCAGCAGCAGATCGTCCGGCTCCAGTTCGTCGGCGGCGAGCCCGGCCGGGTCGAAGTGAATCGGTGCGCCCCAATGGGTTCCGGTGTGTTCGCCCTGCCGGATGTAGCGCAGGTAGTAGCCGTCCGCCGCGATCGTCGCGACGGTTTCGGCGCGGAATTCGGGGTCGCCCGGAAATAGCGGCGTCGTCGCCGGATCGTGCACGTGCGACAGGCTCACCGGTCGGAACGGTCGGGCACTCATCGCGCCGCCGGCGCGAGCACCCGCTCCAAAGCGTCTATATCCTGCGTCAGCACGCGGAACAGGATATAGACCGCGATGAACGCGGCGATGCTTGCGATGCACAGCACCCGGACGGCGACGATGATCCGCGCGAGGTCTCCGGTGGAAAGCAGGGTCGCCCCGAGCACGGCGAGCAGCGGAATCGACGCCGCCACAATCAGATACACCGCGCTGCGGCGGCGCAGCCCCTGCAATCGGCGGACATCCTCCGCGCGAATCTCGCCGTGGCTCAGGAACATCGGATAGATACATCTGATCATGTAGCAGTTCACCAGGAAGAACGGATACGTCACGGCGATGGCGCCGCTCACCACGTGCAGCGCGACGAAATGCAGGTAGTCGGCGGCGGTCACCGTCTCGGCGGTGCCGTGCAGCACGATCGGGAAGGCCAGGCCCGACAGCAACCACAGCGAGAAGATCACCAGCACCGTGCGATCGCCGAGATGTATCGCGTCGGTGCGGGTCCGGCGCAGCACCTCGGGGTCGTAGCGTTTCCCGTGACGCAGGCCGTGCGTCACCGCGAGCAGATACCGGCCCAGGTAGATGAGCAGTGCCGCGCCGATCGGGAAGAGCAGACCGTTCACCACCGCGGTGTAGATGTGGAATTGGTGCTGTGCCGCCAGCGTCTGCGTGTGATGGATCAGTTTGTCGTTGTGCTGGACGTTGTACACCGAGGCGAGTGCGTTCGGCACCAGGATGGCCAGCGCGACAAGCGGAATGCGCCAGCGCCGCAGCCGCGACCACGGGCTGCGCTCCGGCGGGTCGACCAGATCGCGGGCGCGCGGGTCCAGGCACAGCTCGAGCTGCTGGGCCAGCGTCGCGCCGTCGGGCCAGCGGCGCTGCGGATCCGGTTCGAGGCAGGTGAGCAGCACCCGGCGCAATGCCGCGGGGCAGTCGGCCGGGATGCGGGCCAGCGCCGCCGGATCGATCCCGCTGCGGCGGTGTTCCAACGCGGTGGCCGGGTCGTCGGTATCCGCAGCGAACGGCACTGTGCCGGTGAGCATTTCCCACAGCAGCGCGCCGAGTGAGTAGATATCGCTGCGGGTGTCCGGCGGGGCGACCGCGGGCCCGAGATCGACGGCGAGCTGCTCGGGTGACCGATACGGCAGACAGTCGTGCTTTGCCGCCGAATCCGCCGCGCGATAACCGGAATCATGCAGGGTGAAGTCGGCGAGCTTCGGGATGCCCTCTGCGGTGAACAGCACATTGGACGGCTTGATCGCCAGGTGCACAACGCCGTTGCGGTACGCGTAATCGAGCGCATCGGCCAATCGCCTGCCGACCCAGGCCACCGTTTCCGGCCAGCTGAGCCGGGCGATTTCGGCGCGCACCGGCGAATCCGCCGGCCGGATATCGCCTTTGGCCTCCATGGCCGCGTCGACGGCACGCAGCAGTAGCGTGCCGCCCGCATCCGTGCTGCCCGCGCGGCGGCGGGCCAGCACCTCGGCCGCGGTACCGCCCGGCAGGTACTGCATGTACACCAGCCGGACCGCGGCGCCGACCACCCGCTGATCGAATACCCGAACGATATGTGGATGATCCAGCTGAGCCATGGTGCGCGGCGCCCCGCCGCCGTTCGAAAGCCGAACGGCGACAAGCCGTTGCATGGAACGCTGCCGGGCCAGGAATACCCGCCCGAGTTCGCCGCCGCCGAGTTCGGTGCGCAGATCGAATTCGTCGATCCGCTGGCCGGGACCCACCTCGTCCAGTGCGACAACCGTTTCCGCGGCCGATTCCGCGACCCGCTCGCGCACCGCACCCGCCAGCTCGGGATATTCGGCCAGGAATTCGGTGAGCTCCAGCCCGTCGTGCCTGCGGCGCGCGAGGTACTCCTCACACACCAGATCGACCAGCTGTGGGCAGCGCTCCACCTCGGGAAATTCCGTGCGGTACTCGGCAATTCGCTTACCGACGCCGTCCAGCTCCCAGCGCCGGCGCAGATCGATGCGCACCAATTCGGCCAGCACGGCCAGCCGCACGCGGGCGCCGTCCGGCACGTAGTCGGACACCCGGGGCGGTTCCCGGCCGATATCGCGCAGGCACCGCTCCCAATCGGCGGCGAACCGCGCGACGGTGCCCGCAGCCGACCCGGTCATGGCGCCCGATCCACTACCGCGGCGCGGAATCGGCGCGCGCGCACCGCCGTGCGCTCGGTCGAATCATCCGGCGCGACAACGCGTTCCAACGCCTCCAGATCCTTCTCCAGCGCGCGGAACAGCAGATACGACCCGACGAACGCGGCGATTCCGCCCGCGCACAGCACCCGCACCGCGACGATCACCATCGGGATATCGGCGGCCGGCAGGAAGGTCACCCCGGCCACCGCGAGCAGCGGAACCGACGCGGCCACCGCGAGATAGCCGTTGCAGCGCCGGTCGAGGCCGCGCAACCACACCGCGTCCTCCGCGCTGATCTCGCCGTGCCGCAGGAAGATCGGATAGATGCAGCGCACGACGTAGAAGGCGCCGAGGAAGAACGGGTACGCGACCGCGATGGCGCCGCACACCACGATCGAGGCGAGGAAGTGCACCACCGCGTTGGCGGGCACGTCGCCGGTGGCCAGCTGCAGGGCGATCGGGAAGGTGATCCCGGCCAGCACCCACAGCGAAAAGGCAACGGCCACCGCGCGATCGGCGAAGAGCAGCGCGTCGGCCCTGGTGGCGCGCAGAGTGTCGGGATCGTAGCGGCGACCGTGGCGCAGCCCGCGCGGCACGGTGATCAACCGTCTGGACATGATCGCGACCACCGCGATCCCGACCGGGAAGAAGATGCCGTTCACCAAACCGGTGATGATGGTGAAGGTGTGTTGCGCCTCGGCGCTGAGCCTGCTGATGATCAGGTGCTGGTTGTGCTGGATGTTGTAGAGCGCGGCAAGCATATTCGGCACCCCGATGGCCAGGAAGACCACCGGAATGCTCCAGGCGCGCAACCGGAACCGCCAGCTGTCCGGTGCGGGATCGACCAGTTCCCTGGCCCGCGCGTCCAGGCACAGATCCAGCTGTTTGGCCAGCACGCCACCGTTGGCCCAGCGGTCCGTGCGCTCGGGCGCCAGGCAGGTGAGCAGCACGCGGCGCAGCGCGGCCGGGCAGTCGGGCGGAATTCGTTCCAGCGCACCGGGTTCGACGCCTGCGCAGCGCCGCTCCAGCATGGCCTCCAGCGTGGTCTCATCGCCGCGTCCGCTCGCCCCGGCCGTGCTGTCGTCGAAAGGTTTTGCGCCGGTGAGCAATTCCCAAAGCAGCACGCCGAGCGAGTAGATGTCGGCGCGGGTGTCCAGATCGGCGGCGCTGCGGTCACGGCCGGGATGACAAGCTTCCAGCTGCTCCGGCGACATGTACGAAAGCGACCCGCCGAAGTAGGCGACCGGACTGGTACCCGCCACATTGCGGCTGAAGCTGATGTTGAAATCGGCGAGTTTGGGCACCGCCTCCGCGGTGAGCAGCACATTGGCCGGTTTCACGTCGCGGTGCAGCACGCCGTGCGCCGCGGCGTAATCCAGCGCCTCGGCCAGCCTGCGGCCGAGCCAGGCCACGGTTTCCGGCCAGCTGAGCCGGGCGATCTCGGCGCGCACGCTGGAGTCGGTCGGCCGGATCTCGCCCTTCTCCTCCATGGCCGCGTCCACCGCGTCGAGCAGCAGTTGTCCGTTGCGTTCGGCGGGCGGGGTCGCGGCCACCCAGCGCAGCACGCCGAGCAGCGTCCCGCCGGGTAGGAACTGCATGTAGAGCAACCGCAGCCGTTGTGCCGAGGACAGGCTGCCCGGGGCGAGCAGCCGCTGATCGAAGACCCGCACGATGTAGTCGTGGTCGAGCTGGGCCAGCGTTTGCGGTTCGGTGCCGTGGTCGGCCGAGATCTTCACCGCGACCAACCGCTGCAGCGAACGCTGCCTGGCCAGGAACACCCGCGCGAACGCGCCGCTGCCCAATCCGGTGAGTAGATCGAAGTCGTCTATTCGCTGCCCGGTTTCGATATGGTCGAGCCCCTCGGCCCGGCCCGGTCCGGTTCCGATCGTGGTCGGAATCGCGGTTTCCGTTCCGATGAGATCGGCGGCCGTGCGAGTCACTTCTGTATTACGAAAAGACCCGGTGGTGTGGTTCAGTGGGAATCCGAACCGAGTGGAATCATCGGCGGCCGCGCGCCGGGTGCTCTGATCCACCTCATCGGCATTGAGCAGTAGCCGCAGTTCCGCCGCCTGCTGCGGATATTCGCGCAGACATTCCCGTGGATCGACCCGCTCACCGCTGTGCCGCCGGATGACGAACTCTTCATACACCAGACCGGCCGGAATAGTGTGCGGTTCGAGTTCCGGGAACTCGGCACAATATTCGGCCAAACGCTTGCGCGGTGCGGTGTTCGCACCGCGCGGTATCCAGCGATGTCGCAGGTCGACGCGGATCAACTCCAGTAGTGCGGTCCGGCGCAGGGTTTGCGCGTCCGGTAGATATGCGGCGATCGGCGGCGGCTGTAACGATTCGGCGTCGCGCCCGGCCGCGCCGCTTTCCACGATGGCGGATTCCCATGCGGCCGAGAATGCTTCAACCACGCCGAATTCCGTACCGACCGCGCGACCCGCGGCGCCGGAACCCTTACCGGCTTCGGGCCTTTTCTCGGGGTTTGCACTCATAATTCCGCCACACCCAGCGTCATCGTCCCCCAACAGTATTCGGAATGATAACTTGCGCCACAACAGCGGATCACCCGAATTCGACAACGATGCGATGGGGGCGAATCAGCACATGCACAACACTGCGGCGCGAATCGACCATGAAGACCGCGAGCGCCTGCGATCGGTGCCGACTACCGCGGCGGAATCCGGCCACACCACCCGCGGGCCGGCCGCCGCCATCGCGGCAAGGGTGCACGACGCGACGGCCACCCCTACTGAGGTGGTCGAGGCCGCGCTGCGCCGCATCGCCGCGGAGAACTGGAAGATCAACGCCTGCACCGTGGTTCGCGCCGAGCGGGCCATGGCCGAGGCCGCCGCGCTCGATCAGCGATCCGATCTCGACGTGCTGCCGCTGGCCGGCGTTCCGGTCGCGATCAAACACAACATCCCGGTCGCGGGCGAGACGGTGCGCGCCGGATCCGCCGCCACCGATCCGAGCCCGGCCGCCGCCGACCATCCGGTGGTGCGCAGGCTGCGCGCGGCGGGCGCGGTCGTCGTCGCACTCACCGCGGTACCCGAACTCGGGCTGTGGCCGACCACCGACGCCCCGGACCGGATCACCCGCAATCCGTGGAATACCGCGCGCAGCGCGGGCGGTTCGTCCGGTGGGGCCGCCGCCGCGGTGGCGTCGGGGCTGGTGCCGATCGCGCACGGCAGCGACGGGCTCGGCTCGATCCGCATCCCCGCGGCCTGCTGCGGCGTCTTCGGGATCAAGCCGGGCAGGCATACCGTGCCCGCCGAACTCGGCGCCGACTCCTGGTCCGGCCTTGCCGAAAACGGTGTGCTGGCAACGACGGTCGGCGATGCCGCGCTCGCGCTATCGGTGCTGGCCGCGCGCCCGGACCTAGCCGAGACGGATCCGCCGGGCCGACTACGCATCGGCCTCGCCGTCAACTCGCCCCTTCGGATCTTCCGCGTCGGCAGGCCATGGGTCGCCGCCGCCGATATCGCCGCCGCGACCGCCGCGGCCGCCGGACATCTGGTGGAGCCCGCCGCACTGCCATACGGCGATTCGCTCATCGCGGTATTCCTGCGCTGGCTGGTAGCGGCCACCCGCGACGCCGCCCTGCTCCCGAATCCCGAACGACTACAACGGCGTACGCGCAGGCATCTGGCGCTCGGCCGGTTCGTGCAACGACTACGGCTGGTGCGTCCGGCGCAGATCGACCGGGTCGAATCCCGGCTGCTGGAATTCTTCGAACGCTACGACGTCGTGATCACACCGACGCTCGCCGCCGCGCCGCCACGGGCGCGGGCCTGGCACGCCGCGGGTTGGCTGATGAATGTCCTTGCCTGCGCGCGGTTTTCACCATTCACCCCGCTCTGGAACCTGGTCGGCTGGCCCGCCGCGTCGGTCCCGATGGGTTCGGATCCCCGCTCGCATACGCCGGTCGCGGCGCAGTTGGCCGGACCGCCCGGCAGCGAATCGACGCTGCTGCGGTTGGCCGCGCAGCTGGAATCGCGCCATCCGTGGCGCCGAACCATCGGCTGATCGGCGCCGCGTAGCTCAGCTGGCGACCGCGACCGGCTGACTGGTCGAGAAACCGCCCGCCACCGCCCGTGCCGCGAATTCCAGGATGGTCGGCCTGGTGTCGTCGGCGCGCCAGGCGACGGCGAGTTCGCACGGCGCGAGCCCGGTGATCGGGCGTGCGGTGAGTCCGGGCCAGCGGTACATCGGCACGTTGTTCTCGGCCAGCAGGCAGACGCCGAGCCCGAGGCTCACCGCCTCCAGCTTGTCCTCCGGGGTCGCGGCCTCGGCGCCGATCTTGGCCTGGCGGCCGTTGCGGGCGTCGTTGCCGAGCCAGAAGTCACGCACCGCGCCCGCCTCGGTGGGCAGCGCGATGAACGGCTCGTCCATCAGGTCGGCGAAGTCGATGCTGTCCTGTTCGGCCAGCGGGTGGTTTTCCGGTAGCAGCACCCAGCGCGCCTCGGTGCGCAGCACCTGCCAGCGGTACCGGTTCGAGTCCGGCAGCGGCAGCCACACCAGCGCCAGATCGGCCTGGCGGCCGGCGAGTCCGCTGGACGGATCGGTCCAGGACGCCGCGTGCAGGGCCAGTCGGTGTCCGCTCGCGCTCTCCAGATCGTTGAGCAGGCCGCGGCCGAGCGCGGACTGGATGCCGACGCGCAGCACCTCGCCCGCCTCCTGCAGCGAGACGTTGGTGGTCTCCCAGAGTTCCAGGATCTTGCGGGCGCCTTCCAGCAATTCCTTACCCGCCACGGTCAGCGCGACGCTGCGCTGGTTGCGGTCGAACAGGACCACGTCGAGCTGGCGTTCCAGTTGACGGATCTGACGCGACAGGGTCGGTTGGGCGATGTGCAGCCGCTGGGCGGCGTTGGTGAAGTGCAGTTCCTCAGCGACGGCGACGAAGTAACGCAGGTCGCGCAAATGCGGGTCCATAGCCCCTTGCTATCAGAATCAGTCCTGAATTTCCACCCTAAATAGGCCGGAAAGTCTGGATAAGCTGGCCGAAACAGTCGGTAGGTTTGTTAGGGACAGCATATTGCTTCCTATGGCGCTGCGCACCATCGACCTGGCGAATCTCGAGCAGCTTATTCGGGGGCGTTGGGTGCATCCTCAATTGGACGTGCGACCAGCGTAAATGGGCTGCGCATCGTGCTCGCTGCATCGAGCGGTGGGGACGCCAGCGACTTGCCGGAAACGCGTCGTAGGCGGCGGTAAGTCGTTAACTCCGCTAAGAG
Organism: Nocardia sp. JCM 34519.1; assembly: GCF_020361265.1. Taxonomy (NCBI): domain Bacteria; kingdom Bacillati; phylum Actinomycetota; class Actinomycetes; order Mycobacteriales; family Nocardiaceae; genus Nocardia; species Nocardia sp. JCM 34519.1. Next base: position 123,468 of record NZ_JAIRBR010000020.1, read on the forward strand.
TGATTTTCGTCACAAAGTGGTTTGCTGATCGGTCCGAAGCGGTTGCCGCGACCCGCACAGGCCGGTCGCGGCACCGCATCCGGACGGCTCAAACGCCGCGCGCCCGCTCCTCGTAGGCCCGGCGCTGCTCGGTGTTCACATCGTCCAGGAACGCCCGCCCCGAACCGAGCGCCCGCGCCAGACCGTCACCGAGCGCCTCCGGCAGCAGCCCGACCACCTGCGAAATGAATCCGGCCATCGCGGTCACCCGCACCTTCGATTTGGGCGTCGCGATCAAACCCGCGATAGCGGTGGCGATCTCCTCCGGCTCGGCGGGCCGCAACAGCCGCGGCGCGGTGACCCCGGAACCCAATTCGGTCTTGGTCAGCGTCGGCAGCACCGAGGAGAACCGGACACCCGAATCCCGGTACTCCTCGCGCAGCGTATCGGTGAACCCGAGCACCGCGTGCTTGCTGGCGTTATAGGTCGCCAGCCCCGGAATGTGGGTCTCACCGGCCAGCGAGGCGATATTGATGATGTGCCCGCGCTTACGCGGCAGCATCCGGGACAGGCCGAGTTTCGAGCCGAGGATCACGCCGTAGACGTTGATATCCAGAATCCGGCGGGTGAGCTGATCGGGCTCGTCCACCAGACGGCCCGTCGGCATGATGCCCGCGTTGTTGATCAGCACATCGATCGGGCCGAGCGCGCGCTCCACCTCGTCGAGGAAGCTCTCGAAGGAGTTCTGCTCGGTGACGTCGAGCCTGGCGTAGTACTCGAAGTCGCGCGCGGCCCCCGACTCCTTCACCGCCGCCTCGTCGATATCGCCGATCGCGATCTTCGCACCGAGTGCGCGCAGCGTGGTGGCCGTTGCCAGCCCGATGCCGCGCGCACCTCCGGTGATCGCGACGACCCTGCCGCGAATTTCCTGCCTCACTTGCTGTCTCCCTTGAGTTTCAGAACGGCGGGCAGGTCGATGCGGCGCAGCCCGCGCGCACCTGCCGCGCGCATCGCGCCGACGGCGAACAGCAGCTTGGGCATCGAGTACGGGAACCAGAAAAGTTCCTTCTGCTGGGTCGGCAATATCGGCGTCGTAATCGCTTTCCGCCTGCAGTACTTGCGAATTCCGTCCGGACCGCCCCATCGCGTGCCGACACCGGACAGGCCCCAGCCGCCCATCGGCAGCGCGTAGCTGAACAGGTTGACGAAGACGTCGTTGATATTCACCCCGCCCACATTCAGCTGGCGCGCAATGCGATTGCCGCGATCCTTATCGCCGGTCCACACCGAGGCGGACAGGCCGTAAATCGAATCATTGGCCAGCCGAACGGCTTCCGCCTCATCGGCCACCTTGATCACCGGCAGCGTCGGCCCGAAGGTCTCCTCGGTGATACACGACATTGTGTGGTCGACGTCGACCAGCACCGTCGGCTCGAAGGCGGTGCCGAATCCGGCGCGCTTGCCGCCGGTGAGCACCCGCGCGCCCTTGGCGACGGCCTCATCGACATGGCGCTGCACGATTTGCGCCTGGTTCTCGTTGGCCAGCGCCCCGACATCGTGTTTCGACTCGCGTCCATCGATGCCCTGCCGCAGATTCCGAACGGCCGCGGTCAATTTCGTCACGAACTCGTCGTAGACGGGCGCCTCGACGTACACCCGCTCCACCGAAATGCAGACCTGACCGGAGTTGAACATGCCGCCGAAGGCGATGCCGTGCGCGGCCCGATCCAGATCGGCGTCGGCCAGCACGATGGCCGGATCCTTACCGCCGAGTTCCAGGCTGTACGGGACCATCCGCTCCGCGCATGCGACGGCGATCTTGCGTCCCGTCGCGGTGGACCCGGTGAACTGCACGAAATCGACGTTGTCCACCACCGCGGCGCCCGCCGCGCCCCGGCCGGTCACCACGGCGAACACCGGCGGCGCGCCGATTTCCGCCCAGCCCCTTGCCAATTCGAGTGCGGACAGCGGCGTCACCTCGGAGGGTTTGAGGATGACCGCCGCGCCCGCGGCCAGCGCGGGGATCACATCGATCACCGGCATCGCCAGCGGGAAATTCCACGGCGTTATCACCCCTACGACCGGATACGGCCGATACACCGTGGTCAGCTTCTTCACCCGGGCCAGCGGGCTGTGCGGCGAGGGATGGTCGTCGGCCAGGAATTTGGCGGCGCGGCGGGCATAGTAGCCGGTCAGGTCGATGGAGAAGGCCGGATCGATCAGCGCGTCCACCCGGGGCTTGCTGGTCTCCGACTGCAGCACGTCGGCGAGGACATCGGTGTTGTCGATCAGCCAGTCCTGGAGTTTGAGCAGCCACTCCTTGCGGCCCTCCGGGCCGATGGCCTCCCATTCCGGCTGGAACAGCCGCAGCTCACGGACCTTCGCGGCCACCGCGTCGGCGGATTCGTCGGGCACCGTGCCGACTACCTGTCCGGTTCCGGGGTTGCGCACCTCGATGACGGCCGGATCTTTGGATTCCGCCTGCTTCGCGGCGCCGGGCGCTGGTTCGGTATTGGTCACGGCTGTCTCCCACTGACATTGTGTTTGCTGGCCTATGTGAATCAGTTCACTGAACTATGATCGTGACACAACCCGGTGCGACTTTCTTGGCCTTCACTGTCAATGAAACCCGACTGTTTTGTATTTTAAGTACAATCGGAGCAATTATGACAGCCATGCCGACCGATCGCCCCGAAATCTCGCCCGACAGCGATGTGGTGCGGGACTGGCTGGCCGAGTTCGTCTTCGAGACCATGCGCGCCGAAACCCTCGAACAGGTCGTCGCCCGGTTGGACAATGCGATCGCCGCGCACATCCCGGAGCTCGCCGACCGCGATATGCGTCGCGACCTGGCCGCGAGCACGAGGGCACAGGCCCGGCTGGTGCTGGCCGGTCTGACCAGCAACACCTTCGAATACACCCCCGCCGAGGAGGCGCACGCCTTCGCCAGGACCATCGCCAGGCGTGGCTACGAACTGCGAGTGTTGTTGCAGGTCTACCACTTCGGGCTACAGGCGGTGGTGGATTACATGACCGAGACGGTCACCCAGCGGCACGCGCCGTACGAGATCGAACGCGCGGTGATGCTGCGGCTGTTCGACCGCGCGACGAAATGGGTCGGCAAATCGGTCGAATTGCTCACCGACACATACATGGAGGAGCGCGAGCGGGTGCTGCGCGCCGCGCTCAACCGGCGCACCGAAACCGTGCGCGCATTGCTGGCCGGTGATGATCTGGATCTCGACCAGGCCGGTCTGCGGCTGGGCTACCGGCTGGACCGAACCCATCTGGCATTCGTGCTCTGGACCGACGACGACGCCGAATTCGCCGGCGGGGAGGGCGAATTCATCGAACAACTGGAGCGGGTGGCGAACCGGATCGCCGCGGCGGTCGGCGCGGGCCGGGCATTGACCGTGCCGTCCGGAGCCAGCGCAATGTGGGTGTGGATCGGGATGGAAGACGCTGGCGCGGAGCAGCTTTCGCTGGACGATGCGCTATCGGCATTCGGGCGGGTCGAGGCGCCGGTGCGCGTCGCATTCGGTATGCCCGGCGCGCAGTTGGCCGGATTCCAGCAGAGTCACCGGGAGGCCGTCGCCGCACGGCACGTCGCGGAACGCGGTGCGGCGCCGGAGCGGGTGACCCGCTACCGCGATATCGAAATCGCTTATCTGGCAGGCGCGGACGAGGCCGCCATGCGCGGTCTGATCGCCAGGGAACTGCGTGCGCTGGCCGACCGCGACGCCAATGCCGCCCGCCTGCGCGAAACATTGCACGCCTACCTGCGCAGCAACCGCAGCCCGGAGGCCGCCGCGAAACTGCTTGGGGTGCACAAGAATACGGTTCGATACCGAATTCAGCGGATCGAGGAACTGCTCGGCGGCGTCATCGAAACCCGCAGCCTGCCACTGGAAATCGCACTCTCGTGCGTGGCCGTCTACGGTGTCGAGGTTCTACCGTGAGTCAGTCGTCGGCGGTCGCCGCCTCGCGGGCGGCGATGCGGCGCAGCGGCGGTTCGGTGGTGGGCGCCACCCGGCGGTCCGGTAGCTCGGCCAATAGTTGGGTGGTGGCCGCGGCGACGGCGGCGACCGCCTTGTCGACGGCGGCCTTGGTGGTGCTGCTGAGGCCGGACACGCCACCGACCTTGCGCACGTACTGCAGTGCGGCAGCATAGATTTCCTGCTCGGTAGCGGCAGGCTCCAGGCCGCGCAGGACGGTGATGTTTCTACACATGCCCGCACACTAGTCCTCCTGCCACATCTACGGCAGGCCAAGAACCGCCGGATGTGAAAATCGCACGCATACGGGCGCGGACACGCACGCGGTGGGCCATTACCCGAGCCCGTTTCCGATCGATGGGGAAGAATCGGGATATGTCTGCCCGCGGCTTGCCAACGTTGACGACCTTCCCGTACGACGAACTGGACAAGCGGGAGGAGGACCACTGGTCCGGCGCCGCGGTCACCGATGACGAGTTGCGCTCGCTCGCGCTCGGCGCGTTCTACTCCGCGCGCTGGGATGCCTTCCACGACGCCCTGCTGCTCGGCCCGGAGCGCGAGCATCCGCTCGGTGACCGCCGCGAACTCGCCATCGATACGCTGACCGGTGCCTGGGGGATCACCGACGGCACGGAGGCGCAGGCGTCGATGGAGCAGCTGCTGGAAGGTATGCACGCCCCGCTCTACGCGCTGGTGCATCCGCTGGTGATGGCCTCGATCAACGCCAGCGAGCGGGACCGCTTCGGCGAGCGCGCCGACCGGCACCGCGCATTCCTGCGCCAGGTCGGATCGTTCCGCGGCATGGACAATCCGGAGGCGCTGGTTCGCGACTACGACATCTGGTCCCAGGCGATCAAGATCGGCTTCACCGACCACCTGGCCCGCCCACTGCCCAGCGATATCCACGCCTGGGATCTGGCACGGGTCGTCGCGGTCGCCAGAATGGCCTTCACCGCCGGCTACCTCGACGCCGACGTCGCATGGGACTACCTGATGCGCGCGCTCCCACTGGCCCAACGCAAATACCGCAACTGGCGCCAATTCGGCGACGCCTACCTGGCCGGCTGGACCTACTGGCAGGCCTGCGAGGACCTCGCCGAACTCAAAAGCGGCGGCGTAGACCGCCGCAAGGAACTGCTCCGCCTCTGGATACGCCCCACCAGCCCCTGGCGCCGAATCACACTGAACGCCCCGGCATGACATCGTCTCAGCCACACCAGCGAGACCATCCGAGCGAAGCGAGGGCCGAGCGAAGCGAGGTTCAGGCAGGTGAGCGCAGCGACCCTGCCTGAAGACCCAACGCCTGTAGCGCACGACAAAAAGCGGCGCGCCAGCGACGCTTTTGTCGTGCGCTACCCGCCATCGGGCAATGACCGCAAAATACCGCGCCCGTAGCGCTGGAACTGCCCGTCGTCGACCATGCCGAGCGAATGCCGCCCGACCAGCAGCTCCCATTCCGAATACAGCTGCGCCACACCGGGATCGGCCGGACCCGCGGCGCCGTCGGCGCTATCGCGGCGCACCGCGAAATTCACCGCACAGGTGACCCGCTCGGTGTCGGCCCGATCGGTACCGGTGAAGTGGAAGGTCATATTGCCGTCGTGCACATCCATGCCCGGTTCGCCGCGGACCGCGCCGATCTCACCGGGTGCGGTGGCCGGGCCCTCGGTGGTGCGCGCCCACATGACGGCGGGTACCGGCAATTCGTGCGCGTAGCGGTCGCCGGTGCCGATGGAGATGAACAGCAGCCGTCCGGTGGTCGCGGCGAGCAGACCGGGACCGCTGCCGACCGGCGGCGTCGCCACCGCGATGGCGGTTTCCAGCACGTATTCGTCCGGGGTGACGTACCGGTGCAGTGCGGCCACCGCCGATTTGGCCTCTCGGCGCGGCGCCATTCTGCGCACGGCGCGCTCCACATCCGCGCGGGTCGGGCCGGTCTTACCCCACACCGGCGCGGGCGCGCTGAGATCCGGCGCGGCGACATCGATGCGCTGGGTGGCCAGGATCTGCTCGTTTATCCGGTCCACCATTTCGCTGGCGGCGGGCACGTCGTGTTCGGCGATCAGCACCGGCAGCGGGGTGCGGTCGGCCGGTACGCCGGTCAGTACGGGCGTCGGGTAGCGAAGATAGATCTCGATAACGACGGCGTCGTCGGCTCGACGGTTCAGCCGAACCTTCAACAGATCCGATACCGGCACGTCCAACACCCGCTCGCCGTCGCTACCCGGCCGCAGCACGACCAAACGCCCACGCCCGTGCCGCACTATCGCTGTGGGTGTCCGTAGTTCGACTATGTCCATACCCCCTGCGCTCTGTCCGATTTTCACGGTGCGGCTCCGTTCGATTCGCGTGGTGCGCCCTGCCCGATCCGCGCCGTGCGCCTGCCTGGTTCGCGGTCTTCTGCTACATCGATCGTTACCCTGCGCTACTTCCTCCTGGCCGGTCGTTTGCGCCTCGGGTGTTGTGTCGTCGCTCACGATAGGCCGAACATGCCATGATTGTGACCACTTGGAGGAGACCCGACCCGTGACATCGGGAACCACCGTCGTTCTCGGGTCGTTTACCTCTTTAACTGCACCAGCAGTCGAACTGCGCGATGTATCGACTAGACCGTACGCGGTAACGTGGCATGTCCGCATCCGAACCCCCGGCTTGGAGAACCGGACGCGCCAGACGCATCGCTTAGGCAAGAACCGGAGACACCGGAAAGGACTGGCCGCTCGGCCGACGCTCTATGAACCGCAAGACAGTGTTTCGCACCCTGGCCATAATCGCGGGCATCGTGCTCGTGATCATTGCGTTCAGTTATTTCAGCAATGACACGCGCGGATGGAAGAACGTCGACACGTCGGTGGCGTTGGCTCAGCTGAACGACAAGGCCAATGTCAAGAACGTCCAGATCGACGACAAAGAACAGCAGCTGCGCATCGAGCTGAAGAACGGCAACGACGCGACCGGCGGCCAGACCAAGATCGTCGCCAAGTATCCGGGCGGCAGCCAGACCGCGGGTCAGGTCTTCGACGCCGTGAAGAACTCCGGCGCGTCCTTCAACACCGTGGTCAAGCAGGAGAGCTGGTTCAGCCAGCTGCTGCTGGTCGTGCTGCCGATGGTGGTGCTGCTCGGCCTGTTCATCTTCCTGATGGTGCGGATGCAGGGCGGTGGCCGCGGCGGCATGATGGGCTTCGGCAAATCGAAGGCCAAACAGCTGTCCAAGGACATGCCCAAGACCACCTTCGCCGATGTCGCCGGCGCGGACGAGGCCGTCGAGGAGCTCTACGAGATCAAGGACTTCCTCCAGAATCCGGTGCGCTATCAGGCGCTCGGCGCGAAGATCCCGAAGGGCGTGCTGCTCTACGGTCCCCCCGGCACCGGTAAGACGCTGCTGGCGCGGGCCGTCGCGGGTGAGGCCGGTGTGCCGTTCTTCACCATTTCGGGTTCGGACTTCGTCGAGATGTTCGTCGGTGTCGGCGCCTCCCGGGTGCGCGACCTGTTCGAGCAGGCGAAGCAGAACAGCCCGTGCATCATCTTCGTCGACGAGATCGACGCGGTCGGCCGCCAGCGCGGCGCCGGCCTCGGCGGCGGGCACGACGAGCGCGAACAGACGCTGAACCAGCTGCTCGTCGAGATGGACGGCTTCGGCGACCGCACCGGCATCATCCTGATCGCCGCCACCAACCGCCCCGACATCCTGGACCCGGCGCTGCTGCGCCCCGGCCGCTTCGACCGCCAGATCCCGGTCGGCAATCCGGACCTGGCCGGCCGCCGCGCCATCCTGCGGGTGCATTCGCAGGGCAAGCCGATCTCGCCGGAGGCCGACCTGGACGGCCTGGCCAAGCGCACCGTCGGCATGTCCGGCGCGGATCTGGCCAACGTCATCAACGAGGCCGCACTGCTCACCGCCCGCGAAAACGGTGCGGTGATCACCGGTGAGGCGCTGGAGGAATCGGTCGACCGGGTGATCGGCGGCCCGCGCCGCAAGAGCCGGATCATCAGCGAGCACGAGAAGAAGATCACCGCCTACCACGAGGGCGGCCACACCCTGGCCGCCTGGGCGATGCCGGATATCGAGCCGGTCTACAAGGTCACCATCCTGGCCCGCGGCCGCACCGGCGGTCACGCCATGACGGTGCCGGAGGACGACAAGGGCCTGATGACCCGCTCGGAGATGATCGCCCGCCTGGTCATGGCGATGGGTGGCCGCGCGGCCGAGGAGTTGGTGTTCCACGAGCCGACCACCGGCGCGTCATCGGATATCGATCAGGCCACCAAGATCGCCCGCGCGATGGTCACCGAATACGGTATGAGCGCGCGCCTCGGCGCGGTCCGCTACGGCCAGGACCAGGGCGATCCGTTCCTCGGCCGCTCGATGGGCCAGGCGTCGGACTACTCGCACGAGGTGGCCCGCGAGATCGATGAGGAGGTGCGCAACCTGATCGAGGCCGCGCACACCGAGGCATGGGCCATTCTCAACGAATACCGTGACGTGCTCGACGATCTGGCCACCGCGCTGCTGGAGCGGGAGACGTTGCACCGCAAGGATCTCGAGGACATCCTGGCCTCGGTCGACAAGCGGCCGCGGATCACCGCGTTCAACGATTTCGGCGAGCGGTTGCCCTCGGATAAGCCGCCGGTGAAGACCCCGGGCGAACTGGCCGCCGAGCGCGGCGAGGTGTGGCCGCCCGAGCCGGTGCAGAAGTCGCTGACCGGCGCCGCTGCGGCACAGCGGGAATCCGGGCAGAACGGTTACCCGGCGAACCCGGGCTACCAGCAGCCGCAGTACGGCGGCGGCTACCCCGCGTCACCGGCCACCGGCTACCCGCTGCCGAACGCGCCGACCCAGGCGTACCCGCGGCAGGGTGGGCACGGTTCGCGTCCGGATTACGGCGCCCCGGCCGGCTGGTCCGCACCGGGCTGGCCGCCGCGCGACGAACCGCAGCAGCCCACCGGTCAGCCCGGTTACGGCGGCTGGTCGCAGCCGCAGCAACCGCGGCACGGCTATCCACAGCAGCCGTGGGGTCAGCCTCCGCAGGGCGGTGACAACAACGGCGGTTACGACCACGGCGGCTACGACGAGCCCGGTCACGGCGGCGAGCCCGACAACCACGACTGGGATGGACCGAACGGTCGTCGCTGAGCCGATGGCGGCCTGACGCCCAGCCGGGTCCCGGCGGCGATTAGGCTCGACCATCGGGGTGCCGAGAAATTGCCCGGCACCCGGGATTTTGGAGGTGTCCTCGATTGTCGGCCAACAAATACGTCAGCGATCCGGCGCTGAACGGGGCGGGCAGCGCCGAAGGAAAGGGTTTGCCCGGCACCGTTCGGGCGGAAACCGTTGCGCTGCATACCGGTAGGCCGTTCGATCAGGCTCGGGCCGAGGCCGCGATTCGGGAATTGCTGATCGCGGTCGGTGAGGATCCCGATCGCCCCGGTCTGCTCGAGACCCCGGCCCGGGTGGCGCGCGCCTATCGCGAGATGTTCGCCGGGCTCTACATCGAGCCGGATACGGTGCTGAACACCACCTTCGACGAGGGGCATCAGGAATTGGTGCTGGTGCGCGATATTCCGATGTACTCCACCTGCGAGCATCACCTCGTCGCCTTCCACGGCGTCGCGCACGTCGGCTACATTCCGGGCAAACACGGCCGGGTGACCGGACTGTCCAAGCTGGCCCGATTGGTCGACCTGTACGCCAAGCGCCCACAGGTGCAGGAGCGGCTGACCAGTCAGATCGCGGATGCCGTTATGCGCAAGCTGGATCCGCGCGGCGCGATCGTGGTGATCGAGGCCGAGCACCTGTGCATGGCGATGCGCGGAATCCGCAAGCCGGGCGCGAGCACCACCACCTCGGCGGTGCGCGGTCTGCTGCAGTCCAGCGCCGTATCCCGCGCCGAGGCGCTCGACCTGATTCTGCGGAAGTGAGTGATGGTCCGATGACCAGACCCGGGAGCGTCGCCCCGCGCGGTGGTCGTTCCTGCGTGGTCATGGGCGTCGTGAACGTCACCAGCGATTCGTTTTCCGACGGCGGCAAATACCTCGACACCGAGCTCGCCATCGCGCACGGGGTCGAGCTCTACCGCGCGGGCGCCGACATCATCGATGTCGGCGGCGAGTCGACCCGGCCCGGCGCGGTCCGGATCGATCCGGAGACCGAGGCGGCGCGGGTGGCGCCGGTGATCGCCGGGCTGGTCGCCGCGGGCGTGCCGACCAGCGTCGACACCATGCGGGCCGGGGTCGCCGAGGCGGCGCTCGCGGCGGGTGTATCGGCGGTGAACGACGTCTCCGGTGGTCGCGCCGATCCCGATATGGTGAAAGTCGTTGCGGCCGCGGATGTTCCGTGGATCCTCATGCATTGGCGGGCGGGCGCCGACTATCGGCACACCGGTCCGGCCGACCACTACGACGATGTGGTCGCCGAGGTGCGTGCCGAGCTGGGCGCGCAGGTCAACAAGGCCGTCGCCGCGGGTGTCGACCCGTCGCGGCTGATCCTGGACCCCGGCCTCGGCTTCGCCAAGAACGCCGAACACAATTGGGCACTGCTGGCCGCGCTGCCCGAATTCGTCGCGGGCGGCCTGCCGATCCTGATCGGCGCCTCGCGCAAACGGTTCCTCGGCACGCTGCTCGCCGACGAATCGGGTCCCCGCCCACCCGACGGCAGGGAAACCGCCACCGCGACCATCTCCGCGTTGGCCGCCCTGCACGGCGCATGGGGTGTGCGCGTGCACGATGTGCGCGCCTCGCTCGACGCCATCGCCGTCACCGATGCCTGGCAGCGCGCCGCCGGGCCGAGAACCCGAGAGGCCATCGCATGACCGAGTCAGGGCCCGGAGGAGGCAGCCTGCGTAACCACGGAGGGCCCCTCAGGCATGCAAAAAAGGTAACAGCATGACCGGATCCGGAGTTGTTGTGGCACAGAGTGATCCGATGATCGAGCGGGGTGTCGATCAGATCCAGCTGCGCGGGCTGCGCGCCTTCGGCCACCATGGCTGCTTCGAGCACGAGCGCCGCGACGGGCAGGAGTTCGTCGTCGACTTGAACCTGTGGGTGGATTTCGCCGCGGCCGCGGCATCCGACGATCTGGCGACCACCGTCGATTACGGCGCGCTGGCCGAGCGGGTGGTCGCGATCATCCAGGGCCCGCCGCGCAACCTCATCGAGAAGGTGGTCTCCGAGATCGCCGACGAGGTGATGACGGATCCGCGGATCGAATTCGTCGAGGTGGTGCTGCACAAGCCGCATGCGCCGATCCCGCATCCGTTCGACGATGTTCGCGTCGTCACCACCCGGCAGCGCCGGGAGGCGGAATGATCCGGGAGTCGGCGTGACGCGCGCCGTACTGTCGATCGGCTCGAATCTGGGCGATCGGTTGGCGCATCTGCGCGGTGTCGTCACCGGATTCGGCGCGCGGGTGGTCGCGGTGTCGCCGGTGTACTCGACCGCGCCGTGGGGCGGGGTCGAACAGGACGACTACCTGAATGCCGTTGTGCTGGTGGACGATCCGGCCGCGGACTGTTTCGATTGGCTGCGCCGCGGCCAGGAGTTGGAGCGGGCGGCCCACCGGGTGCGTGAGGTGCGTTGGGGCGCAAGGACGCTCGATGTCGACGTGGTGTGGTGCGGTGACGGCGCCGCCGTCGTGGAAAGCGCCGATCCGGAGCTGACCCTGCCGCATCCGCAGGCGCACAATCGCGCCTTCGTGCTTATTCCATGGCTCGATGTGGAGCCCGACGCGGTATTGCCGGTCGGCGGCCTGGTCCGGCCGGTGCGCGAGTGGCTCGCGGATCTCGACCCGGCCGAGCGCGCGGGCGTGCGGCCGACCGAGCTGAGCTTGACCGCGACTTCGCCGGTGGGACAGAAGGATTCGGCATCGTGAAGCTACGCCCGACCCGGATCTTCGATCTTGTCGCGAATGTGTTCGTCGCCGCGGTGATCGCGTGGATCGGCACCCGGCTCGCCTATTCGAACTTCCCGCCGATCTCCATTTACGCCGGGGCCTCGCTGTATCCGGTGGCCATCATCGAAACGGTGCTCGCCTTCGTGATCCGGGCCAGGGTCAACGAGCATCGGATCGGCGACGGCCCGCATCAACTGCATCCGATCACCGCGGCGCGGGCGGTGGCGCTGGCCAAGGCCTCCGCGCAGGTCGGTTCGCTGGCCGCGGGCGTGTGGCTCGGGTTCCTGTGTTGGGTGTTCCCGCAGCGGGATACGTTGCGTGCGGCGGGCGCCGATGCGCCCGGCGCGATCGTCGGGATGCTGGCCGGGGTGGTCTTGGTTGCTGCCGCGCTGTGGTTGGAGTATTGCTGTCGGGCTCCCGAGGATCCGACGGATAATCCAGCTACCACATAGCAACTTTCACCGATCGAATCACCGAACGGGGTTCTGGGCGCGGACGGACATCCAAGCTACCCTGGCGTCCATGGTTTCACCCTCCCGTAGCAGCACTTCCCGTCGACGGCGGGAGGACGCGGGAAAATTCGTCATCGGCGGGCTGATTCTGCTCGGTCTGGTTGCCAGCGTTTTCCTGGTCTTCAGCAACAGTTTGCAGTTCGTCCGGGTCGGTCTGGTCGCCGCGCTGTGGGCCGCCGCGATCGGCGCACTGGCGGCGACGAAGTATCGCAAGGACGCGACGGTCGACAAGGCGAAGGTGCGCGACCTGCAGACCGTGTACGAACTACAGCTGGAGCGGGAGGTGACCGCGCGCCGCGAATACGAGCTCGGCGTCGAGGCGCGGGTACGCGCCGAGGTCGGGGCCGACGCCTCCGAACTCGCCGCGCTCAGAGCCGAATTGACGGTGCTCAGACAGAGCCTGCAGCGGTTGTTCGACGGTGACCTGCCCGAGGAACGGCTGGCCGTGCGCGCCGATTCGACCAGGATCCAGGAGCTGCCGAGCGCGTCGGGCGGCCCGCGTGACAATAGCTCCGGGGATGCCGGTATCTGGACCGATTCAAACCAGCAGCAAACCCGCAGCAGCGCGACGCCGGTATTCGAGCCGAGTCATCCGGAGCCGCCGGTTTTCGCCAGCCCATTCGACGAGCCGATCACCGCGGAGACCGCCGCCGTCAACCCGGCCGATATCCATATCGCCGCCGCGAATATCACCGATGCGCAGATCACCGACGCCGATATCGACGACTCCGGATTCATCGAACCGCTGACCGGCCCGTCCGGCTGGGCCGATGCGTTCACCGAGGTCGGCAAGGACGAATTACCCGAGCCGAAGCCCGTTCCGGCCGGGCCCAGGCAACCGGCCACCCCGCCGCGCCCGGCCGCCTCCGCGCCGACCATGGGCACCGCGAGCTCGCGCCGTCGCCGCCGCGACATCGACTCCGACGACAGTTCGACCCGTCGCCTTTCCGTCGCCGAAATCATGGCCAACCTGCAATCCGAAGAGCGCAACCGCACTGTCTGATTCGCAACGCGGCCCGTTGTGCCCCTGCTGACATCGCCTTGATCGGCCGAGCGTGGCGCGGATGTGAGCCGCAAATCACGTAGCGAGCGCATGGCATCGACAAATGCCGGGCCGATATCCTCGGTAGGTACGTCTGGTACCCGCATGGCGGGACTGGAACATGGTGTTCGATTTGCGGTATTCACTAACCCTGCGTGGTTACGCTGCGCTGCCGCCTCCGGGCCTGACGCTCATACCGCGACGAGAGGACAGCGTTGACCTCTAGAAGTGCGACTTCTTCCGATGACGACGGCGGCTACGACCCCGCGCCCGCACGCCTGACGGTGGGAATCGTCTCGGCGGGACGTGTCGGCTCGGCGCTCGGCGCCGCGCTGGAGCGCGCCGGACATGTGGTGTTCGGTGTGTCCGCGATCTCCGATGCCTCGGTGCGGCGGGCCGCTACCCGGCTGCCGGATTCGAAGATCCTGCCGGTCGAGGAGGTGGCGGCGCGCAGCGAACTGCTGCTGCTCGCGGTGCCGGATGCCGAATTGGCCGGGTTGGTGCGCGGTTTGGCGAGCGCGGGCGTGGTGCGTTCGGGCACGATCGTCGCGCATACGTCCGGCGCGAACGGTATTGCCGTGCTCGCCCCGCTCACCGAGCGCGGCGCACTGCCGCTGGCCATTCATCCCGCGATGACGTTCACCGGGCACGACGAGGATCTGTCCCGGCTCGGCAACGCGTGTTTCGGCATTACGGCGGGCAGTGAGATCGGTTACGCCATCGCCCAATCGCTGGTGATCGAGATGGGTGGCGAGCCGGTGCGGGTGCCGGAGGAGCAGCGCACGCTCTACCACGCCGCGCTCGCGCACGGCAGCAACCATCTCGTCACCCTGATCGTCGACGCGGTCGCCGCGCTGCGGGTCGCGCTGTCCGGTCCCGGATTGCTCGGCCAACAGCTGGTGGACGATCAGCCGAACGGCTTGGCCGAGCGTTTGCTGGCGCCGCTGGCCTCAGCGGCGCTGGACAACGCGCTGCGTCGCGGACAGGCCGCGCTGACCGGTCCGGTGGCCCGCGGCGATGTGGAAGCCGTTGCGGCGCACCTGGATGCGCTCGAATCCGTCGACCCCCGACTGGCCGCGGGCTACCGCGCGCTCTCGCTGCGCACGGCCGAACTGGCCGAAACCAACCCTGCTCTCATTGATTTGCTGGAGGGACGCCAATGATCGATCCGAAACTGCGTGGCGCCTTCCGCCCCGGCCAGTTGACCGTGCAGCACGACCCGTCGGTGGTCGCCGCCATCTCGAAATCGCTGCGCGGTGTCGGCCGCACGGTCGCCCTGGTGCCGACGATGGGCGCGCTGCACGAGGGACATCTCGAGCTGGTGCGCCGCGCCAAGCGCACCAACCAGACGGTGATCGTCTCGATCTTCGTGAACCCCTTGCAATTCGGTGCGAACGAGGATCTGGACAAATACCCGCGCACCCTGGACGCCGATGTGGAACTGCTGCGTGCGGAGGGCGTCGAACTGGTCTTCGCGCCGAGCGCCACCGATATGTACCCCGACGGCCCGCGCACCACGGTACAGCCGGGCCCGCTCGGTGCCGAGCTCGAAGGGGCAAGCCGCCCAACGCATTTCGCCGGCATGCTGACCGTGGTCGCCAAACTGCTGCAGATCGTGCGGCCGACCGAGGCATTCTTCGGCGAGAAGGACTACCAGCAGCTCACGCTGATCCGCCAGCTGGTGCGCGATCTCGATTTCGACGTGACGATCGTCCCGGTGGCGACGGTGCGCGAGGCGGACGGTCTGGCCATGTCCTCGCGCAACCGCTATCTCGATGCGGCGCAACGGGAATCGGCGCTGGCCCTTTCCGCGGCGCTGGCCGCGGGCCGTCATGCGGCCGGACACGGCGCCGCCGCGGCGCTCGCGGCGGCCCGCACGGTGCTCGACGCGGCCGATGGCGTCGCCGTCGACTACCTCGAATTGCGTTCCTCCACCCTCGGTCCGGCGCCCGCGAGCGGTAACGCGCGGCTGCTCGTCGCGGCCAGGGTCGGCTCGACCCGGCTGATCGACAACACGGCGGTAACCCTCGGCGTCGAACTCGACGGCCATCCCGATCCCAACGCCCGGCTCGCCTCCACCCAGCGGTAGAGCGCCTCAGAGAAAGGCAACAGCTCGATGTTGCGCACCATGATGAAGTCGAAGATCCACCGCGCCACGGTGACCCACGCGGACCTGCACTACGTCGGCTCGGTGACGGTGGACCAGGATCTGCTCGACGCGGCCGATCTGCTGGAGGGCGAACAGGTCTGCATCGTCGATATCGATAACGGCGCCCGCCTGGAGACCTATGTCATCGCGGGCGAGCGCGGTTCCGGCGTGATCGGAATCAACGGCGCCGCAGCCCATCTCGTCCACCCCGGCGACCTGGTCATCCTGATCGCCTACGGCATGATGGACGAGGCCGAACTGCGCGAATACCAGCCTCGGGTGGTATTCGTCGACGAGCGAAACCGTCAGGTGGAGTTGGGTTCGGATCCGGCGCACGCGCCCGAGGGTTCCGGGCTCACCTCGCCGCGCACGCTGACCAACGCCTGATCGGGCAGGTCGGGACATGCTGCTGGCCATCGACGTCCGCAACACCAGCATCGAACTGGGGCTTTTCTCCGGTAGCGGCGCCCATTCGAAATTGGTGCGGCACTGGCGCATCCACACCAATCCGCTATTGACCGCGGACGAGTTCGCCATGCAGGTGCGCGGTCTGGTCGGCGAACAGCTCGACGAGGTGATCGGCGTTTCCGCACTGGCCACGGTGCCGCCGGTGCTGCGTGAATTGCGGGAAATGCTGACCCGCTACTGGGGACATGTTCCGCATGTGCTGGTCGAGCCCGGTGTGCGCACCGGAATTCCGCTGCTGGTCGACAATCCGAAGGAGGTCGGCGCGGACCGGATCGTGAACTGTCTCGCCGCCTTCCAGCGCTACAACGCGCCCGCCATCGTCGTCGATTTCGGCACCGCGATCTGCGTCGACCTGGTTTCCGGTAAAGGGGAATTCCTCGGCGGCATCATCGCGCCCGGTGTCGAGATCGCGACCGAGGCACTGGTGGAGCGCACCGCGCTACGCCGGGCCGAACTGGCGAGACCGCGTTCGGTGCTGGGTAAGAACAGTATGGAATGCATTCAGTCCGGCGCGGTTTTCGGTTTCGCCGGTCTGGTGGACGGGCTGATCGATCGGATTCGCGACGAGTTCGACGCGTTCGCGAGCAGGGACGTCGCGGTGGTCGCGACGGGTGCGACGGCACCGTTGATCGTGCCCGAATCGGAGACCATCGATCATCACGAGCCGCATCTCACACTCACCGGGCTGCGCCTGGTGTATGAGCGCAATCAGCGGCGCAAGGCCTCGGTATGAGCATCGCGCAGCGATTCGATGAGGGGTGGTGGTCGGGCGACGGGTGGGCGTGAGTCAACGCACCGGACTCGGTGCTATTGCGCGCTTCCGACTCACTGCTACACTCGCCGACGTGTATTTCCGCGTGAGCACCCAGGAGTGTTGTCGAGGCTGACCTGCCTCGACCGTTCGAGGCCGACCATCTTCCTCGACCGCTGACACAACTCCTGGAGATTCGCGAATGCGCTCCTCTGTTATTTCCCTTTCTTCGGCACGTACCGAATATTTGGCGAAGCCACCCGTCGATCGGGCCGTCGCGCCCGCGCTGCCGACCCGGTTGCGCCCGGCCGATCTGCTCCGATTGACCGATGAGGGCGCCGAGGATGTGCTGGCCGGGCGCTATGACCATTTACTTCCATCGGGCGGCGGCTGGCCCGTCGATGAGCGCTGGGCGGCCCGGCTGCTTTCCGATGACGAGGTCGATGTCTGGCTGATCAGCTGGACGCCCGGTAAGTCGACTGAATTGCACGATCACGCCGGTTCGCTCGGCGCGCTCACCGTGCTCAGCGGCGCCCTTTCCGAATTCCGTTGGAACGGCTCCGAACTGCGCAGGCGCACGCTCGGCGCGGGTGATCAGGCCTCGTTCCCGATCGGCTGGGTGCACGATGTTATGCGCGCACCGGCTATTTCGGCCGAATCGGCCGGACCGCTCGAACCGACGCTGTCGGTACACGCGTATTCGCCACCGCTCACCGCGATGTCCTATTACGAGGTCACCGGCCACGGGACCCTGCGGCGCACCCGAACCGTCCTCACCGACCAGCCCGAAGGTGATATGTGAT
Organism: Nocardia sp. JCM 34519.1; assembly: GCF_020361265.1. Taxonomy (NCBI): domain Bacteria; kingdom Bacillati; phylum Actinomycetota; class Actinomycetes; order Mycobacteriales; family Nocardiaceae; genus Nocardia; species Nocardia sp. JCM 34519.1. Next base: position 141,055 of record NZ_JAIRBR010000020.1, read on the forward strand.
GACTCGTCTGACCATCGACCAGATGCTCGAGAACGCGCGATCCGGGTTGAACCGGATCTATGCCTTCGAATTGCCCAAGGCGCTTGCTCGCGGCGCGATTCTGGTCGACATCCGGCCGCAGGCGCAGCGGGTGCGCGAGGGTGCGTTACCCGGTGCGCTGGTGATCGAACGGAATGTGCTGGAATGGCGGCTCGATCCGGCTAGTTCGGCGCGGTTGGCGCTGGCTGTCGATCACGAAGTGGAATGGATCGTGGTGTGCTCGGAGGGCTATACCTCCAGCCTTGCCGCGTACTCGCTGCAGCAACTCGGATTGCATCGGGCGACCGATCTGGTCGGCGGTTTCCACGCGTTGAAGGCGGCCGGTCTGTTGAGTATCGGAACTCGGGCGCCGCACTTCGCGACGCAGGCGGCGGCGCTCGCCGCGGTGTAATCCTTTCATCTCGAAATACATAGGCGCACAGTCGCTTTCGATTGTTGTGCGGATTCTCCGTTGCTTTCGGTGACGGGTAAATCGGCTATGGAACCGATACCTTTTCGTTACTGATCCGGATTGGCCGGGCGGCTCGCAAAACGATTTCCGGTGCACGCTAGGGTTGTTGGATGTGAGCACCTCCAACGACCACTCGCCCGGCCGCGATAGCGCGGAAGTCGATGTTCCGGAGCAGATGCGGATTCGCCGGGAGAAGCGCGAGCGGCTGCTCACCGAGGGACGTGAGGCATACCCCGTCGTCGTGCCGCGTACCCATACGCTCGCCGAAATTCGCGCCGCCTATCCGGACTTGGCGCCCGACACACAGACGGGTCTACAGGTCGGTGTCGTCGGACGCGTCATATTCATGCGTAATACCGGCAAGTTGTGTTTCGCGACGCTGCAGGAGGGCGACGGCACCAAGCTGCAGGCGATGATCAGCCTGAACGGTGTCGGCGCCGATGCGCTTACCGCCTGGAAGTCCGATGTGGACCTGGGCGACTTCGTATTCGTGCACGGTGAGGTCATCTCGTCGCGCACCGGGGAATTGAGCGTCATGGCCGATTCCTGGTCCATGTCGGCAAAGTCGTTGCGCCCCTTGCCGGTCGCGCACAAGGAGATGAACGAGGAGTCGCGGGTACGGCAGCGCTATGTCGACCTGATCGTGCGCCCGGAGGCGCGGGAAATGGCGCGTACCAGGGTTGCCGCCGTGCGCGCGCTGCGCAATGCGCTGGAGCGCCGCGGATTCCTGGAGGTGGAGACGCCGATGCTGCAGACGCTGCACGGCGGCGCGGCGGCCAGGCCCTTCGTCACCCATTCCAATGCGCTGGATATGGATTTGTACCTGCGTATCGCGCCGGAGTTGTTCCTGAAGCGCTGCGTGGTCGGCGGCCTGGAGAAGGTCTTCGAGATCAACAGGAACTTCCGCAACGAGGGCGCCGACTCCACGCATTCGCCCGAGTTCGCGATGTTGGAAACGTATGAGGCTTACGGCACCTACGACACCTCCGCGACGATGATCCGGGAATTGATCCAGGAGGTCGCGCAGGAGGCGTTCGGAACGCAGGTGGTGACGCTCGCCGACGGTACGGAATACGACCTGCGCGGTGAGTGGACGACGGTTGAGATGTACCCGTCGCTGTCCGATGCGCTGGGTGTCTCGGTCACGCCGGAAACTTCCGTCGCGGAATTGCGTGCGCTCGCCGATCGGGTCGGTCTGGAAATTCCCGATGGTAAGGGCTACGGCCACGGCAAACTGGTCGAGGAACTGTGGGAACACCAGTACGGCGACAAGCTCTACGCACCGACTTTCGTGCGTGACTTCCCGATCGAGACATCACCGCTCACCAGACAGCACCGCAACAAGCCGGGTGTCACGGAGAAGTGGGATCTGTATGTGCGCGGCTTCGAGTTGGCAACCGGCTATTCGGAGTTGGTGGATCCGGTGATCCAACGAGAACGTTTCATGGATCAGGCGCGGTTGGCCGCGCAGGGTGATGACGAGGCCATGCGACTCGACGAGGACTTCCTCGCCGCGATGGAGCACGGTATGCCACCGACAACCGGTACGGGTATGGGAATCGATCGGTTGTTGATGGCGTTGACGGGTTTGGGAATCCGGGAAACGATACTGTTCCCAATTGTGCGTCCGGTCACCCGCTGACCATCCGAACGCATTGTTCCCAACCGCGTCTTGGAATTTCTGGAATTCGAGGTATTCTTGCCTCGGGTAATCGGCCTAGTATGCGGGTCGCACGATTTCGAGAGGACGTTCATCTCATGGCAAAGAAGGTCACCGTTAGTCTGATCGACGATGTCGACGGTGAGTCCATCGCGGACGAGACCATCGAGTTTGCGATCGATGGTGTGTCGTACGAGATCGACCTGTCGTCGGCGAATGCTACGAAGTTGCGTGACGGTCTGGAGCAGTGGGTTTCGAGTGCGCGTCGGGTCAGTGGCCGGCGTCGGGTGAAGGCTGCGGCGGGGGCGACCACGAGCCCGAAGAGCCGGGTCTCGATCGATCGTGAACAAAGCGCGGCAATTCGTGAGTGGGCGCGCCGGAATGGGCACAAGGTGTCCGCGCGGGGCCGTATCTCCGCCGACATCACCGATGCCTACAACAAGGCCGCCAAGGGATAGTTTTCTTTTTAACCGCCGCTCGGGCTATTCGTGCGACGCCCGGGCGGCGGTTTGTTTGATAGAACTTCGATATAGCAGCAAGATCAAGAACCGATTCATACGGTTCCGCGTTACTCGATCTTGCTCGTGGTTCGCCGAAGCGGCACCATGGATACCGTGCGAAGGTCACTGGGGGCCGCCTCCTCGGCCCGACGCTCATGCCCCCGATGAGAGGCGAGGTATCGGCGCTGTGACTGGATTCGTCGGATCACTGTTGCGATTCAAGGACGACACCGGTCGGCAGCAGGAGTTCCTGCTCTCGCCGGATCGGCAACGCATCACCATCGGTCGCTCACCGCAAGCGGATCTGTCGATGCCGTGGGACGCCGAGGTATCCCGGTTGCATGCGGCGCTCGAATATCTCGGTGCGCACTGGACGATCATCGACGACGGCCTGTCTCGCAACGGCACTTTCGTCAACGGCGAGCGGCTGGCCGGCCGGCGACGGTTGATGGCGGGGGACAGTATTCGCGTCGGCACCTCGGTGGTGCATTTTCTCGACTACGGCGGCGTCGTCGACGACATCACCCGGGTTTCCAGCGGTTCCATTCCGACGCTGCGCTCATTGACCGAAACCCAACGGTCCGTTCTCATCGCGCTGTGCCGCCCATACAAACACGGCGCCGGATTCGCCACCCCCGCCTCGAATCAGCAGATCGCCGATGAACTGTTCCTGAGCGTCGACGCGATCAAGACGCATTTGCGCGCGCTGTTCACCAAGTTCGGGGTGGAGGATCTGCCGCAGAATCAGAAGCGGGTGCGGTTGGCCGGACTGGCCATGCAGAGCGGTCTGATTTCGGATCGGGACCTCTGAGACCCGCCGCCCTGCACATTGGACGATCGCTTAGCCGGTCGAGCGTTTCGACGATGGTTGCGGCGGGGTGGTTCGCGATGAACTTGGAATCGTGAACGGAGCGATCGCGCTCCGCTCGATTCCCGGAGGAGAAATCGCGATGTCCGCAACCCGAATCGCCGCACTGGTTTTGGCCACCCTGGCCACCGGCTTGATCGCCGGTGTCTTCTACGCGTACGCCATCTCGGTAATGCCCGCGCTCGGCCGCACCGACGATCGCACGATCGTCGACGTGATGCAGAAGATCAACGTGGTGATCATCAACCCCTGGTTCATGCTCGGCTTCATCGGCACCATCGGCTTCACCGCACTGGCCGCCGCGCTGCATCTGAGTCGAGAGCAGCGCACCACCCTGGTGGTGATCGGAATCGCCTTGGTGCTCAACGTGATCGCGTTCGCCGTCACCTCCGGTCTGAACGTCCCGCTCAACGATCAGCTGATGGCGGCGGGGGATCCGGCCCAGATCGCCGATCTGGCCAAGGTGCGCGCCGATTTCGAATCGTCCTGGGTGGCTTGGAATATCGTGCGTGCAATCCTGCACACACTGGCCTTCCTGGTGTTGTGCGGCGCGCTGTTCCTGGCCGGTGTGCAACACGGTCGCTCCGACCGCGTCGCGGCGCAGACGGTCACCACCGGACCGGCGTTCGGTGCGCAGCAGTACTACACGTCGCCGATCGGCCCGCAATATGGTGTGCCGCAGCAGAGTTCGCCGCAGCACCGGCCATAGGAATGTCGTCGGCCTTCGCCGCACCACCGGATCGGGTGGTGCGGCGCTTCGGCGTTTCAGGCCGAATGCGCCGACCGGGCCGCGGATCCCGCGTCCTCGGGCGGTTTCACCGGCATCGCGATGGCGCGGGCGAGTTCCCAATTCCGGGAGATGGCGGTGAGTTCCGCGATCTCCTCCGTCACGTCGTCCGCCGTGGAAAGCCGCGATTCCCGCCCGTTCTGCAGCGCGCCGCTCGCCTTCGCCGCGCAGGCGTGCACCAGCCGGATCGCGGTGGTCAGCGGCTGGTCCGGTGTGCTGGAAGACGTTGCGGCGTCGGATATTTCATAGCGGGACAGGATCCGCAGGCAATCGCGGATCTCGACGACGGTGCGGTGCAACAGGTATCGGCTGTCGCCCGGGTCGGCCGGACCGGCGTAGACGACCTCCGGGCAGGCCGCGGTGAGCGCCGTCCACAGCGGCAGCAGCCGCCGCCGCTGCCGCGACGCGTTGTCGAGGCCTAGATGTGCGGTCAACCGGTGCGCCGCCGGAATCGTCAGCAGTGTCGTCAGCAATGCGAGTTGATAGATCACGGTGTCGCGCTCCAGGCGGACCAGTAATCGTCCGACGGCGATATGCCTGCCGTCGATCTGGAACGCGGCCGCGATGGCCGCGCCGACGATGCCCGCGAAATGCAGCACCACGAATCCGATGGCACTGCCTGCCAATACGAGCTCACGTGTGTCGGTTCGGCTGCGCCACTCCGCGATACCGATCCTGATCAGCATCACATCCATCCACAACACGATCGGCAGCATGCTCAGCCGGTATCCGAATGCCGCCCAGCCGGTCGCGTCCGCGAGCGAAACCCCTTCGGGGACCATCCGTGTGCCGAAGGCCAGTCCGGCCGCCCCACAAGCCACGGCGACGCCGAATACGAGCGGCGGTGAATACGCCTGCCCCAGCACCTGACTGAATGCTAGTATCGTCAGCCCCGCCACCAAAGCCATTTCGGCGGAAGACAGTTGGTAGAGCAGATTCGCTACGTGGCGTCCGCCGATCAGCGCGCCGGTCCAGCGTTGAAAGGTCGGCTCGCGCAATGCGCTGCCGACGATGAGACCGGCGAGGCCGAGGTCGGCGTAGCGATCGAGCCGCGTCCGGTCCGCCCAGCGCAGGCGCAGCGCCAACAGCAGCAGCGAGCAGCCGATCAGTGACCCGGAAATCGCGGTGGGCCAAGACGAGTGCATGCGTCAGCCGAACAGCACTCGGCGCAGCGGTGAGCCCGGTGCGGTGTCGACCCGCGACATGATCAGCGAGGCGAACAGCTCGGCCTGGCGTTCGGCGGTCGTATCGTATGCGCCGCGGTGCAATACCTGCCGGATGGTCGCCGGATCGATGCCGGGAAACAGTGACGCCAAGGTCTGCGGCCGCGTCGTGCCGAGCGTCGCGGGGCGATTCGCCGAGAGGTGGTCGGGGTCCGTGAGATGGCCGAGCAGCAGATGCCCGACCTCGTGCAGGATGATGTGATCGGCGTGGTGCGCGGAACTCGTTGCGTCGTAGGCGATTATCACATCCTCGGCACGCTCGATGACCAGCCCGCACGGCAGGCTCGCGGTGTACGCGGCGGGCAGCGGACGTAGTCGGATCCGCTTGCCCATGGCCGCGGCCGCGCCATCGAGGAATTGTGTTCGATCCCAAGGGCGTGGCACGTCGAGCCGTTCGGCCAGTCGCCGGACCGGATCGGCGACGGGGTCGCTGCGGCGTCGGAAGATCATTGCGGGCCAACGCTTTCGAGACGCGGGTGCGGCGGTTTCGGGTACTCGTTGCGACCCGTCGGGCACCTGGGGCACCGTGCGGACATACCGGGGACGGTACCCGGCCTTTGTGCGTCTCCCAATAGCTCCCCGGTTTCGGTACCGCGGGCCGCTCGCGGCGGTACGTTTCTGAAACGCGTTACAGTTTCTGGGAGGGTTATATGCGGCGATTGCCGGGTTCCGCGCTGATATTCACTCTGCTCGCCTTGCTCTGGATCGGCGCCGCGGGCGCCGCGCGGGCCGAGCGATATCCCGTCGACTACAACTTCTTCGCCGGAATACCGGGCGAACTGCTGAATCACAATGGCTCGCTGCCCGGTTCGAACGACTGGGGTTGCCGCCCCAGCGCCGCGCACCCGAACCCGGTGGTGCTGGTGCACGGGACCGGCGGCGGCGCCCAGACGAACTGGGGCGTGTACGTACCCCTACTCGCCGATGAGGGGTATTGCGTCTACTCGCTCACCTACGGCGCGTACGACCTGCCGTGGCCGGTATCCGCCATCGGCGGCATGCGTCCCATCGAGGAGAGCGGACCGGAACTCGCGGCGTTCGTCGACCGGGTGCTGGCCGCGACCGGCGCCCGGCGGGTCGACCTGGTCGGGCATTCGCAGGGGAATGTGGTGAGCAACTACTACATCAAGCGGCTCGGCGGCGCGGACAAGGTGGACCGCATGGTCGCGCTCGCACCGCCGTGGCTCGGCACCGACGTCGCCGGCATCGGCGATATCGCGCAGTTCAGCAAGGCCCTCGGCGCCGAACCCGCCTTCGATGCCGTGGTGGCCTCGCTCTGCCGCGCCTGCGGTGAGATGTACCGGGGCGCGGCCTTCCTGACCGCGCTGAATTCCGACGGCATCTACCAGCCCGAGGTCACCTACACCAATATCGCCACCGTGTACGACGAGGCCGTCGTCCCGTACACCGCGGGGCTGGTGCCCGCGCCCAACACCACCGATATCGTGGTGCAAGACGGCTGCGCCCAGGACTATTCGGAACATGCGGGCATAGCGGGCAGCCCACGCGCCGCCGCGTACGTCCTGAACGCGCTGGATCCTTCCGATCCGAGGGAGGCGCCGTGCGAGTTCATCCCGCCGTTCACCGGCTGACTACCTTTCGCGTACAGCTGAAGTAGCGCCTCTCGGACGCGAGACTCCCCGGGGCCGCGGACAGCCGCGCGGAGCGCGGCCAATTGAACACAGCCCGACTCAATCTGTTCGCTCTAGGCAAAAACGCATCGGAAACGAATCCCGCAACGCTCACGTTATGAGTGAATGACCGTGCCGTCGCTGGTCACACATAGGGTGGACTGGAGGCGGCAAGAACCCCTGCCAACTAGAGTGGAGGCAGGGGGCCGCAACCCCCGGGCTTCATGGCAGGCTGACGCAACAGTCGAACTGAAGCGTCGGCCGCCAGAATGTCGGAGCAGGAGAGTGAGGGAGCGATGTTCGAGAGGTTCACCGACCGCGCGAGGCGTGTCGTTGTCCTGGCCCAGGAAGAGGCCCGGATGCTCAACCACA
>NZ_JAIRBR010000021.1:0-142913 GCF_020361265.1 Nocardia sp. JCM 34519.1
TTGCCCGGCTCCGCCGGACAACCACCTACCAACTCCCCCACTCTCCACAACACCCCGCTACGCGGGGTAGAAAGCACGATACTTGTATTCCTTTGCACATCAACAGTATACAGCAAGATCATAACCAAAAAGACTGAAATACAACAAGATTCAAACCACACAAGAGACACGGCAACGGCTACGCCGTCGCCTAGCACGTTACTAAATCGTGACAAATCTTGTTCTAGACTATATCCCCCTTAGGGGGATATAGTTGTTTCATGAGGTTGAACATCACCGCCAAGGACTTCCGCCAGCCCAACGAAATCCTCATCTACCCAATCGACACCAACGCCGGGACGGACGGCCGCTGCCGCTTCGCCGTCTTCTGGTTCGACGGCTGCGGCAGCCTCCGAAGCCAGAATCGCCATGACGACATGGACTTCTACATCCACCGCGTCACGCGCAACAGCAAGCGCCCTTTCCGGCTGATCTAGCAATAGCGCATCTCCAGCAACACCCCCTTGACCCGCTGATCGACCTCAGAGCAATCCAGGTGAACTCGGCGCGACTCGAAAGACAAACCCATGATGACCAGCGACACCAACCCGAGCCCCGCCGACACGATCACCGCACTCATCTTCGGCACCCCGGACCAGCCATCGCTCAAAGATCTCGGATACCAAGCCGCGCGAGCCGCCGGAGGCAACCGCCCGCACACCGAGCGCGAGATTCAGCAATTGCGGGCATTCGCCGAGGCATTACAGCTCGCGCTCACCGCCGTCAACCAAACCCTCAGCGCAGGCCACAGCTGACGCAATCCAAGCACATCCCCACGCGTGCGGAGCCGAATCCCGCACGCCTGCAACATCCCTGGAGTACCGATGAACATCCACGCGCACCACAAAGGCCGCCGAGTCCGCACCCTCGACACCATCACCGGACGCGGATTCGCGCCCAGCTTTCCCGGATGGGACGCCATCGACCACCTCGACCACATGCCGACCCTTGAACCCGGCTGGCTCGGAACCATCACAAACGTCGAATCCCATGCGTCCAACCCCTGGACGCGCTACGCGATCCGCTTCGAAAACGGCGTATGCAGCGGTGGAATCGACCCCCGCCACGTCGAATTCGTGCCTCCCACCGAAGGCTGAGCGCGCGCATCACACAAGCCGCTCGACTGAGCTTCGGAAAACTTCCAGCAACCTTAACTGTCAAGAGGTTCACATTGGCTACCGCGACCACCATCGATGACCGTCTGGTCCTGCCCACCCCGCTCGAGGGCACCTGGCAGACCGGCAAGAAGGCATCCGAAACGCTCACCATCGGCGACTACACCGCCACGCTCACCCCCGACGGCAAGGGCGCCAAACGGACCTACACCCTCACTCGGCGAGGCAAGCAAGTCGACACCGGCACCTTCGTCCGTACCCCGCGAAAGGCCATGAACAAGCTGCTGCACCAGCGCCACTTCGCCGCCCTGCCGACCGGACTGCTCAGCGACTGGCTGACCGCTCTCAAAAACGTTCTGCGCGAACGCGAAGAAGCCCGCTGGACCGACAGCCACGGAGAGATCTGGCGGCGCTGGCAAGCCGTCCTTACCTCCCTCGAAAACCGCTCCCCCGCCGGGAAGATCCTCGAAGACTTCCAGGTCACCGAGATCGACGGCCAGCGCATGCTCACCATCATCATTCGATCGGGCGGTCAGGCCCCGAACCTGTCCCAGCGCAAATGGACCGTCACCGGATGGGCTCCGCTCCACAAAGACGCCCAGTACCCCGAACAGCTCGCCCCGCTCGCCGTCACGCGCGTATCCATCCGGACCACCAGCAGCGACGGCACCGGCGACCACCACTACACCCTCACCGCCGACACCGACTGGGGCCACAAGTTCGCCCACGCCGTCACCCGCACCGCCGCCGAACTCGCGCTCTACCTGCAAGCGGTCGACACCGACTGCCTGTCCAACTAACCAGCGCGTCGGCGCTGACTTCCCCGCACCGAGGTGCGCCCGCTCGGGGGCGCACCTCCGGCATCCCTCCATTCCATACCCGGAGAAACAGCCCTACACCATGACTTTCACCCGACTCGATCCCACCAAGACCGCCGACGAGTACCACGCGCTGGCCGCGGAATCACGCCACGGCCGCGACAGCGACGCGCGCCCCGAGACCGCTGTCCTGCGGTGTCAACCGGTCGCCGACGCGACCGTACGCCTTTACCAGCAATTAGCCAGCCTCGCCGAAAAGGGCGGCTACGCAGAGTTCTTCGCCGTCGCCGACACCGAGAACCGGCTGTACCCGGGCAAATGGATGCGTAGCCGACGCTTCGGCAACAGATACGCCGTTTTCGACCTCGACGACACCGAGATGACCGGCTCCGTCGTGCACTGGACCACCGGCCGGGCGCTCTCCCTTCGACGATGCGGCCTGCGGCCAGTGCTAGTGCGCCGCAAAGTCGCCGGAGTCCAAGGCAGCGGAGAGGTCGTCATCACCTACACCCCGATACCCGAAGGACCGACCTTCGACCCGGACGCCGAAATCATCGGCGACGCCGAATAACAACCCATCTCGCCCGGCGACACCAAGCACATCCTCGGCGGCTCCGTCGGCCCCACGCTGTGAGCCTTTGACCAGCGTTAACGACACGTCCCCTCTACTTCGCGCAGTTGGTCACCTCGCGCACGCGACCGTGCGCGTCTGCGGGTCTCGCATCCTCGACACATCGCGGGTGCACGCATTCACAAACCCGTGTGGCGCTGCCCACGCCTGCGCAACCAGTAACCCCCTGAACCGCAAGGACTTTCACCATGACAGACGACTATTTCGACGACGAAGACGATTCGATCGAGGACCAGTTGGTGCGGGAACGCACAGCCGCCGAGCAGTTGGCGCATCGGCTGGGGCTGCTGGCCAAACAGATCCGCCACGACCTGGCGAAGGGCACGATCCCGCAGGCAGGCGAGGCAACCAAAGTCGCCCAGGTGCTCGACAACACGCTCCAAGCCTGCTCCTTCCTGCGCCATCTCAGCGACCCAGACCATTAGCCCAATCCTCCGTGTGGCGAATTCCCTTCCACCGAAAGGTCTTTCACCTTGATAGCCATCGCGCCTAGTCTGCCCACTACCGATCATGATTCCCGAAAATCAGTGCGGGAGTGCGTGGTTCGACAGGAGTCCTAATGACTGCCTACGACGATCTTCTCGACGACATCCACACCGCACAGCGCGTGCTCGAGCGCGGCACATCCCAACACTGGCCCGCCACGACGTTCGACTGGCGGATCGACCACCAAGCCCGGCTGTTCGTGCACTGGGTCGACGGCCCGACCGTCATAGCGGTACGTGAACTCGCACTCGGCCTGCCCGAGCATCTGCACCACGTCCTCGACGCCATCAGCCTGCTGCGCAATATAGGCCCGCACGGACGCGACCAGATCGTGCAGCGCACCGAAAGCTCCTATCTCGTCAGCGTGCCGCGCACGGCCGCCGGAGCAATCGACTGGCTCGCCGCTGCCCGCCAGCGCGTCGAAGTGCCCCACCGCGACAACCGACAACTCCATCCGCCTGGCGTCGCGTTCGGCAACCTCGCCGAAATCCTGCGCCGCGCATTCGATTCCACCTCCTTCACCACCCCTGAGGCAACCAACCGATGAGCACTCCCCCACAGCCGACGGCCGCCGCCGACACCCACCAGATCCCCGTGAAAGACCTCCGGCCCGGAGACGAAATCCCCCACCCCGGCTACTTCGGCGGGGCCGCAACCGTCATCCGGACAACCCCGGAACTCGATCGCGACCACACCGAATGGGTCGCGGTGCGGTGTATCGGCGGCTACATCGTGCCGTTCGACTCCTGGGACTCTCCTATCGACATCGTCTCCACCAGCAACCGGCACGGCGTGCGCCGGAGCGCCAGCGCGCCGACCGAGCCGTTCGTCATGCCCAAAACAGTGGCGGGCCTGGTCGATACCGCGATCGCCTACCGGCGCGGCGTCGCGCTGACCCATGGCGCATCCAACAGCGGCAATCCCTTCGTGGAATTCACCGCCAGGTGGTGCCCACCCGGCTGCGACGTAGCCACCGAACTCCGGCTCACCTGGCACACCCACAAGACCGGCAGCTACCGGTTCTTCTCCGGACTCGCTCGTGGCTACAGAGCGGGCTGGCACGACATCAACGCCAAGCAGGCACGGCGGTTCCTCACCGGCGAATTGTGCTTCGGCCGCGGATTCCCTTACACCGCAACCTCGGAGGACATGCGATGAGCCGCCACGCAAACGAACACAGCATGCAGATCGCCGAAACAGCCTCGGCGGCCTGGTATTCCAACGCCGCGCATATTAACGGCGACATCCTCACCGAACCCAACGGCCCCGCCATCGAGCAACCCAATCTCGCTCGCGCCCTGGAGAACTTCCACACCGTGCATTACTCCGCACAACTCCTTGCCGCCGAACGACACCTCACCCGGCGGCATGCCGCATAACCACCGCCACCGTCGAGCCCGCCGTTCGCGCCGCTTAGCACCGAAAATCCGCCTCTTACAGGCGAAATGGCATGTCCCCTTCAGCCCGAACCATCAGGAGGCACCCCGCATGCGCACCTACGGCACCATCACGATCCCAGCCGACAGGCTGATCGCGTTGACCATGGGCATCAAGGCACGCAACACCTTCGGTCACCTCATCATCGACGGACACGGAATAGGGCATCACCTGTACCGGACCGCTACGATGGCCGACGCCACGTGGACGGTTCTCTACGAGGCCGTCTCGGCTGATGACCACGGTGATCACCTCATAATCGCGATCGAGATCACCGAAGGCAGCCACGCCACCGACGACAACACCGAGTGGTCGGAGCTGTTGCAGCTGCTCGTCACCCACGGAGCCACCGGAGAGTTCACCCACGACAACGATGACGAGCGGTGGCGAACTCGCCTGACCGACGGTGCAGTCCATGATGACGACGCGCTGGAGGGCTACCGCGGCGACACCATCGCCTACGTCGGCCAGATGCAGGCCGCCCCAGGACATCGCCTGGACTTCCTGATCTCCGACTCCAGTTGGGACGTGGTGATCACCGCGCTGCTGACCGAATTACGTTCCCGTCCCGACGCTGGGCCACAACCCGATTCCGCCGATGAACCCGCCTTGCTCGAGATCTGGTCCCGCCGGGCCGGAATCGCTTGGACCATCCACCCCGTCACCGCCTGACATAGACCTCGGTGTGCCACATATCCATCTCCCGAGTGCTGCCCTGACTTCGGCTGCGCCACAGCGACTTTCGAATGTGAAGCGCTCCCCGGCATGGAGGAATCATGCAGTAGATCGACCAGCGACGCCTGATGAGTGACAACCGCCGATAGGAGGCAGATATGGCAAGGATGATGCGCGAAAACCGCATTCTCGGTCGACACGACCTGCGCGGTGAGGGGTTTCGCGGCCGAGCTCGCGAGAACCGCGAGTGGCGATCCGACTGGGAAGCCGAAGCCTTCGACTACTACCCGAAGCGCTACTTCCTCGGATACAAGTAGGCCCAGCTGATCTCGGCCCCTTCCTGGGGCCGAGCAATTCATGCCGCAACGGCTGGTTCCCCGAACCTCCGATGGACAAGCACTCGCCGATGAACCGGGGCGGCATTCACCAGAACAGCGTGGCCGATCCAGCAGCGCGCCCGCTCGCCGATGTCGTACCGCGTTCGGCTGCGCCTCAATGACTTTCGAGTGCCGAGCACTCACCTGAGACGAAGGAATCATGCACTACATCGCCCTGGAGATCTTCCGCACAGGCCGGCGTTCATCAGCGCGCCCGCGACTTGGTGGCGCTCGCGGCCGCCGAGAAGGGCACTGCCGAGCGGCTCACCGACATGGCGGTAGGTCCGGGGCTCTCGGTCGACGGCCTCGACATCACCGTCATTGACCTGCACTGCCACGCCGCGAGCGAGATGAACATGGCCGGTTTCACCGAGTCGATTCCCTACCTGGTCGGTCGGATCGGTGAAGACGATGTCGAGCAGTTGCTGATCGCCGCCGCCCGGCCACCCACCGTCGACCCGGTGAGTAACGGGGACCTGTCGTTCTCCCAGGTCACGGTCATGAACCGCGCCTTGGGGCCGAACGCGCTGCTGGCGGTCGGAACACCTTGTCCATGCCGCTATCTCCGTGCGCGGCAACCATTTTCGAACACCCTCGGAGGTGACTTCATGAGCAACGACAAGATCGCTTTGCCTACGGGGTGGAGCATCCGTATCACCTGCACCCTCGATATCTACGTCCTCACGCTGCTCGACGAGCGCGAGCTCTACCGGCTTCACGGGTATCTCGGCGGGCAACCGCGCATCGAGGGGTACAACGTCACGGTCACCGACATCGAGGCCATCGCCGATCCGCGGATGCGTGACCGCGCCCAGGATCTGCTCGACGCCTATGTCGAGCGTGTGCGGGTCGCCCAGGGCAATATCGACGAGTTCGTCACCGCGGTACCCGATTTCGAACTCGTCATCGACCAGCTGCGCGACACCCTCGGCGCGGCGCTCACCGTCACCGTCGACCCCGACCGGCTCACCGCGGTCGCCACCGTGCGCGCAGCCGGGCTGGGGGCGGCTGCGGTAATGGCGCTGCTCGCAGCGTGGGTCGATGCCGATCACATCGACCCGGTGGCCGAGGGCACCTCGCTGGAACTCGACGAGAGCACTTTCGCCCTCACCGCGGTCCTCGACCAGACACACGCCATCCGGTTTCTCACCTGGTATCGCGGCAACGAGCCCCTGAGCAGCGGAAACGACACGTCCCTCGCCGATGTCGCGTAGCGCCCGCGGCGCCACCGAACCGCTCGGCCGCAGCGGAGCAGAGCCGACTACCACGCCCCGTCACGATCCTAAATCGCCGCCACCACAACATCTTTCGTAATCCAGGAGACCACCGACATGACCGTGATGACCAGCCGAGCAGCCACCGATCGGCCCCCGCACGATGCCCTGGGCATCGACTCGCTCACCTTCCTCGATGCTGTGCGCGCAGTCGTGGATTACAACTGGTCCGAGGAGAGCACGGACTTCCGGCGCCACGACGACGGCCAGGACCACATCTTCCGGTCGCTGAGCACGCTCGCGCGCTGGCTCGACATCAGCATCACCCGACCCCGGTACCGGCTGCCAGAACACTTGCGCGGCAGCATGATCGGCGGCTACAGCGCCGAGACGGTCAACCGTGTCCTCGGCGAGCTCAGCGATCTGTCCGACCTGTATGTGGTGTGCGTATGGGAGCTGTTCGATGATTTCTACGGCGGAGACAGCTGGTTCTACATCCAGAGCCGCTACCAGCTCTACACTCTCGGCGGTGACCTGTGGGCCTGGCTCAACGACCAGGCCCCCAACGGCCCGGGGCTGCCCGCCAGCTGGATAGGCGACCCCGTTCTGGACGTCCGCCTCAGCGACCTCGGCGGCGACGGGCAGCACAACTTCGCCATACGACCCGCCCTGAACAGCGGAAACGACACGTCCCCTTCTCCCGGACATCGGGCCGCCAGCGTCGTGCCGGCGCTCGATGGGTTCCGTGCCGCTGTGTCTGCCGCAGGGCCGCGATGACGCCCGCGACACCCACCGCCGAACAGTCGATGAGTTCGGCCCAGTTCTATGCGCTCGCCAGCGCCGACGACACCGGCCGCCTGGCTGTCACCGACCGCCGGACCCTGCACGCGCTGGCCCGGCGCGGATGGGTGTACCGCCAACGCGTGCGTAAGAAGTCCTGGTGGGTGATCACCGACAGCGGCCGGGCCGCCTACCAGAACTCTCCGCGTGTTCGCCCGCCGCGCGTGCGCCCACACTGGCCCAGCTACTGGGACGTCCAGCGTCTCGCGCACGCCTGGTATCTCGCCGAAGGCCACGAAATCATCCGCCCCGCACACGGAATGCTGTGGCGCGTCCTGTGCCCGGCCACCAGCTCCGATGAGCCCCTCGGCCACTGCGACACCCTTGCCGAAGCAGTCGAACTGCTCGTCCAGCACCACCTCCACCACTGCACGTGCGCGCCACCGCTATCCAATCCCGCAGCACCCGAATCGAATTCGCCCATCCGCGACGCGACGCGCGCCGATATCGAGGAACCTCATGCCTGATACTCACTCGACCACACCGGGCAGTCCGCGCCGGTTCGAGCTCGGCCAGCAATATCGGCTACCCGAGCTGCGGCCCGGCACGATCGTCGTCCGGGAAGCCAACTTCAGCGGGCAGTCGATCGTCACCGGCAGCCCCTGCTGCCGTCGCCTCACCAAACTCCACCTCATCGATCTGCACCGGCAGATCACCCAGCGCGCCAACGGATTTGCCGTTGGCGACGACCATTCGCGCCGCTGCCTCGAATGCCGCGCCCGTTACCGGCTGCGAGTGCCCGCCAACACCATCGCCGAGCTCTACACCGTGTCCACCGTCGAATGGAAAGTCAGCTGATGCGCGCTGCGGCGGTCTCCGACCGGGTGATCCATCACCTGATCAACCTGTGCGAGCGGATGCGCGCCCATCACCCCACCAAGAAAGCGCGCCAGCTGGCCACCGCGCGATTCGAAACAGCATGCCAGATCACCGCATACGTCACCGGCGTCGACAACTGGACTGTCGTATGGCTGTCGGTGTCAGCTGCGCTCGACACGAGCGGCAGACAGTTGCACGGTGCCGCGTCCGGAACCGTCGCCCGAGACCAGCGATTGGCCCATCTGATCCACGCTATCGCTGTCACGTGAACCGATCACACCCTCGCTAACAAGCCATTTCCGTTGGAGCACAGGGATTTTCGATCCGATCGACGTTGTTGGCAGCGGGCCACGATTCGGGGCCACCCTCCGAATATTGACTATATCCCCCTAAGGGGGATATAGTCAATCCATGACGACGACCACAGCCCCGCAAATGCAGAACGCGGACATCGACGGTTACATCTGGATTCTCGAAAACCGCTACGACCACGCAACGCACGGGTTCGTCGTCAATGTGTATGCCGATAAAAACTCGGCATACACCGATTTCGTCGCCACTGCACGGAGGGGCAATTACCGCATACGCCGACAAGGGGAAATTCTCAAAATGCGTGGAGCGAATTTCTCCAATTTAACTCTCCGCCAGTACGTGGTCATCTCGCTGCCCACTGTCGACCACGACGCCGAACGCTCTGCGAGCGAACCGACCGACACTACCTGGATCTTCGAGGCACGAGCCCACGGCGAGTCCAGCGCGGAGATCATCGACGTCTATACCGACGAGAATACCGGCAGCACCGCGTTCAACACGATGCTGCGCGACAGCTCGAGGACCTTCACCGTCACTTTCCCCAACGGCGCATACACCACCGTCCTCGGCGGCTACGAATACAGCCTCACCCCTCACCGGCACGCCTGCGTACTCGTCGACCCCACCACCGATCCGGACGAGCTGGTCCGCGATTACATCGCGCAGAACCACTGACCCGAGGAAATCACCCGTGGAATCCATTGACCCGAAATCGGCACTCGCGGAAGCACTTCGCGATGCCGAGAAATACAGATGGACCGTCACAGCGGACACCCTCGTTTACGAATTCCGGCGCCGCCGTGGCCGTTCGGTAGAACGCGTGCGAGTGATGTTCGACGTGTACGGGCGGGTCGTATCCGGCAGCTGGTCACCAACACTGAACGGCATCGGTGGCCTGGCTGCACCTGGTCGCGGCAAACGACAGTGGATCCGCGGTCGGCTCGCGGGCGTGCCGATAGAGAAGCTGAACAACCAATAGCGCTGCCGTAGAAGGCAATTCGGGCACCTTCGCCCGAATGCCAGACTCGCGCTGAACACAGCGCCATCGCCGGGGAGGGTTGGCCAACCACCATGCCGGGCCACTCGACCAGCAACTAACTGCGGCAACGGCACTCACGTTCCGACGCTAGTTGAGGCCAGCACCTCCCAAGTATCAGTATCGCCCTTGGGTCCGGCTCGTCTGCGGGGACCGCGAATAACGCAGGAACGCAACGACAACGACCCGGCTGATGACACGCAGACAATCCCCCGAGAAGGCTCGCCGAAAGATCCTTTGCCATGAGTGACCGCCCCGAACCACGCGACGACCTCGACGACGACCGCCGCCATCTCCTCGACGTCTACACCAGCGTCAATCCCCACCACGCCGACACCATGGCCGCGCTGCTGGCCCACAGCCCAACGCCGCCACGGCAACCGGCCACCCGCCCCGGACGGTGTCCTGCCACCCGAACTACGCGGCGCACTCGCAGGGAACCCCACCCCCGAACAGATCAGCACCGTCAGCGAAGCCATCCACCACCACACCGGCCAGCACTTGTTCGCGGTCTGGCCCGCCGTCACCGACGCCGGCCTGCACGGCACCCCCACCTACTACCTCGACCACGGCAATGGCGACCCCTACACCCTCACCCACACCCTGCACACCTGGCTCACCACTCCCACCGACCCCGGCGACCCCACCGAACCCGGCCACCCCGACACCTGGCCCGACCAGTGGGACATCACCCTGGCCACCAGCTACCAGCACCCCCACCACCCCGCCAACCACGCCATCCACGACCACCGCAGCAACCCCGACGACGAACCCTCCTTCTGACCGCCCACCACCCCGCCCTCACCGCCCAACCCGCGAAACCCGTGACCGCCCAACACAACCGGACACAAGGACCACGCTCGTGAACAACCCCACCACCGAACCACCCGGCCCGGCCGCCGCATACGTCATCGACCACGACCGCCTGGCCCGCGCCGTCGCCCACTACATCCGCGAAGGCGACTACTTCGGCGACCGCCCCTTCGACGGCCACCCCGACTACGACGACAACGCCTGGCGCGCCGAGCTGCTCTGCACCCTGCTCGACCAATGCGCCGCCGACGATGTCCTGACCACCAGCACCGGGCACCCGGTCAGCCTGTACGCCATCGAAGACGACCCCGAACACGCCCCCGACCTACACGGCACCTACCGCTTCACCATCCAACTGCGCGACCACGAAGACACCATCCTGGCCGCCCATACCTACACCGACGACACCACCACCCCTGCCAGCGAATACCCCGACGCCGACCACGCCAGCCCCCTGCCCGACCCACCCGGCCCACCACCACTGCAACGCCTCACCACCGACATCATCCACACCCTCAACCACATCCTCACCACCCTCACCACCACCCAAACCCACACCACCACAACACAATCCACCACCGATCAACAGGCCCTGCTCACCGACTACGACACGATCGCCACCCGCCTGCGCGAACTCGGCGAAACAAACCTCGCCCACACCACCCTCACCCTCCGCCAAGCCCACGCCACCCACATCGACACACGATCATGAGGCGCACACCCGAAAACTCGGCGTCGGCTAAGACGGCGCGATTGAGCTTGTGCCCGGTGTCCTTCGCAGACGCGGCCGATTTCGTTCGGCTGCACCACCGGCACCATGAACCGCCGGTAGGGCACAAGTTCTCGGTGGGGGTCGCGCTCGGCGACACCCTCGTCGGTGTGGCGATGGTGAGTCGACCTGTTGCCCGTCACTTCGACGACGGACGAACACTCGAAGTCGTCCGTTCCGCGACAGATGCGACCGCGAACGCGAACAGCATGCTCTATGGCGCTGTATGGCGAGCGGCGAAAGCTCTCGGCTATACCCGCTTGATCACCTATACCCAGTGCGGCGAGTCGGGAAGTTCACTACGTGCTGCGGGATATCGCGTTGTCGCGCAACGCAAATCGCGCAAAGCGTGGAATTGCCCGAGCCGTCCGCGGATCGACCGCAGCACCGGCCAAGTCGCACGGACTCTGTGGGAGGCGCGGTGATCAGCGCATCCCATCGTGTTCGATCAGCACGACGACGAAGGGGTCGGTCGCGACGGCAGAAGGGTGAGTTGGGTGCGGCCGTCCGCCCCACCATCCACCTGTACTGGCCCACCACCTCACCAGCGTGAAACCCATACCCGACCGCATCAAGACACTGAAAGCAGCGTAATGGCCGACCACCAGCTGAAAGCGGCCGAAATTGCATGGTGGGCATTCGCCACAGCGCCGACCACGAACTGGCCACCCATCTATGACGAGTACGGATTCGACACCTTCGAGGATGTCCGGGACGACTTGACCAAGTCGATGCGCGCCGCCGGGTTCACATTGGAACTGTCGGGTGCCGACGAGGACCTGTGCGACTACGAGTACCGCCTTCTCGATGCCAACCGCGTGGTGGCCGGTCGAGCCTTCATCGTGCATGCCCGAGACGAGATCGAGGACACCAGCAGTTCGACCGCCCCGGACCCACCCGCCCGTGAGGTGACGTTTCCCCGGGCCCGCCGGGATGACCCGCCGTTCTAACCGGATAACGGGCCGAAGCAACGACGCGTCCAGCCCTCGGCGGACGAAACCGTCTCCGGCGCAATGGACGCTGGCCCAATGGCACCAGGGCCTATCGGTGCTGATTCTTACACTGGCCATATCGCAGCGGGCGGACCATGGCAGCGCCACCACAGACGACAGTAGAAGGAGCGAAATGGTTGCAAACGTTCTGTTGGCTATCGCGATATTCGCGGGCTTGGGCGCGGTCGCCGGAACACTATTCGATCGCTGGCGCAACACCAGTACCGAGATCGTCGTCAAAATCCCGGTGTTGGTGGTGTTGGTGGTGCTGGTCAGCGGCACCGTTCGAACAGGGCAGTGGGAGCTAGCCGCATTCGGCATCAGCGTTGTGGCGGGATGGCTGCTGACCGCTGTGGTTATTCCAAAGTTCGCCGACCGCGCCGAGGTCCAGCGCGAGAACGCTCCCGGCGACCGCATGTAGCGGACGTGGGAGAAGGCAGCTGCTCTTGCCGTCCAACAATGGTCGCTCCCCGCGGGACGTTGCCGATCAGCAGACGCTGTCGCCTGCCAGGCCTTCATCCTGGCAGCCGACACAGACGCGGCGCAAAAGAACCACCGCGCCCGTGATGCCTGCCATGAACCACCTCTGTCGCCACGAAACGCGAGACGTGTTGCCTCGCAATGGACAATCCAGCCGTGGCTGAGTAGGCAACCCATTGGTATTTCTGCGCGGGCGATTCATACGCCCGACAACCCCAATATGGCAGGTGCAACAACCCGATACACCCGCCCTGACCAGCGGTTAATACCCCTGGCATCCTTGCCCACATGGTGCACAGAGAATCCGGACTACATCCCGACCGGCCGGGCCGCGAGATCATCGACGGCGGCGGCTACCGTAGCTGGGCGATCTGGGACGACGACCGCGCCACCTACACCCTGCAATGGAACGCCGTCGCCGATAGGCACTGCTGGCAGATGGCTGTGTGGGCGCGCACTGCCATCGAGGCCGTGGAAGCCATCCGCACCAATGACGCCGCCCTCACCGAATCCGAATTCGTCGGTGACGCACTGCGTGAGGTGGCAGCCCTGCACAACGCACTCAAGGCCATCCAGGACGAGCTGCTGCGCGCCTCCCGCACCGCGCGCCCCCGCGTGAACCAGGAGGCCGCCGAAGCCGCGCGCGAAGCGCTGTACCGGCTGGTCCCTCGGCACGACCCGTCGCCGGACGATATCGCGCCGATCGCCCGCGATTGGTCCCATTGGCTCACCGGCCCCGCCGACAACGACCCGCCGAGCGGACGCCCGCGGTTCGTCCCGTTCAGCCGCTGACCCGCCCCGGCGCTCGCACGTCGACCCGGCACCACCGCGCCCGATAGGCATCGCCGCTGATCGCCGCATAAGCCCGGGAATCGGCTCGGCGGGCGCTGCTAGGACAGCAGCGGATCCCCTAGAGGCCGGCATTCGTCTGCTGGCCCGGATCCCACAGTGCGAGTTCTTTGCGCACGGCGGCGAAGTTCCCGGAGAAGCTGGCGACGATGCGGTCCAGTTGGTTCCCGTCGGAGGTCAGTGGGCCAATGTCGCACTTGACCGCGTCTGTGGTACCCGTGGTCAGATCCTCGAGAAGCTGCAACCCTCGGCTGCGGACAGTCTCGGCACCGGTCGCGCCGACGAGGAACCAGGTCAGCATCGCCTCTTCGCAGTCCAGTGGGGCGCACCGCACGCCCCAGGTGTCGCCCGGGCGGACACGGTGAATCGGGTTGTGGTCACGGTCGAGCATTTGCCGCACATATGGATCCAAGGCTGCGCGGACCCAGGTGGCTAAGACCTCATCGTCGACGTCGCTGTTGCGCAAGGTACCGATGACGTCCGGAAGCGTTCGAGCCAGAGTTGCGCATCGGTGCGCCAGAAGTTCACGCAGATCCGGGTCGCCGACACATCCAGCCAGTTCGGCCGCCGCATCGAGCAGATCGCTCACCGCGCGGGGCACGGCGATGGAAGGAGTTGTAGTGTGGGCCATAGGGATACCCTTTCGGGGCTGTCGGAAATTCCAGAGGCCGCCGCCGATCCGGCGGATCACGCTAGCCGATCGCCGCATCCGGGCATCGACTATTGCCATGGTCCTCATGACAAGCGGCGTATTGGCGTGCACGCCGTCGTCCAGGGGCATGATGACTGCCACCACGAGAAGACCGACCCTCCCCTGTGTCCTGGGCCGGTAGCACGGTTAAGGGACATGCCATCTATGCAGGTCATCACACCTTTGACGTTCCTCGCTCAGCCGATGCCGAGAATGTGCTCAGCGGAAGGGATCTCGTGGTCGGAGAACAAGGCTGCTAGTTCGGCGCGGGCGCTACGGTGTCCGGTGAATGCCTTCTCGTACAGTTCGTTCCACCGCTGCCATGCCTCGGATTCGGTGGTGCGTGGTTCGCGGCGCAGGTGGACCACGACCCATGCGGCCGCTTCGATGACTTTCGCTGCGGCCTCCAGTTGCTCGGGTGAATATCCCGCCGGCGCGCCGCGGCGATCACGGATCATGCGGTTGTCCGACGCGCGCCATTCCCTGGCGCCGCGGCCGGGGCGCTCCCAGGCGACCGCGGTGACCGGGTAATAGCCCGGGCGCGTGCGGATCTCGGCTTCCTTGTCCGGATCCAGGCCCGGCACTTCGCCTGCCAGTGCGTCACCGCCTATCTCGATGTCGGGCTCGGGCAGGAGCCCCTTCTTCGCATAGGTCTTGACGTGCGCGTCGATGCCGTGGATCCGGCCCAGTTGTTCGCGCGACAGGTAGTACGTCGTCATGGCCATGAACCTTATCCCCCTAAGGGCCTTCAGATCGGAATGGTCCGACCCGCCGGACCGCGGGATGTGCGCAAGTTCTGCCACTTCGGGCAGGTGGATGAGTGAATAAGACAGGTGCGCAGCAGGACGCGGTCCGGCGCCACGGATGTCACGGCAACACCTGGGGAGCGCAGTCGCCGCACGCCAGACTGCCCGCGGGATGTGGTCCAGGGTCAACCAGCTTGTGGACCGAGCGACCGCGGCCTCGGTTGCGAAAGACGCTGTGGCGGTGAGGGATCCAGGCAGCGCCGATGCGGTGGCGTGGGAGGTCCGGGACGCGGCCGTCGCAAGCCAGGCAGCGGCGGTAGGTCAGCCGAGCGTTCACGATCGGCTCGATCCCCGCATCGGCTTCGACCAGGACCAGGCGCAGACCGGGACCGGCGAGCCGGCGAGCGCGCTCGTCGGCGGGTAGGTGGATGTACAGGTGTGGGTCGTAGTCACGGTCCACCACACAGTGCTGCCCGAGAACGCGGTCGCCGACGCGGTCCAGGACCTCTCGCAGGTAGCTGTACGGTTCGGTGACCAGGTCCTCGTGCGGGGTGCCGCGGGCGATAAGGCCGGGCTGGAAGATCAATCGGTAGTCGCCGTCGAGTTGGACCCCGGTTTGGCCGAGGGTGACCAGTTCGTCTGTGATCGGGCACAGGTATCGCCCGCGGTTCGGTCCGGCGGAGTCGGCGTAGAGCCAGCAGCTGCAGTCCGGGCAGCGGTGGTTGCTGACCTTGTCGTAGCGGGGGATCCGCAGTGTGAAGGTTTTCGCGCAGCCCAGGCAGCGCCCGCGTGGGCCGCATCCATCCGAGGCGGCGGAGGTGGCCAGGTCGACGGGCGCCGGCGCACCCGATGCCTGTGGGGACGTGTCGATTTCGCTGGTCATCGGGCTTTCGCCTTTCCGTTTCGGGTGCCGGGTTGTGGTGTTCGGCGTGAATTCCTCGGTGGCGGTGACGGTTTGAAGGACGTCAATAAGCACGATCGAAGTGTGCCGACGCAAACTCGGTCAGATCCGGACGACGTGCGGTACAGGTGCCGACGGATGCCCGGAACCGCTCGGTCCCCGTGTAGGACTGCCTTGCTGAGATTTCAAGGCGCTAAATCCCTTTTCCCATCGGGTAGCTGTTCGGTCCGTCTTCACCGCCTCCCACCCGGTTCGCCAAAAGGACGATTGCCACGCGCCGGATACAGCGGGCACACACGTCGTGAAGCACCCCGAACTCACCATCATCGACTGTCCGGTACTCGACCTCGATATCGTCGAGATCGGCTAGCGGCTCGAGTCACCCGCTGGCAGTGGTATCCCAGCGGATCACCCTGGCAGGGAAGCAGTTCAGCGCGATTCCCGAATCGTCCATGGCCGCCGCCTTTCCCGGTTCATGCCTGCGTCTCTCTAGCGCGCTTATGCCGGTCGATTTCGGAGGCGTGCTGCTCCATTGTCTGCGAACCGTTCCTGAGACCCCACGTCCCCCTCCCCCCGCACGTGATGCATCGACGCTCGCGAACCGACCAATCGTCGTAGTGGATGCGACCACACGATGGGCACGGGTAGCAGGGCTGGTTGTCCAGGATGCCGTTCATGAAGGTTTCCTCGGTACTCATAACCGTTCACGGCCTACCCACTTGTCGGGCGTAGGAAATACTCGGTCGAGCGTGTAGTTCTTGTGGTGTGCTCCGTCGCATCCAGTGAGTATGTCGTTGTCCTGTCGAACCCCCGATATGCCGGCGACCCTCACCGGCCTGTGTGGGTGAGGGTCGCCGGTACCTTCGGGGCGGTTGCGCCTCGGGCGGCGGGCGTTATGCCTTTTCGCCGCTGACGATGATGTTGCCGCCGGAGATTTCCAGGGTCAGCACTACCTTGTTGCTGTCGGTACCGGTGGCCTTGGCGGAAGCCTGTGCGGGCTTGGGCACCATGGGGCTGTCGATCCGGACACCGACGACGCGGTATCCCTCGACAAATTCGGGCCGCTTGGGTGCGCCCGCGGGCTGCTCGCCGTTGTGGTCGATCGCGCGGCTGATCGCCTTGCGGATGCCGCGCCGCGCCGCGGAGTCGAAGGTCTCGGCCTCGACGCCCACGATGAAGGTCTCGTTCTTGAACTCGCCGAAACCGTTGCTGGGCTGGATCTCGACGTTGTAGCGGGTCTCGGTCATGGGGGCCTCCCTGAGAGTTAAGGCGTCGTTGTTGAATTCACAATATCCCCCTAAGGGGGATATTGCAAGCTTTAATGCGGATGCCACTGGTCATATGTCAGGGACGCGCGGAGCTGAGAATCGTTGCCGTGGACGGCAATCCGATCAGGGGTCCGGGAACTCTGCGGCCAGGATCGTGTTGATGAGCTCTTCTTTCGTCCATCGGTGCAGCGGCTTGGCGCCCTCGAGGTACTCCACTACCCGGCCTTCGGGGGTCCGGATCCCGGCCCGGTACATCGTCCGCAGCCGGGTCGCGGTCAACCGGTTCAGTCCGGCCCTGCGTTCGTCGCGCGTCACGATTACTGGTCCTTTCCCAGCAGTGTCACGATTCCGGGCACCTGCTGGCCCGGTTCTGCGATCAGAACGTAGTGGGTCCGCAGGTTGGTCGCCTCGATTTCGGTGGGCCGGTCCGGGGTTGTGCGCCCGCGCGCGTCGTTGTACTGCTCGACGACGACGCAGTCGATCTGGCAGCGGTACTTCCGCAGGTAGGTATAGGGCTCGCCGATCCTGTCCACCCGCAGGATGCGGGCGTTGTTCTGGCGGTGCCGATCCATGTAGTGCTGTCCCACCTGCACCGGTCCCTTGCGGGTCGTGAATACGGTGCGCGCGGCGGTGGGGGTGTCCTGCGGGCTCGTGGTCGATAAGTTGGTCATCGGTACTCTCCTTGGTCCAGTAATCGGAAAACGGTTGGCGGTCAGAGGTTTTCGGCGACGCTCGGATCAGCGGCCGGATTGTGAGGCCGGCGCGTGGCGAGGCGGATATAGGCGCGGACCGTGCCGGTGGGGAAGTGGTGGACGTGGGCGCTGGCCAGCCGACTGGCGGATTCGAGCTGCGCGAGTACCACCGCAACCTGGCTCGCATCGCCGCTGAGATGCACGCCCGCTGTGGTCCGCCACGTCCCACGGCGGGAGCTGTCGCTCCCGAATGACTGTGCTGCGCAGGGTGATTCGTGGGCTCGGTGCCGTCCGGCGGGGTCCGGTTCGGCGGTCACAGGGTCACCACGGTGACCGCGGCCGCGCCGGGATCACCGGGCTCGCATCGGTCGAAGCTCACCGGTTCGTCGTCGGAGATTCGGCGCTGGACGTAGGTGTGTTCGAGGACTTCGGCGATGTCTGCGGCCGAGAGCAGGGTGCTGTAGCCCTGGGCGCGGTTGTTGCGGTTGATGGCCTCGGCGGCCGGGCCGGGTTCGTGGTGGCCGTACAGGTACCACTGGTCGCCGTCCTCGACTTCGAACAGGTGGATGCCGGCGCGGGCGACGCCGAAGTCCTCGGGGGTCAATTCGTCGGTGGGCATGTTCGCCTCCTCTGCGGGCGTTGGGTCATCGGGACGATCGGCGTATCCGCCACCAACCGGGATCGAGCCGGGTCGCGGTGGTGGCGAGATGTTCGAGGAACTGCGCGGCAGCGGGGCCGCCGAGGCGGATGGTGGTGTAGTCGCCTCCGCCGCCGACCGACAGAGCGCGGGCCTGCGGCAAGCCGGTCCACGCGGCCTGGCACAAGACCTCGATCCGGGCGAGGTCGTCGGCAGTCTCGGGATATCCGGTCTCGACGGTCAGATGGTGGATTCCGTGGACGGCCTCGTCGGCATCGGCGAGCAGAGTCAGCTGTTCGAGCAGCACGCGCAGCTGTTCGGCGAGAGTCTGCGGTTGGTCGGTGCCGTCCACCGGCGTACCTCCTTGATTGGTCGGCTGAGTTCGTGCGGCGAGATCAGCTCTCGGCGCGGCGGATGCGGCGACGACTCGATCGTTCAGCGGTGAGCTCGCGTTCCCACATCTCGAAGTCGTCGGGCGCGGCCACCGGCTCGGCTTCGGGTTCGGGTTCGGCGGTCTCTCGCCGACGTACCGGCTTCTCGGCGTCGCGCTTGGGTTCGGACTTGGGCTTGCGGCGGCCGACCGGGTCGAGGAAGGCCAGGAATGTGCGGCTGATCAGGGTCTCGGCCAGGCGGGATTCCCATCGGCGGGCCTTGAACGCCGACAGGGTGTGGCCGAGCAGCCAGCTCACACCACCCACGACCGCCAGCACGGACCAGGTCAGCGCCGACCCGCCGGTCGCCAGCGCGGCCAGCGCGACGATCACCAGCCCGGCTCCCAGGATGCGGGCCAGGAATGCGCCGATGCGCCAGAGGAGCAGACAGATCAGGGCGGCTACTGCGGCACCTGCGAGGAGCGTCATGGTGGACCTCTTTCTATGGTTCGAAATCCACTTGATAATATCCCCCCTAAGGGGATATTACAAGCTTCAGCGGCAGTCGACATGGAGGGCCAGGTAAACCCGGGCGGCCCCGTACGGGGAGTGCCAGTCCTTCGGGGCATCGGCGGTGGCGGAGATATCGAGCTGGTCGGTCTCGGACCAGTCGACGGCCTTGAGCGTGTCCAGGTAGCGGTTGGTGGTGTCGATCCGGCCGGACAGCTTCTGCTCGGTATTGCTCACGGTGAGCACCTGGGACGGCTTGCTCGCGGTGACCTGCCAGCCGTGCGGAGCGCTGATCTCCACGGTCAGGCCATCGCCGTTCCCGCTGCAGCGGGCGGTGACCTCGTCGGGCTTGGGGGTGGTGATCTCGGCGTCGGAGTGCTTTTCGCCCCAGCCGATGACGATGCTGCCCAGATCGGTGCTGTCGGTGGTGACGACCACGCCGCTGGTGGAGGCCGATACGGCTTTGGCGGTCCGGCTGCCGTCGCCGCCACCGCACCCGGTGAGGGCGACCAGCGTGCTGGTCACCGCGGCGGCGATGGTGATCGATGCGCGAAAGGGTTTGTGGCGCAGTCTCATTCGAGGAGTCCTCACTATTGGGGGCGGGTGCTATTTGAAGACGTCGACGAACCAGTTGTCGCCGATCTTCCTGGTGGTGACGGTCTGGGCGAACTGGGCGGGCTGCTGTCCGGGCCGCAGTTCCGAGAGCACGGTGGTGTAGACGTCCTCGGCGAGCGCGACGATGCGCAGGCAGTAGGTGGTGCCGGGCGGGACCGCGTCGATGAAGCCCTGCAGGGCCTCGGCGGGCTGCACCGAGGAGGTTGGGGTGGCCAGCTTGCGGGCCGCTTCGCCGGATCGGGTGACGTAGTAGGCGTATTGGAACGCCGCGATCACCCCGGCGCCGGATTTCTGGTCGCCGCGCTCGGCGCGGCATCCATCGGTCCCGGTGGTCGCCTTGGCCGGGGCGGGCGTGGTGGCCGATGGCGCGGCCACCGAGGGTGCGGCGGTGTCGCGATCCCCGGGCGCGGCGGGGCGCGCCAGAATCCAGCAGATCAGTCCGATCACCGAGATCGCGAGGGCCGCAGCGATTTTCATCCCGGGCCGCCCGGTGGTGCGGGGTTCGCGCGAGCGTCGCTGCGCGGGCGTGCTCGCGCGGGTGCTGCCGGTCGATGAGGCGGGGCGTCTCAAGGAGGAAGCGTTCTTGGGCGCAGCGCCGAGGGTGTCGATCACTGCGGGGTGCCGTGATGGCTTCTTCTTGTTCTTCATGGTCCGCAAACCCCCGTTGGCGGTAGACAGATTCGGTCTTGGGTCAGCGCGCGGCCGTTGTCATGAGCTCGACAACGGTCGCGGCGATCACGGTCAGGGACTCGGTGGTGGTAGGCCGCAGGTGGTCGGGCAGGATGCGCTCGCCCCCGGCGAACAGCGGCTCGTAGGGCATGCGCAGCACCCGCGCGACGTCCAGTTGCACGAAGGCGTCGACGGCTTCGGTTTCGACCATGGGCTGATCGCCGGGCCCGTCGGTGACGACCACCACCGTGCGGGTCAGCACCACGGGGTCGATCTGGGCGATATCGACCAGCATGCGGACCGCGGCGATGGCGGCGTCGCGGCGCAGCGGCACCGGCACGACCAGGACGTCGGCGTGGGAGATGGCCCATTGCCAGCTACCGGCGAGCTGGTTGTTGCCGGTGTCGGCGACCAGGATCTCGCGCTGCTGCGACAGGATCGCATCCAGAGCGGCGGCCTGGTCGGCGTCCAGGGGCGCGGTGCCGGTGAGACCTTGGCGCCCGGCGAGGATGTCGTCACCGGTGGGCTGGCGGGTCAGGTATCGGCTCAGCGCCGCCGGGCGGCGGCGGATCTCCGCGGCGGCATTCAGCAGTTCGATCACGTCCTGCTGTTTGCCGGGCGGGGCGGCGACCCGATCGGCCAGGCTGCCACCGACCTCGGCGAAGTCCGCGCAGACCACGCTGCCCGCGCCGCGATGCGCCGCCATCGTGTTCGACAGCCCGATCGCGATCGGTGTTTTGCCGACACCGCCCTTGAGGCTCGCCACCGATACGCGGGCGAATGTGGGAATCGGACCGGCGATCACGGAAGCGGCGGTGCGCTGGCGCATTTCGGCCGACTCGGGCTTGGGTGCCAGCCCCAGATGCAGCGCAGCGTTGAGCCGTCCCCGCAGGCCTTGGCGCGCGGGCGCGGCGGGCGCGGCCTGCGGTGCCGCCAGCGACGGCAACGCCCGTGACACCGCCGGCGCGACCGACGGCGCAGGCCGCGCGACCGGCCTGGGCGGTGGGGATTCCGGCGGCGCGGCCGTGTGCTGCGGGGGATCAGGGATGAGTTCGGCGGCGGAGTAGGCGATCGGCTCGGCCGCGATGACAACCGGCTCGGCTGCGGTGACCGACGGTGGCGCGACGGCCTCGTTTCCGGTGGTGGCTGGGATCGGATCGGTGACCGGGATCGGCTCCGGTCTCGCGGAAGGGCGATCCACAGCCGCGATCGGCCCGCTGGGTGTGGACGCGGTCGCCGAACCGTCGGGTGAGACCGTAACGACCCGGTACCGGTCCGCGTCGGTGATCGTCACCTCGATCGAGGAGTTCGCCGCAGCCGCGCGGCGGGTGCTGAACCGGTGGATCTCGACCCACAAAGCGTTCTTGTCGGACGCACGCAGTTGCACCGGTTCGCCCTCGGGCCAGGTCGCGGTGGCGGTGGTCGAGGAGGTGATCTCGACATCGAGGGTCGACATCACGCATTGATCCCGCTGAAGGCGCTGGCGCCGGTCAGCTCGATGCCCATCTCCTTCACCGATGCCTCGGCCTGCTCGAGGTTGGCCAGCGCGTCCGCACGGGCAGCGCCTTCGGGGAGCAGGAACTCGATCAGCCGCCGATAGGTGTCGATCGCCGCCTGGATCTCCTCCAGGCGCGGCTGGGTCAGCTCTTGGCCCTCGGTCAGCTTGGCGAGCCAGTCGGGGACGGCGTCCTTCAGTACGCGACGCAGTTCGGCGACGATGGGGTCGTTGGCGCCCTTGGAGATGAACGGTGTGCGCAGCGCGGTGACGTCGGCGGTCGTCACGGCGATCGACTGCGAGATACGACGGCTCATGGTGTGTTTCCTCTCGGGTGGGGTTATTGCGGAAATCTGTTCGCGGTCAGAGGTTTTCGACGAACGCGATGAGTTCGGCGCTGCGGAGCGCGTCGCGGGCGTGGCCGGGGAAGGCCAGCAGTGCGCGCGTCGGGGCCGCGGGCGTGCGCCAGACCGGCACCTGGCGGGAGGATGGGGGCGCGCATTCGGTGTCGGCGGGCTGCCCGGCGCTCGGCCGGTCGGAGCCGATGTTGTCGTAGAGCCGTTGTGGCATCGCTGCGGCGGGTGCGCCGAGCAGCATGTGGATCGCGGTCGACAGGCCGTGGCGGATCAACGTGTTCACCGTGCCGGCGGGGTCGAGGGCGGCCAGGCGGTCGCGGGTGTGGCGGTCGCCGCCGGCGGTGAGGTGCTGCCACTGCTGCTTCAGCGTGGGCAGGTCGTCGATACCGATGATCAGCAAGGCAGGATTGCCCGGCTCTGTGTCGGCGGCGAGGTGGTCGCGGCGGGCGGTCATCTCGGTGTGCAGTGCGGCGATCAGTTCGGCCGCGCGCAGGGGGTCGTAGACCGCGACCTCGCTCCACAGTCCGGCTGGGATCCACCATTCGTCGACGATGATCTGCTCGGGTTTGACGATCGCCCCGCACGATCGGTCGCGGCAGACGTATTCGACGAAACCGTTGCCGATGCCGACGCAGTCCCAGCGGTGCACGTGCTCGCCGTCGTCGCGGGTGTCGTGGGCGGTGGTCGGTCCGGTCGGTTCGGTCAGGTCCATTCGGGGTCCTCTCGGTCGGTGGGGTTCGGGTCGGTCAGGCGGCCACGAGGGCGTCGGGTTCGGGCAGGAACACCACTTCGGTGGCGGTGAAGGTGACGGTGGTCTTCACCCGGCCGGTGGTGCCGATGACGATGCGGGTTTCCAGGACGTCGCCGTCCTTGTCACGCACGACGGTGACCGCTTCGGCGGTCACTTCGGCCAGGCCGCCGGTGCCGTCGTCGACGAGGATCGCCATGCCTTCGGTGACCGCCGAGGCGGGGATCGCGTCGGCCAGGTCGTCCTCGTCGCTGCCGAGCACGAACGGCTCGGGTGCGTCGCCGCGTTCGCGGGCGCGCTTGGCCAGCGCCCGCTCGGATTCGAGGAACTCGCGCAGTTCCTTGCTGTAGATGACGAACTGCGGGGCCTCGGCGGGCACCAGGCCCTCGATGAGCGCCTTCTCCTCCTCGGAGAGCTGGTTCCACTTGTTGGGGTGGCGATCGACGTTGGGGGTCCACCACATCTGCGCGGGCACCGGGGAGCCGTCGGGGGCAGTGACCATGCCGCGGCCGGGGATGGAGGTGTCGACATCGCGGCCCACATGGGCGTCGCCCCACATCATCAGCGCGCCGTCCTGGGACAAATTGCCCAGGGAGATGCGGGTGCCGAAATTGTCGCGGGCGTTGCCGGATGCGCCGCCGAACAGGGAGGCGTCGGGGCGCTGCACTCCCAGCAACAGGCGGATACCGGCCGAGCGGGCCAGGACCGCGAGGTCGGCCCACGCACCGAGCGGGTCGAGCTCGGCGAGCAGTTTGCGGGTGGCCTCGTCGCCGGATTTCATCAGCCGCTGCCACTTGCCCGACAGGATGAAGAACTCGTCGAGCACCGCGATCAGCAGCGGCAGCGACGACGGCTCGACCTTGTTGACGTGCACGTAGTGGTTGCGCGCCATCATCTCCGCGTGCAGAGCGCGCACGAGCATGGCCGCGCGGACTGGGTCGTAGACGATCGCGCCGCAGCCCGGATAGCCCTCAAGGCCGTCGAGTTCGATCATCTTCGGATCCACGCCCAGGAACGGGATCCCGCGCCGTGCGGCTTCCGTGAGCAGGGTGCGGATGACCGAGGTCTTGCCGCCGCCGGTCGGGCCCACGATCAGGGCGTGGGGCTTGTTCGATTTCGTCGAAACGTCCCAGAACAGGGTCAGGTCCGCGACACCGGTGGAGTAGGGCAGGTGGCGCAGGTCTTCGTCGACCAGTTCCAGAGGGTGGTTGACTCGCCGTGGCAGCGGCGCTTGCAGTTGCAGCAGCAGGTAGCCCTCGTCGGCGTGCCATTCGGTGACCCAGTTGCGGCCCGAGGCGTGCTTGCCCGCCAGTCCGCCCAGCGCTTCTTCGACCCGGGTCTGGAACGCCTTGGAGCCGGTGTTCAGGGTCGGGGTGAACGAGATCCGGTAGCCGGTCTCGACGTCGTCCTCGTCACGGGACTCGACGGTGACGCTCGGGTCTTTGAGCGGGCTGTCGCGGACCGCGCGCTCGAGGGTGCCGATCGGTGAACGGGACGCGGAGGCGACCAGCGCGCGGGTCACGATCAGCAGATCGCGGTGCGCCTCGTGCCGCACCGTCAGGACCCAGCCGCGCGAGCGCCCTTCCAGGCTCGGTATCCATCGCGCCAGCAGATCCAGCACGGCAGCGCGGATGGTGGTGCTGAGGCGGCCGTGACGCAGCAGCGCCGATTTGCGGACCGCCGAGATGAGCTCGTCGAGTTCTTTCGGACGGATGATCGTGGCCGGGGGCAGCTTCACCCGCCCGCGGCGGATCGCGAACAGCCCGGGCGGGAACGACACGCTCACGCGCATCGGATCACAGCGCACCGTCTGGCGCACGAGCGCGTCGAGCACGATGCGGTAGCGGCGGCCCAGATAGCGGGAAATGTCGGTGATCGGCAGCACGACCGCGACCGCGACCAACAGCCAGCGCCACTCGTGTAATCGGGTCAGTGGGTCGACGAGCCGCGGGAGCCGTTCACCGAATCGCTGGGTCAGCACCGGCGCTTGGAACGCCGCCCACGCGGCGAGCGCCAGGAACGGCGATACCGCGAGGAACCGGCGCACGCGTGGTCCGTCCGCGCCTCCGGTCTTGCCGTCCGGCCCGCCGAACAGTCCGCCGAAGGTGTCCACCAGCCAGTCCTTGACCGGGTCTGGTTCGCTGGCGCCCACGACATGCCCTTCGGGTTCGGATCGGATTCGCGCAGTCGGAAGGAGGTCTCCGATGCGTGGACGCACGATGGCAAAAAGGGCGAATCCAACTCAAACAGCCTGTGGATAACTCCGCGGAAAAGCGGTGCTCGGCGAGCGTGGAAGCGATTCGATTCCGACCCGTTCGACGCTGTTTCGAGCGCTCTTTCACACGCTGTTTCACGCGCTCGTTCGAGCGGTCGAAACAGCGCTCCGCACGACCGTGCGGATTGGCTCGAGCCATCGCATCCAATCGCGGAATCCAGAGCGCTCCGGATAGCGTGTGAACAGCGCGGTCGTTTCGCTATTTGAAAAACGGAATCCCCTTAGGTACACTCCCCCGTAGGGGGAGTGACCCAAAAAGGGCACGCAATTCTGCGGGATTTTCGACCGGTATTCTTCACCGGCTCGCCGACCGCCCCATTCACCATTCGGTCCGCCGCGCTGTTTCGCGCGCTCTGCCGAGCGCTGCGGGCAGCGCTTCCGCACGCGCTCGCCGGAGCGGTCCAATCATTCGCTCCACCAAGCGCTCTGGAGGCCGCGCTCTGCGACGCGCCCTCGGTCGCGCAGTGGCGACGCGGTGCGGCCGGGCAGTTCCCGGTGGATTCGACTTTATCCACAGAGCTAGTTGAGTCGACGCTCCTGTGTTCCCTACCTTCGCGGCAGCCGCTGCCATCGTGGCCCCGAATCGAATGGTTGGAGAGCGTTATGACTTTCGCATCGAGCATTCTCGATCTGTCCCTCACATCCCCGCCCGATAATTACCGCTCGCACGAGGTCAGCATTCTCGCCGATGAGATCGGCACGAAGGGGCTGCGGTCGTGGCTCCAGGACAATGTCATATTCCTCGTCCTCCTTCTCATCGTGGTCGCGATCAGTCTCGGCGCTATGAAGGGAAACCTGTCCAAGGTGGTCACTGTGGGTGGGCTGACGCTCGTCGCGCTGACATTCATGGTCCTGGCGACAAGCGAAAACGCCGCGGTCGCAGTCGGCCGATTCCTGCTCGGCCTCGTCGGCATCAACGCCTGAATTCGATCGTCGAAACAAAGGGACATGGCGTGATCGAGAACGACGATTTGCTGCACCGCGTCGATGCGCACTGGCTCGGCCCGGCGGGACAGACGCTGCCGATGCGGATCCGCTACCAGGCCGCGGGGGTGGGGACGCTGGTGTTCATCACGGTGTTCGTCATCTCCCGCGCCGTGCTGCACCTGGGACTCGGGTTCCGGACCCTGCTCGTGATGGCCGCGCTGACCGTTGTCATCACCTCCCGGGTGACCCGCTACATCAACGCCGACCGCCCGCTGCGCTCGGTGATCCGCGCCGCCTGGAACGACCTCACCGCCCCGCGCCCGCCCAAACCGG
This sequence comes from Nocardia sp. JCM 34519.1, assembly GCF_020361265.1. Classification (NCBI taxonomy): domain Bacteria; kingdom Bacillati; phylum Actinomycetota; class Actinomycetes; order Mycobacteriales; family Nocardiaceae; genus Nocardia; species Nocardia sp. JCM 34519.1. The sequence continues at coordinate 26,937 of NZ_JAIRBR010000021.1, forward strand.
GCCGGGCGGTGTCGATCCAGCTGCCCGCACCGACCCGCCGCCGTCGCGGCGCCGATTCCTCCCCGGACTTCGCGTCCACGCCGACCGAAGGTGAGTTCCGATGAGCGTGCACGACAACGACATCGCGGCCCTGTTCGACCCGAACTTCGACCAGCCCGTCGCGGTGGTTCCGCCGGGCGCGCTGCCACCGTCGTGGGCGGCCGCGCGCGCAGCCGCCGGGCCCGTCGACCCCGACAACCCGCATCTGGCGTGGTCGAAAGCCTCTCCCCCGCCGCCGGTTCCGATGATCGAGGACGAGGACTTCGCCGAGGATCCCGACACCGGCGCAGGCGCCCACTCGGGCAGGCGCGGCCGCAAGAACAGCGCGCAACCCGAGCTCGACCGCCAAGCGGACGCGGCGAAGAAGCGGGCCGACCGTGAACGCCGGACCGCGCGGCTGGCGCTGGTCGGCACCCAGAACAACATCACCCGCACACGCACGGTGTCCACGGCCTGGTTCGTCCAACCGCCCGGCCCGTGGAACATGCGGCCCACCGCCAAGCAGCGCCGCTACATTCGCGACGAGGCGCTGGTGCTGGCCAACCTGTCCAACGCCGGAGTCAAGTCCCTGCACCGGCGGCTGGTCCGCACCCCGTGGCCGGTGCGCCAATGGGCCCAGGCTCACGACGGGTGGGCCGACCCGATCCCGGACGTGGCCGGCGCGCTGTCGTGGGAGAACTACCTGCGCGGCCAGCAGCACGCGATGCTGTGGGGAAACCCGACGCTCAAGGGCCGCTATTGGGGCATCGACCTCCCGGCCCGCTCCACGCTCGCCCAGGCGCTCGACGGACTGGCGCTGCTGCTGTCGCGCATCACGGGCTGGCCGGTGCTGGGCAGGTTGGCGCGGCTGGTCATTGGATGGGCCGAGTACGCCTTCGAGCGTGAACGCGAGGACATGGCCGAACACCTGGCCACCCTCGAACGCATCATGTCCGGTCGCGGCGTCGCGGCGCGACCGGCGACGCCCGCGCAGATGGACTACCTGCTGCGCCGCTCGGCCACGATCGGCCTGCCCCTGGATGTGGACGGAGTGATCGCCGGGGGCGGGGACTGGGTCGACACCGATATCGCCGCGCTCGAAGACGTCACCGACCCGCACCTGATCCCCGGCGACGGATACACCACCGTCGCCGGATTGGTCGACGGTCGCCGCTACAGCGGCGCGGTCATCGTGCTGACGATCGGGCGCATGGCACCGCTGCCGATCCCCGAGCGGATGCTGCCCTGGCAGACCATCGGCGACCCCTCCGGCGAACCGATCGAGTGGTCCGAACGGATCCGGCTGATGTCGAAACCCGAGACGATCGCCCGGATGCGACGGGTCGCCAACAAGATCAAGGCCCAGTTCGAGCACTACACCGTCGAGCACGACGAGACCCCGCCCCAGGAGCTCACCGAGCAGTACGCGCTGTCGCAACAGGTGATCTCCGACGTCGAGGAAGACCACTCCGGTCTGTCGGTGCGCACCGAAGGCTGGTACCGGCTCGCGGTGGTCGGCGCGACGCCCGAAGAGGCGCGACGCAAGGTCGCGCTGCTACAGGAGATGTACGCCCCGCACATCGCGCTCGAACAAGAGCACGGCCAGTACCAGCTGCTGCGAGAGTTCATCCCCGGCGAGCCACTGGCCAACATCGCCAACAAGCGGCAGATGAGCGTGTACTCGCTGTCGGCTGGCATGGCCGCGGTCGGCGATCGTATCGGCGACCGCACCGGCCTGGTGATCGGGCAGACCGCCTCGATCGCGCCGCGCCCGGCGGTGTGGGACCTGTTCGCCGCGCACGAACGCAAGCACAAATCCGGCCTGACACCGATCGTGGCGGTCCCCGGCTCGGGCAAGAGCTTCCTGGCCGGGATGATCGTCTACCAAGCGGTGCGGGCGGGCGCCTACGCGGTGATCCTCGACCCGTCCGGGCCGTTGAAGGAACTGGCCAATCTGCCCGAGTTCCGCGATATCGCCGAGGTGCAGGCGCTGACCGGCCGCAGCTCGCGTCCCGGCTCGCTCAACCCCTACCGGGTGATCATCGACCCGCGCCGCGACGATCCGGAGTATCAGCCGACCCATCCGGATTACCGCCGCGACCCCGATCCGGCTGCCGCGGCGGCGGCCCAGTACGACGCCGACGTGCGCGCCGCGGCGGCCGAGCGGATCTCGGTCGCGGTGAGCGTGCTCAAGATGATGCTGCCTCCCGCCCGGCTCGAGCTCGAGTGGACCGAATCGGTGCTGCACACCGCGGCGAACATGGTCGGCGGCGAACGCCACCACAATCTGCGCGAGGTCCTCGACGCGATCAAACACGTCGCCGAGACCGATGAGGACCTCGCGGTGCGCACCTGCGCGCGCAGCATCCATCAGGACCTGGGCGTGATGTCCCAGCTCGCCGAAGCGCGTGTGCTGTTCCCGGACAAGGACACCCCGGCCGAGGCCGACTTCGACAGCGACATCCGGCTGACGATCCTGACGATGCCCGGCCTGCAGCTGCCCCCCGAAGGGGTCGACCCCTCGCAGTGGACTCCGCAGCAGCGGATGACCGGCCCGCTGATGCACATGGCCGCCTGGCTGGCCAACCGGCTGATCTACGAGAAGCCGCGCCATGTGCGCAAGGTGTTGTTCCTCGATGAGAACAAGTACCTCGAATCCACCGGCGCCGGTCGCACCCTGAACCTGCGCATCTCCCGTGACTCGAGAAAATTCAAGGTCCGCGCGCTGGTCTGCAGCCAGCTGCCCGACGACTTCCTGGGCCTGGACGGCACCGACGACAAGAGCGCCCTGGTCTACGAGGTGATCATCGGTGATCTCGGCGGCAACGAGCACGCCATCCGGGGCGCGCTCAAGCTGCTGGGCCTGCCGCTCGACGAAGGCTACGAATCGATCCTGGCCGACCTCGGCGGCGGCGGCGAGGACACCCTCGACGAGGACACCGACACCAGCTACATGGACCAGGCTCGCCGGTTCGTGGTCAAGATGGCCGACGACATCGAGCTGATCCGCTCCGACTGGACCAACTACGTCCACCTGGCCCACGTCTTCGAAACGCTCAACTCCAGCGGATCGGCCAGCACGCTCGGCGGTGTGGCATGAACGCCATCCGACGCACGCCCACGCGGGATGCGCGCCGCCACGGTCTGCTCGGGCGGCTGGCGCGGGTGATCGCGGTCGCGGCGCTGATCGTGTTCGGTCAGCTCGGGCCCGGCAGCCCGATCGCGGCGGCGGGCGGATTCGACTGCAAAGACGTCCCGATGCCGGAATATCCGAAAGCGGCGTTCCCGGCCAAACTCGACTCCTCCTCGGCGAACCGGCCCGCACCCTCCGGCGAACACCCGACCGGATACCAGTCCTACGGGTGGGCGGGATTGCGCTGGTACACCTATGACCTCGGGTGCGGGTCGGATCTGGTACGGGCCCCCGAAGCGGTGGCCGACACCAAGCTGGGCAACACGTTCCTGACCACCGGCAAGTCCATGGCCGCCGCCGCGTTCTGGCTCGACGACCAGACCAAGACCGGCCAAGCCGCCCGCAAGGCCGGGATCGAACCCGCGCTCGCGCAGTTCGACAAGATCGTCAAATCGGTGTCGCACGGCATGCTCGGGGTCTACGGCATCTGGCTCGGAGTCGGGCTGATGGCGGCCACCGCGGTCATGCTGTGGCAGGCGCTCAAGGCCAACGCCGCGGGAGTCACCAAAACCGCGGCCGTCGCTGCGGCGGGCCTGGCGCTGGGCGCGTTGATGGTCGGGGCCCCGGCCAAGGCCATCGAGGTCGCCGACGAGACGTTCGGGTCGCTGATCACCGAGACCCAGGATCAGATGTTCTCGGTCAGCTTCGGCGACGACGGCGGTGGCACGCTGGCCGGGGGCGCCAACGATCCCCGCAACGTGCTGCTGGACCGGATCTTCCTCGACGACTGGCGCCAGGGCTGGTTCGGCGCGAACTACGACGACAGCCAGAACCAGCTCGGTCCCAAACTGCGGGAATCGTTGGCGTTCAGCTACATCGAGCAGGAGCAGATCACCGCCGACCCGGCCGTGCAGGATCGGCTGGTCCAGCAGAAGGAGCGGATCTTCCGCGACGAGATCGTCAAACCCCTGGAATCACACAACCTGTCGTTCTACACCTTCCAGGGCAAGGACTCCGGGCGCAGCGGCATCGGGTTCATGGCCATGATCAAACTCGGGTTGCCCTCGATCCTGTGGATCGGCGCCTCGATCCTGAAACTCACTGCGCTGCTGGCGATTCGGTTCGCGATCCTGTTCGCCCCGGTCTGGGTGCCGCTGGCCGTGGCCCACGGCGGCGCGCTCATGCGGGTGTGCCGGATGCTGGCCACGGCCTACCTGTGGGGCGTGGCCGGCGCGGTGATCGTCGCGCTGTATTTGATGGCGCTGGTCCAGCTGTATGTCACCGACAACGGCAGCGTCGACGGGTCCTGGCGGCTGTGGTTCATGGTGCTGCTCTCGGCCGTGTGCTGGTTCATCATGCGCCCGTTCAAACGGATCTCGCAGACCTTCACCCAGAACCATGCCAGCGTGCTCAACCGCAAGGCCCGCACCACCCAGCACTCGCTCAAACGCCAGTTCCTGCGGGGTATCGCGGGCGCGGTGGGCGGCCCGGGCGCCGCGGTGGCCGAGGAAGCCGTCGGCGGGATGCGCAAGGCGTCGCGCCGCGGTGGCGGTGATCTCGACACCGATTCGGTCAGCCCGATCCGCTCCGAGGGCAAGGGCCTGGCCAGCCGCCGCAACGACCAGGTCAATCAGGCCCGCACGCAGGCACGCAAGGAGCTGATGAACCGCGACCGGGTCGGCTCGTCCTCCGAGCGCGACGCCCGCATCGCCGGGATCGCCGCCTCGGCCAGCAGCGATGCCGCACGCGGCGACCAGCGCGGCAAGCAAGGCCAGGTCGACGACACCGACGCCGCACGCGCCGCCGAGGCGGGTGTGGCGGCGCGGCAGCGGCTCGACCAGGAGGCCGCCGAGACCGGGAAGGACAACCGGCGCGAGCTCGCCCGCGCCGCGTCGGTCAGCCAGCGCTGGGACGGCGGTGAAGGGTCGATCATCGCGCCGATGCGGGTCTACACCCCGGCCCGCGGGAAGAACACCGCCGCCGGTGTGACGCCGATGATCGCGATTTCCGCGCCGCGCCGCGATTCCGGCGGCGGCCCGCGCCCGAAGGTGTGGGATCCCGCGCCGCGGCGCGGCCGCTCCGGCGACGAGCACCGGGGCAGGTACAACTGATGACCCGCTCCGCCCGCAACCCGGTTCTCGCGCCCCTGCGCCGGTGGGTGCTCTACTCGCGGACCAACCTGGCCGTCACGATCATCGCGATCCTGGCCGTGCTGATCCTCATCGGCCGCCTCATCGGCCAATCCCCCACCGGCACACCGAATTCCGCTGCGCCCGGGCCGGTCGCCGAGGCCGCGCCGAGCACGGCGGCCCAGTCGCTGAGCTACGAGCTGGCCGAGGTCAGCGAAACGGCGGTGGCCGCCAAACCCGCGCAATGGGCGACCTCGAGCGCCCCGGCTGCGGCGATGGCCTACGTCCACACCTACGTCGATCAGTCGCTGACCCCGACCCAGTGGGCGGCCAAGCTGGCCCGGTTCGCCGCCGAGACGCCGGGTGATTCCTTCGCCGCGGCCCGCCCGCAAGTGCCGGTCGCGATCACCGGCCCCACCCACAGCGAGCTGGTCATCGGCGCGGCCGGAGCGCGGGTGGCGCAGGTGAGCGTCCCGACCCAGGCCGGGACGATGAAGCTGACGCTCAAGGTCGTCGGTGGCGGCGGCGACAGAAAATGGCTCGTCGACGCGCCGCTGCCCACCCTCGACCTGGCCGCGCTCGCGCAATTGTCGCCCGGGCCGAGCGCTTCGCGCACCGCCGCGCCCACCACCTCGCCGTCGCGTCCCACCTCCTCCGCGCCGAGCAGCAGGCCCATATCGCCGAGTTCGCCCAGCGGTTCGCCGAGCCCGTCGCCGGGTGCGCAGTCCGGACCGATTCCGAATCCCGAGCTCGACACTCCGTTACCGGGGACACGGTGAGCGGGCGTTCGGTGCTGGCGCTGGCAGGGCTGGCCGTCGCCGCGCTGGTCGCGGCCGGATGCGCGGCGCCGGCGCCGGTGATCCCACCCCGCCGTTGCGCGGGGGACGTGCCATCACCGCAGGTCACACGGCCCGCGATGCCGGGGCAGATGAGGGAGTCGGGCCCGATCCGCCCGCCCACGGCCAAGGGCACCGCGACCTTCACTTCCGGGTTCGGCACCCGCTGGGGCGCGATGCACAACGGCATCGACATGGCCGGGCCGATCGGCACGCCGATCTACGCCGTGCTCGACGGCGTGGTCGTCAAAGCCGGTCCCGCTGATGGTTTCGGGTCCTGGATCGTGCTGGACTCCCTGGTCGACGGCGGCCCGGTCAGCACGGTGTACGGGCACATGTTCCCCGACGGCGTCGGCGTTCACGAGGGCCAGTGGGTCAACGCCGGTGACCAGATCGGCACGATCGGCAATGCCGGGCAGTCGACCGGACCGCACGTGCACGTCGAGTACTGGGAAGGTGGCGGGCGGCTCACCGGCGGACATCCCATCGACCCGCTGACTAAACTCGCCGGCGTCCTCGACCTCTCCGGCCCGGCCCCCTCGGCGGCGCCGTCGGGCACCGTCACCGCCGATGTGCGGCTGGCCGCATCGTCGAAATCGCTGGGCTGCACCGGATTCGGCACCCCCGGCGCCGGGGAACTCAAACAGGGCAGCGTCCCGCCCGAGCTCGAACCGTGGATCCGCAAGGCCGGATCGCTGTGCCCGCAGGTGCGGCCCCCGCTGATCGCCGCGCAGGTCGAAGCCGAGAGCGGATTCCAGCGCGGCCTGACCTCGAAATCGGGAGCCCAAGGGCTGACCCAATTCCTGCCCGGCACCGCGGCCGCGATCGATCCCGACGACGGCCAGCCGTACCTGATCGACGCCGACGGCAACGGCACCGCCAGCATCTGGGACGACGGCGACGCCATCATGGCCCAGGGCCGCTACATGTGCGCGATCGCCCACAAGATCGACGGCTGGATCACCCAGGGCCGCGTCCACGGCGACATCACCGAACTCACCATCGCCGGATACAACGGCGGCGAGGGCGCAGTCCTGGCCGCCGGCGGAATGCCCTCTGGCGGCGACTACGACACCCAGACCCGCCCCTACGTCGCCAAGATCGTCGCCGCCATGGCCAAATACCAATCACCCACCGCTGGTGGGCAATTCGTGCCCAACGGCACCCGCAACGGCGCACAGGTCGTCGAAGCCGCCCGCCAGTTCATCGGCACCCCATACGTGTGGGGCGGCGGCGGGACCGGCGGGCCGACCAACGGCGGATTCGACTGCAGCGGCCTGACGAGCTACGCCGTCTTCGCCGCCAGCGGCCGCACCCTGCCCCGCACCTCCGAACAGCAATGGACTGTCGGCGAGGAAGTGGCGATGGATCAGGCCCAGCCCGGCGATCTCGTCTTCGGATCCTGGGGCTCGGCCGGGCCCGGTCACGTCGGCATATACGCAGGAGCCAATCGGATGATCCACTCGCCCACCACGGGACAGTCCGTTACCGAGGCGGCCGTCCAGCCCGACATGCGCGCACGGCGGGTGCTATGAGGGGACGTGTCATACCCGCAGTTCAAACACATTTTTCAAAGCTTCCCGGGTCACCGGATAACGAAACAGGTTGGACTGCACAGGATTCAGCGAACCGCTGTACGGAATCCGTAGTGGCCGCGCATGTCTCGCATCGAACACGGCGCAGACCTGTCGGACCAGGGATCGGCCGCAGGCCGCTGCGCGGGCCCGGTCGCCGCACTGACCGCGCCACCGATGCGCAGGTCCCTATTTCTCCCCTCTTTCGAAAGTGAGGCACTCCATGAACCCGAACGCCGCCACCCAATCTGCTCACCGTTTCTCGGTGAACCGGCGCCAGGCTTTGCGCCTGGCCGGTACCGCGGCCGCGGCGACCGCCGCAGCCGGACTGATCGCCTCCTGCTCGGCCCCTGCGTCACGGCGGACACCGACCGAGCCGATCCTGCTGCACAACGTGAACGGGGTGACCTGCACGAGCCAGGGAAACCGACGATTCGCCAGCCTCCTTATCGGAGCCGACGGCAAGATCGAGGCCCTCGACCCGGGAGCCGTCGGCGGCGTGCGCCGCGTCGACGGACGAGGCCGAGTCTGTGTGCCGGGCCTGCACGATTCACACGGTCACGTCTTCAATCTGGGCGCACTCAGCACCCAGTTGGACCTGTCCCCTGCGCGGTCTTTGAACGACGCGCTGCAGATGGTCGACACCTACACTCGCGCGCATCCAACTCTGAGCTGGATCACCGGACGCGGCTGGAACGAGGTGAACTGGCACGATCGCCTGCCCACCGCCGCGGATCTGGACACCGTCGTCGACGGGCGGCCCGTCTGGCTGTTACGGACCGACAGCCACATGGGGTGGGCCAACTCCGCGGCCCTGCGCGCGACCGCCGTCATGGCCGCGACTCCCGACCCAGCCGGTGGCACCATCCTGCGCGATGAGCAGGGCCACCCGACCGGCATACTGATTGACACCGCGAAAAGACTGGTGGACCAACAGATTCCGGCGCCGACGACCACCGAACACACCGAGCGGCTGCTGGCGGCCCAGCGCATGCTCAACCAGGTCGGCCTGACCGGCGTGACCGAGGCCGCCACCGGTCCCGAGCATGTCCCGGTCCTGTTCGATTGCGCCCGCACCGATCAGCTGACCATGCGCATCAACAGCTGCCTGACCTGGGAGGCGTTCACCCGCTTCGGCGACGCCGTGCGCCGGTCCACCGACGACGACCGGCTCCGCGTCGGCACCGTCAAAATCTTCGTCGACGGCGCGCTGGGCAGCCACGGCGCCTGTTTGCTCGCCCCCTACGCCGATCAGCCCGGCAACCGCGGCCTGGCGCAGCTGTCGTTCGACGAACTCGCCGCGCGGATCCGGCGGGCCGCCGACGCGGGGTTCGCCGTGGCCGTCCACGCGATCGGTGACGCGGCCAACCGGATGGCCCTCGACGCCTTCGCCCAGGTCGGTGGCTCCGCTGCGCACGCACCGCTGCGACACCGCATCGAACACGCCCAGGTCCTCGACCTGACAGACATTCCCCGGTTCGCGCAATTGGGGCTGATCGCGTCCATGCAGCCGATGCACGCCGTGGACGATCGGGCGATGGCCGAGGCCCGGCTCGGCGCCGACCGTCTCGCCGGCGCCTATGCGTGGCGGCGGTTCGCCGAGCAGCGCACGGTCCTGGCCGCGGGAAGCGATTTCCCGGTGGCCACGCACAATCCATGGGACGGGCTGCACGCCGCAACCACTCGCACCGATCGGGAGGGAGCCCCGGCAGGCGGCTGGCGTGCCGAGCAAGCGCTCAGTCCGGCCGAGGCTTTACGGGCCTACACCCTCGACGCCGCCTACGCCGCCGGTCAGGAACACCTCTTCGGCAGCCTCGAGCCCGGAAAATACGCCGATCTCGTGCTCTGCGACCAGGATCCGCTCGCGGTGCCCGCCGGGAGGGCGCTGTGGCAGACGAAAGTGCTGCAGACCTGGGTCGGGGGCATCCAGGTCGGGGAATACGACCAACTGTGACCGCCTCCACCACACCGAACGATGCCGGGGACCTGTCATCACCGCAGGTCAACCCGCACTTATGCACGACTGCCAGTTGAGGGGATCGACCGATGCGCCGACGCACACTGATCGTGATGGGCCTGATGACCGCGGTGATCGCAGCGATAGCGGCCATCGCGGTGGTCCTGGTTCGATCCGACGATTCACCGTCGGAGCCGAGGCCCTCCACTCCGGCGGCGGCCGCCAGCTCGTCCACCACCCTGCCGCCAGCACCCACCCAGCACGCTTCGCCCGACATCCAGGCCGCGGAGAACGCGGCCCGCGACGGGCTCACCGTCGCCTATACCTGGTACCCGAGCACCGATTCCGGCCCGCGCGACGCGTTCGCCCGCGCGCGCACCTGGTTGTCGGCGGCCTTGGCCGCGCGGGTGCTCGCCGACGCCCGCGCCGAACGTGGACCCGGAATCGAGTGGGGCCGATGGGCTTCCGAGCACACCGAAGTCGTGGCCGAGGTCACCCTCGGGTGCTCCGGCTGCCCGGACGACACTCCCACTCAGATCGCTCGAGTCGCTACGATCCGCCAGACAGCCGTTACCGGGGAGCACGTTGTGGCCGTCGCCCCGGACACCGTCGCGTGGGTCACCATGATCAAAGACGGCGACCGGTGGCTCATCGATACCATCCGGTACTGACGGCCGAACAGAAGGGGAATCTGCACCATGTCGAGGAAACGATGGGCCGCGATCGGCCTGGTCAGCGCCACGGTGATCACCGTGGCCGCCGCGGGAATACTCACCGCCTGCGACCGCGGCGCCAGCGACGACACCGGACGGCCCGCCACCGTCACCACGGCATCGAGCAGCGGAAATGCCAACGCCCTCAAGAAGTCCGGGCTCGCGATCGGCGTCGGCGACCAGCCCGGCGCCACGATGGTCACCCGGCCCACTCCCGATCAGGTCACCGCCCGCTGCCACGGCCAAGCAGACACGCTGACCATCGACATCACCGCACCCAACGGCTGGCGGGCGGTGCTGAAGAACACCTCCCAGACCATCACCGTCGAGAACACCACCCTGAAATATCCGGCCGCCGACTTCACGACCCCGACGGGCACGATCGAGGCATCCCGCAAACTCGCCGGCAGCGGTTTCCCGCTCGGAGTGACCTGGGGACGGCCCGGGCCCGGCGACGTCGAGGTTCAACTCAGCGAAAAAGCGCCCGCGAGCTGGACCACCACCGGCGCCGACACCGACTTCACAATGTTCATGCACCTCACCTGCAGCTGAAAGCAACCTTGGTCCTCGGGTTACCGAGGCAAACCACCGGCCCGGCCGACGGCACGCCGACTCGATACCCGGACACGTTCACGCCTGTGAACTCGCCGAACTGGATTGCGGAGGTACAGGTTGTTCTTTAATGTTGCGCGCCAAGGGATTCCAGCTGTGCGCGGGTCCCGGCCATGGCTGATGGAGGGCAACTTGTCAGTGGGTCGGGTGATACTGCGGCCGCATCAACTCCACACCGCAACCGTCCCCGGAAGGCTGGAGGCCAGCAAGTGAGCACCGCGACCGATCGGGCGGCCATGCCGTGGAAGGCGCCGGAACCGCGCGAGCTGCCGGAGTGGCGCATGCGGATGTGCGAGGACACCGTCAGCGAGGAATCCATGCTCTCACTCGCCGCGGCCATCAACGCGGGACATGCCGCCGTAGTCCCGACCGTGTCCGGCGCGGACGCCTCACCCGGCGCGATCGCCTCGATGCTGCTGGCCCATTCCGAGCAGCGCCGCCTCCGTGAAGCTCACCTGTACTACGCCACCGCGGACATGACCTCCCTCGCGCTGGCCGCCGCCGCTGTCCCACCCACCGAGCCGGTCAAACCGACCCGACTGCCGAGCCCCTTCGGGTTCATGGTGTTCGCCGAGCCGATCGGCGGCTACACCCAGCACGCCGCCGACGCCCTGGGCCCCATGGCCCGGGAAGGTGCGCACGCCAGCCTCACCACACCCATCGTCGCGGTCAGCTGGGGCCTTTGGGCACCCGACGATGTCACCATCACCGACGGCCCCGCCGTGCGCTGGGTCAACCAACGCCGCCACGGCCGGCTGCAACCGATCCCCCCGCACTTCGACGGGGTGTGGCTCACCTTCTACTCCCCGGTCGGGTCCGCCTTCGATGCTCTGGCACCGGACACCATCGTCGGCACCGCGCCCGACGGCACCGCGATGACCGCGGGCGACATCCGCGCCCACCCGCGCCGCACCCCACTGAACTGGGACAACGAGATGGCATTGGCATGGGGTGTGCCGTTCGGTGAGCCCGAGCCCGACACCACCAAGGAGTGGGCCCAGGTCGTCTACACCGCCTGGCAGCTGATGAGCCAGACCGGAAAGACCCAGCTCACCGAGATCGAGGACATCCCCCGCAACCGCGCCGGCCGCAAGCGCGACTGCCGCGCCGGAATCACCGGGGGATCCGACGTCCGGATCGTCAACGTCCACACCGCCCACCGCCCCAGCCGGGCCGCCGCAGAACAAGACGCCACCGCCTCCAGCGGCCGCCGCGCCCCGCAATGGACCTGCCGCTGGCCGGTGCGCCCCTACCGGCGCAACACCTGCCTCAACCCCCGCGCCCACAACGACGGCGGATGCGAACACGAAGACCGCATCGTTCCACCCCACATCAAGGGGCCCGCCGACAAGCCCCTCAAACTCGGCGACACCGTCCACCTCTGGGACCACCAGCCGCAAGACGGCTGACCACTGTGCGCCCCAGGCAACAAACGCTGCGGGGACATGTTGTTTACGCAGTTCACGTATCTGTTTGCCGTGCGAGCGGGGCTGATGCCGGGCGAATTCGGCCTGCCGGACCAGGCTGGGTGCGGTGTACAGTGCTGGCATGGCCGATCAGGTGGAAGTGCACGACGCGCAGGGACGGATCTATCACGTGCCCAGCGGTGCCATGCGCGAAGGCCTGCCACCCGCCTACTTCGACGACGACGAACGTGAGCACGAGATCCGCGACCTACAGGCTCAGATCAATCAGTACCCGGCCGAGGAAGTCACCGCGGCACGCGCGCGGGTACAGAGCCTGATCGCCGCGGTGGACGCCATCGCCGCCGCCGGGGCGGCGTGAGCACCGCCGCCGACCACACTGTTCTCACCGCCATCACCACCACACCGGTCTTCGGGGACATCCTCCTTGAGGAATACGCTCGTGACCGGCGGATCATGGTGGTGCCCACCACCGCGGTGATGCTCGCCGCCCGGCTCACCAACGGCAGCCAGCGCTTGGCCGCGTTGCGGTCCTCCCACCCCGCGGTCATCAAATGGGTCAGCGTCGACGACGCGGCCTTCAGCATCGGCACCCACATTCCCCGCCGCAACGGCGCCGGGCAGGACTGGACCGCCGACGCCCCCGTCGTCTGGGCCGCCCAACGCCATGGTCTGCCGATCCTCACCAGCGAGCCCGACCGCTACCGAACCTATGGCGTCCCCCTGGTCGTCATGCCCTGACCACGCCGGGCCGCAGGCCGGAAATGCTGGTTCTGCCTCGAAGGGACATGCCATCACCGCAGGTGAAACATCATTTTTCGTACCGACCGGCGCTCCGCCGAGCAACCCCGTGACGAATTCGAATGGTGGAACCGTCTGACACAGATCAGAAGGTTCCGGCGCCCTGATTCGGCGCTATCGGGCTCGTTTGAGGGCGTATCTGATCAACAGATCATGAAGTGGTTTGACATTGGTTCTGAAAACCGTTGCAGCCAAGCGCTGTTCGAAGCTGGACCGCCTGGTGAGTGGGGCGAACTGGCGCATAGCGCGCAGGGGCTTGTCCGAATCGAAGGCGGTAGAGCGTTTCAGTACCCTTTTCGTCGACTCCAGCAGTCGGTCGGTCAATGCGGCGAGGTCGACGCCGACGAGTGATCCCTCGCGCTTGCGGACGACGCCGTCGGTAAGGACGGTGGCGATGTTGCCTGCGTTGGCATAGAGCACTACCGCGGCAGTTGCATCGACGACCGGGGTCATGTTCACGTCGGTTTTGCGGATCGCAATGATGTCGGCGCGCTTGCCGAGGCTGATACTGCCGACCTCATCCGCGAGGCCGAGCGCCTCGGCACCGTCGATCGTCGCCGAGCGCAGGATGTGCTCGACCGTCATCCCCAACTGCGTGGGAAACAAGCCGCGGCGGGCGAGTTGCTGATTGTCGAGTCCCCGGGTGACCTGCAGAGCGAGGCGCATCTGGGTGAACATGTCCGAGGACTGGTTGGAGACGATATCGATGCCCAATCCGGCGCGACCACCAGCGGCGGCGAAGCGGGCCAGGGTCGGCAGGCCCATTCCCATCTGGAGTTCGGTTTCGGGCGTGACCGAGAGCGCGACACCATGCTCGACCATCAGCTCCAACTCTCGGTTGGTGAGTGCTGCGCCGTGGACCAGCAACAGGTCCTTGTCGAGTTCGCCTGCGGCGCCGAGGCGTTCGACGTAGCGGGTGTAGCGACTGGGCTGCCCGATCCCAGCGTGGGCAGAGATCGTGTGGGCGCCGAGTTCGCGGGCGAAGTGGATTTCGCGAAGGGAATATTCGATCGGAAAGAATTCGAGTTCGCTCAGCGCCATCCCCCAGCGGATGCGATCGTCGTTGGAGGCGGTGAAGTGCACCTCGCGAGTGCGACGGGCGTTGTCCCACAGTCTCGTTGGCGGGTGGAGAACTCGTTCGATCGAGTCGGGATTGTCGGTGTCGGGATTGGGGAACAGGCCGTAGCAGAAGACGCCTCCCGCGCCGGAGTCGCGAAACGCGCGGATCGCTGCGGCGGCGTGTTCGGCGGAGTTCATGATGTGGCAGTGGTCGAGCAGCGTCGTGGTTCCGGCGTTGAGCGCATCGAGGTATCCCATCAGAATGCCGATGTAGACATCGTCGGGTTCGTAGCAGGCGCTGTAGACACCTCGAATGAGAGCGGCGTAGTCCAGCAACGTGGAATTCGCCATCTGCCCGCGCAACTGCGTCTGCCACATATGACGGTGGGTATCGACGAATCCGGGAAGCACGATGTGATCTCGGCAATCGATGGTTTCGTCCGCGGGCGCGTCGAGGTCCACACCGATCCGGGTGATCCGGCTATCGGTGATGAGGACATCCGCGCGGGCGAGTTCGCCGTAGGCGGGGTCCATAGTGAGCAGGTGGCCATTGCGTAGAAGAGTCGTGGTCACGCCGTTGCGCTCCTTTTCGCTTGAACGTGAGATCGATCCCCGTGATTCACAGCAGGGAAGTGTCGTGTATCGGGGTCAGCGGCCCGTGAACACGAATGCGCCGGTCTCGCGATAGCGCGAGACCGGCGCGTTGTCGTGAAGTCGGCTCAATGGCCCATAGCTATGCCGCCGTCGACCGGGATGACGGCGCCGGTGATGAACCCTGCGTCGGGACTCAGCAGGAACGCGACGGTCGCGGCGACCTCCTGCGGCTTGCCGAATCGACGCAAAGGCGTTGCGGCCAAGGCTTGTTCGACGACACCATCGGCGACATCGGCGGCCATCTCGGTCTCGGTGAAACCCGGGGCCACGACATTGGCGGTGATCGACCGGGAACCGAGCTCACGTGCGATCGATCGTGCGATGCCCACGACACCGGCTTTGGCCGCGACGTAGTTCACCTGCCCGGGCATACCGGCGAGACCGGAGGCCGAGCCGATGATCACGATTCGCCCGGTCCGGTGCTTGATCATGTTGCGGCTGGCCCGTTTGGCGACCCTGTAGACACCGGTCAGATTGGTGTCGATGACGCGAGTGAACTGGTCCTCGCTCATCCGTGGTAACAGCGTGTCCTCCTTGATGCCCGCGTTGGCGACCAGCCCCTCGACGGGGCCGTCCTCGGTCTCGATCGTGCTGAAGGCCCGGTCGACCGAATCCATGTCCGTGACATCGCATTCCACGCCGCGCACCCCGTCGGGAACCCCGGATCCGCGGTGCGTGCCCCACACCGTGTGTCCCTCCTTGACCAGGTAGCTGGCTACCGCGGCGCCGATTCCACGGTTGGCGCCGGTGATAAGAACACGCACGAGTAGTACCTCCAAAGTTGTTATACGAGTTGATAATTCAGTTGTGGGAGCAGCGATGTTCAGGCAGCTGATTTGTCCTCGGTCAGCAGGATGATCGCGACCGGGTCGCCGTGACGCTCCTGTGCGCTGTGCAGGGCGAACTTCGTCGCGATGAAGGGCTCACCGTCGATGGAGATCTTCTGCTCGATGCCGTCCTCGGCGTCCGGGCTGGCCAGCTCTTCGAGGTCGACCTGGTCGAGCACTTGGCCGACCTTGCTCTCGCTGAGCGGGGCCAACTGGCCCACCGTCGTGATCGGGATCCGATTCCTGCGTTCCACCAGCAGCAGAGTGGCTTTGGTGAACCGCACGATCGGGGCGATGTTGGACTCGAAGTTCTCCCGCTCTCGCAGCACCAGCGTCAAGCCGTAGAGGGTGCGCTGGGCGCCCTCGGCGGTGACCCGCAACCGGCAGCTCGACCACATGTGCACCCAGTGCTCGGCCGGGCGCAACGACCAGTAGGAATCGATCAGCAGACCGTCGTCGCCGGTCAGCGCGTCGTAGTAGCCGCCGCACATCCGCCACGCGTCCTCCGGGCACAGGAACGTGAACAGGTGCTGGACGTGGCGTTCCTCGCCGGCCGCGCGACCATCACCGATCAGGCCGGGGTCATCGCCGGTGGTGCGGGTGGTCATTGCCGTCATGTCCAAAAGCCACACGTTGTAGGTGGGCCGTTCCGTCGGCGGCGTCGCAGCCATCCAGACCAGAAGTCCCACCGGCGTGCCGTCCGAGGCCATCTTCAAATCGGTTTCGATCACCAGGCCCTCGACAGCAGGCAGCGGGCGGCCTTCGAGTCTCGCCTCGACCACCGCGCTGAATGCGACTTCGCCTGCGCGGTCGAATCCGAGGTTGGTCCGGACCCGGCGCAGTGGTCGGGCGACGCGCACTCCCCCGGCGCTGTGAATGAAAACTTCTTTGCTGAGCTGAGTTCCAATGACGTCTACGGCGATCCACGTAGCTGGTAGTGCCATGCCGGTCAGCTTAAGCGAGCCCACCGTCAGCATGCCGGTCAGTTGACTAGGACGGCCTGTACCGCATAACTGCTGGTGGTTGTTGTCAACTCGGTTGCGCCATATCGAACACCCTTGCTATCTTCACCAGAGCTGTAGTGCATTGCTACTACGGCGATTTCGCGCCGGCGGTGAGCCTCTCCCACCGGAAGCAGAGGCCCTCCCTACGGGTGGGTCTGCTTTCGGATGCGTAGACAAAGGGGACCACCGGGCAATGATCATCACCTTCGACAAACGACCCGCGAGTGATCAGCACTGCGTCGAGGCGCTTTCCGCGCCACTGCGCCAGGTAGCGGGCACGTTCCTCGGGAACGGTCGTGATCATGATGAGAAACCGGCCGTGCGACGCCCGGCTGGCCCGCCGGTGACGGGCCGGTGCATGTCCTCAGTGGCGGGGACATGCCGTTTGCGCAGTTCGGTGACCGCCTGCTCTTCTCCGACAGCTCGTCGGCGCCGCCAGCAACCCGGTCCTGTAGTGATCGGTTTGTCGAATCGCATTGGAATACAACGACATACAACATGGCTCACTCGACCGGACGGCTACCGGACAGCGCTGTCGGACTGTGGGTTGTGTTGGGAGAGGAGGGGGTGATCACGAGTGGATGAATCGACTCGCCGGGTGCTGGCAGCCAAAGACGCCGTGCTCGACCTGATTCCGAGCCCGTGGAACCGAGACCGGTTTCTCACCGAACTGGGGGCCCTGCGGGGACGCCCGATCGAACTCATGCCGGTCGCATCCACCCCGCTGACGGGCCTGCTCGGCGCGGGACGCGGAACGCCGTGCGGGTTATGGCTGGAGTGCGCCGCGGCGGACGTGATCGCCTTCGATGCGGGGACGACCGATTACCACGTCGATCAGATCATCGCGCACGAAGCAGGGCACATGCTGCTCGATCACGGCGCGGACACCAGCGGTCTTGAAGGCTTGCAGGAGTTGCTGCCCGACATCGACCCGGCCACCATTCGGCGGGTACTAGGGCGATCCCAGTTCGGCGACCACCAAGAAGACGAAGCCGAGATGTTCGCCGATCTGCTGCTTTCCAGCACGTCACGGTATCGGACGAGCCGGCCGATGCGATCGTTCTGGAGAGAGCTGTGACATCGTCGCTACCGGCGCCGATCGCCTGGTTGATCATCGGGGTCACCTTCGCCCTGGCGGTGCTGCGATGCGCGCTGGGACTGCACGCTCGTTCACGGCCGACGGACCGGCTGGTCACCTATGCCCTCCTTTTCGCGGCGGGCGCGGGCTTCCTGCGCGAGCGGGCCGCACAGCAATTGCTCGCCGACCTGGGCCTGTTCAGTATCCGATTCACCCAGCAGCTGTCGGTAGCGTTCATCGCGCTCACGCTGGCCCCTCTTCTGCTGCTGGCAGCCTCCTGGTCCGAGCTGTGGTCGACCCGTGCGGCCGCGACCACCCGAGTGGTATGGATCGCGGCGTACGCGTCGGGGGTGCTGCTCATGATCGTCGGCGCGCATGCGCGATCGCTGGACGCGCAGGTGGAGCTGATCCCGGGCTGGCAGGGGCCGGTATTCATCCTCGTCGGGTTCTCCGGATGGGCCGGCGTCGGAGGGCTTCTGATGGTGGCCATGTGCATTAGGGAGCTGCGACAAGGTGATCTGCGGCCCACTCATCGGCGGACTTTCCTGGCTATCGTGATCCTCGGCATTTGGGTGATCGAGGAGGCCGTCACCATCTGGGCCAGCTCGATCTGCGCGGCGCTGGAGGTGGCGGATAGTTTCGTCGAATGGCGTTTCCGCGCAAGCCAATCCGGCTTTCTGAGTGTGCTGGGGTGCGCCACGCTGGTCGTGGCGGCAGGTATCGCTACGGAGATCGCGCGCCGGCTGGGGTGGGATTCGGCGGCGCGTACGTTGCGCCAGCTCGCCCCGATGTGGGACTCGCTGGTGACTGCGTGCCCGGAGATACCCCGGCCGCGCCAAGCGGCGGCCGGGAGCTCGCATCAGCGGCTGCACCGGATGACGATCGAGATCCGTGATGCGCTGCTGGTCTTGGGCCGCTACGCAGAGCCCCCGGCCGACGACACCGACGGGCCCGCCGCAGACGCGATTCAAATCATCCGAGCGTTGCGACGCAAGCAATCCGGTGCAGCACCGGGGCAGTACCAGCGGCTCCAGGCGTCCGCGCCGGGCCGCGACATCGTCGACGAAATACAAGCTCTGCGCAGAATCGCTGCCTATTGGAATGATCCGCGGATCCACGCGGAGGCCGAGCCCCTAATGGACGGAGAACGAACACGATGACCACGACCACACCAGCCACCCGGCCGATCCGGGCCCGCGACCGCGTACTACCGCACCCGCCGTACCGGCTGCCGTTCCTCGGCGACATCTGGGACCTGCGTGTGACCGAGACCAGCCAATGGGGAATGGAAGGGTCCCAGAAGTACGGCTCGATCTATGAGCGCAACATCTTCGGCAGCCGGGTCACGTTCGTGTCGGATCCGGACCTGCTCCGCGAAATCAACAGCGACGAGGCGTGGACGAAATTCCTGGGCGGACCACTGCCCCAGTTGCGGACGGTTGCCCGGGACGGTCTGTTCACCGCGCACAACCGAGAACCCAACTGGGCCAAGGCACACGCGATCCTGGCGCCGGCGTTCACCGCGCCCGCGATGCGCGGCTACCACGCCACGATGCAGGCCTGCGCGGCCGAGCTGGTCGACTATTGGTCCCAGCGCGGCGGAGAGTGGATCGACATCCCCAGCGACACCAACAAAGTCGCGCTCGAGGTGATCGGCCGATGCGGGTTCGGATACCGGTTCGACTCGTTCGGCCGCCCCGATCCGCACCCGATCGTGACCGCGATGCACCGCATCCTGACCCACCTCAACCGCGCCACGTACTCCCATCCGTTGATCGAATCGACCCTGTTCCGCAGCGCAGGCGCCCAGCACCGGGCCGATGTCGCGTTCGTCAACCGTGAGGTGGACGCCGTGATCGCGCAACGGATGCGTGACGGCGCCGGGGACCACGGTGACCTGCTGGACCGGATGCTCACCGTGGCCGACCCCGAAACCGGCGAGCAGCTCGACGCCACGAACATCAGACACCAGATCCTCACGTTCCTCGCCGCCGGTCACGAAACCTCGGCCGGCACGCTCGCCTTCGCCCTGCACTACCTATCGATCCATCCGGAGATCGCCGCACGGGCCCGTGAGGAGATCGCGCAGGTCCAGACCACCGGTGACGAGCTGGCGTTCGAGCAGGTCGCCAAACTGCGCTACGTGCGGCGGATCATCGACGAGACACTGCGTCTGTGGCCGACCGCGCCGGGATATTTCCGTAAGGCGCGTGAAGACACACTGCTCGGCGGTAAGCATCCCTTCGAGAAGGGCGAATGGGTATTCGTAGTTCTCCTGCAGCTACACCGGCACGAACTGTGGGGCGCCGACCCGGAGGCGTTCGACCCGGACCGTTTCCTGCCCGAGCGGATCCGGGGCCGCCATTCCGAGTTGTACCGGCCGTTCGGAGTGGGGATGCGTGCTTGTCTGGGAAGGCAATTCGCCTATCACGAGCTCATCCTGGTGCTGGCGACGATCCTGCGCCATTACGATCTCGAGGCCGATCCGAACTATCGACTTCGAGTCCGGGAGACGATCACGTTGAAGCCGGATGCGTTGCGTCTGAAGCTTTCTCGCCGGGAGTCCTGATCGTGCGGAAGTCCCGCGTGCTCAGCTCCCGGGTCAGCGCGGCGCGATCGGAACTCGCGGGCTTCCCACGGAGCTTGACCCGGCTGACACCCGAGTCACGCAGTACTCGGAGAAGGCCCAACTGGACGTGCATGGCCATGACCCTCACGGCATCGCTGTCCTCGGTGAGGTACCACGAGGGCTGGCGGAAATGCGCGGCCAGGGCGATGAGGACCGTCGCCGGTGGATGAGGTGCGGTGCCGGCGCGAATCGCGCCCAGTAGGTGCACGGAGACATCGACCCCATTGGCGCGCAGGGCCTCTGCGACGAAGTCGGTGGTCGGTTCGTCATCTTCGACACCGTGAATTGTGCGGAAGAGCATGTTCACACGGTCAGCGAGCGACGGCGGGTCCATCGGTTCGGGCTGGTTCATCGGCTCGCCTTCAATCTCTCGGAGAATCGGGTGGTCGTCGCCGCGTCGAGCTCGACCTGAATGCCCGCCAGCCATCGGCGGTAGAGCGCTTCTTCGCGCTCGTCGTCGGCGCACTGGTCCAACGGCTGGTCCAGGAGATGGCCGAGCATCGCGACCAGCGGGCCGAGGGCTGCGTTCTGTCGCCGGTTCGTCTCGAGCAGTTCGGTGACATACCGGGAATACAGCGGTTGGATGGCGGCGTCGAGGCGCCGGGCCGCGTCCTGCATGGCGGGGGCTTCGGATTTGGCGAGATCGTTGATCTCCTGCGCGACCGTGAGCACGCGCCCGATGATCTCGGCGGAGACCACCACGTCGGTCGGGCCGACCGCCATGCTGCCGCGCCGGCGCAGCGGGGTGGGGTTGCCGCCAGCGGCTACCTTTGCCGCCGACCCGGGTTCCCAGTCCAGACCTACATCCAAGTTCCGCAGCGTCGCTGTTTCGAGCGTGGTCACCTGACCACGCTCGATTTTGAGCAGGGTCGGTTCGGTAGGGCCGCCCATCTGGTGGATCCGTCGACGGCTGCGGCGGAGTTCCTCGCGCCTGGCAATCACCAGGCGGCGCAGACGTGCGGCACTGGCCTTATCCATCACCACGCGGTCCAGTCGCGCGGGGGCTTTACCCATCGGTCCTGCCTCCATGCCACCCGACAATTGCGTACATTTTCGTTATCCTATGCACAATTCCCGGAGGCGGGAAGAGCGGTAGGTCCGGGGGTTGCACAGTTCATAGTGGTCAATGATGCTGGCTCATCGTCGATTCGCCGCAGTCGGAGGCCACTCCTGTTCCTGCCGTTGATCTTCATTGACTTGTGCCTAAGTTTTCGTAGGATTTGCGTATGATTCCCGGGGTGGTCGGTTGGTTTGCAGTCACGCAGAGGCGTTCGCTGGACCAGCCGCGGTTGCGGTGTGCGCGCCGTTGTGCGCCCGCGACGCAGAGACGATGGCGCGAAAGTCCTGTGGCTGTCGTGTGATGCCGAGGCACAGATCGACTTTCAGAACTCCGGGGGGAGGAAGTGATCAGGTGAACGCAGTGGAGCATGAAGCCGGCCGGGCTCAGCACGGCCCGCGGGGCGCGCCCCAGCCGCAGTGCGGGGTCGTCGCGGACCCATCACTCCTGGCCCGGGGACTCGTCCGTGTCGTCGACGGATGGCTCGGTCAGGGCGCATCCGGTGGCGAGGCAGGACCCGGGTCGCCGAGCTCGGCGGCCTATTCTGCGTTGTCCTATGGTCACCACATCAACGACTCCTGGCCGCACCTGGCCGCACCCGTAAAGGGTTCAGGGTTCGGCTTCGGCGTCGCGGCGGCGGGTGTTGTCGTAGGCACGCGTAACCAGTGCTTCGTCGGCCCCCTCGCCGAGTGCGTCGGCCAGTTTGGTGACGTGATGGGGCATCAGCCGGACGGTGCCGATCTCCAGCTCCCGCACGACGGTGGTCGGCAGGCCTGCTTTTCTGCCGAGTTCGGGCTGGGTCAGCAGCGCCATGATGCGCAGATCGCTGAGCATCGGGTTGTCGCGGTCGTAGGTGTAGAGATCGCCGATGGTGACCGGTGCCAATCCCCTGTCACGGTGGCGCTGTTGCAGGACCTCCAGGACTCGGCGCAGCAGGTCGATCGACGGAGTCGCGCGGCCGCTGAGCCAGTTGGTCAGCGTCTGGCGCGAGACGTCGGAAAGCCGCGCGAGGGTGTAGTTGTTCAGCCCGGCCGCGTCGATCGCGTCGGCGAGCTTGTCGGGCAGGAAGCCGCGCAGGACGCGTCGGCTCACCTCGCGCTTCTTTCGATGGTCATCGTCAGTCACGATGCCCGACCTCCTCACATGGTTACACTTCTTGACGTTATGGATTGACGTTATAAATTGGACGGATTGAAGCCAAGGAGGGAGGTTTCGGGATGAACAGAGCAACATCGCCGCAGCACCGCGGTACCGACTGGGTCTGGGGGAAAAGCCTCAGCCCGTACCTATCGGCGCTTCCCACCGCCCGCGCGGCGAGCCAGCCGAGCAAACTGCGTGACAACTTCGCTACACGGATCTCGATGGCCGATATCTCCCCCAGCGGCGCGCGGAGGCTGTGGGGCGAAACCTTCGGCGGCAGGGCGGCCGGTGCTCTCTCGCCAGAACGAATTGAGATCGGCCCAGCCGATCCGAAGGGAGGTTCCGCCACGGACAGATAGGGGCGAAACCCCAGCTCGTCTGGGTGTCCGAAGTTAGTGCCTTCCCCCCTTTGCAGAGGGGGGAAGGCAGCGAACTCACTCCAGGAATCGCGG
The DNA here is from genome assembly GCF_020361265.1 of Nocardia sp. JCM 34519.1. NCBI lineage: Bacteria > Bacillati > Actinomycetota > Actinomycetes > Mycobacteriales > Nocardiaceae > Nocardia > Nocardia sp. JCM 34519.1. Next base: position 50,034 of record NZ_JAIRBR010000021.1, read on the forward strand.
TTGCAGCCGCTCCCGGAGCACGTGCAGAAGGGCATCTGCAGTTGTCAACAGTAGTGGTTCACCTACCCCCTTGTCGCCGGGAGTGGTGGTGCGCGACTCGTGCGCGCCACGGTTTTCCCCGGTCACGCGCATTGTTCGGCCGCTCGTGCCGACGCCGCGCGGAGTCGGTTAGCGCTGTTGTTGCTGTTCTCCCTGACGTTCTCGGCCAGCCGCCTTCCGAAGCACTGTTGGTGCTCACCTCGGCAGGCGGCACCTGGTCGGTGCTCTGCACGGGCATCGCGATCTCCGATCACTCGACGACCCTCGCCTTCGCAGGCCGCGAAGGCATCGACGCGGCCTACATCGTCGTCGTCGCCTCCACCCGTACCCCGGCCGCGTTGGCCGCAGCCGATCGGCTGCGCGCCGAGCTGGTCGGGGTCGCGGTGCCGGTCGTCGCATCCCTCTACGCCCACACCCTGCACGCCGGAGCGTCGTTGATCGACCTCGACACCGGTGCAGCCATTGGGCTGATCGTCAACCCGCAGAAGGAATTTCAGCAATGAGCAGATCAACACAGCCGAGCACGCCGATGGTGTGCCCGCACGCGGCCCGCGCGCCGCGGCGGCATCGCCGCGCCACCGCAACCCGCCCGGGCACCCTGGCGGCGGTGACCCTGTCGGCGACCGTCGTGCTGCTGAGTTTCGGCGCCAACGCCACCGCGGTGGCCGCGCCGACCCAGACCCAGCCCGGGGTCACCGGTTCGGATCCGGCCCAGCCGGGCCCGTCCACCGGCCAGCAGCCCGGCACCACGACCGCGCCCGCTCCCCCACCCCAGATCGCCCTGCCACCGCGGCCGACCGAGCAGTCGCCGTTGGGTAACGCGCTGCCCGAACCGGCGACTCACGAGCTCACCGAATACCGCCAGCCGCCCTCACGCACCGGCGGTACCCGGCCGAAACCCAACGGGAATGGTCCGAAGACAACCCCGGCCCCGCCGTCAAGCCTCGACGAGGATTTGTCGAGTCTGCACGCGCCCGAACCCGTCGAGCCGCCCAAGCTGCTCGTCCCGGTCGCACCGGAGTTCCTCGGCATCGGCGACGCCAAAATCGTTCGCCCGCAATGGTTTCCCGCCGATGCCGCCTGGAAGATCAACGCCCTCGCCTCCGAGAAACAGCGCGATGTCGACACCTTCCTCAACTCCGTCGGGTTCGATCCGAGCCGTTCGACCCGGATGGGCACCGGCATCGTGTTCGGCACCGGCGCTGGAGCCGCCGTCGGGGCCACAGTTCTGGGCGTGCCCTCGGCCGCTGTCGGAGCAGTCGGCGGGGCGTTGATCGGCGGCACCATCGGCGGGATCGCCGGCGCGGCCGCGGGCACCCTGATCCCGGTGCCGATCATCGGCACGGTCACCTCTGGTGTCGCGGGGACCGCCGCGGGCGCGGCGATCGGCGCCGCGGCCGGTGCTGCACTGCTCGGCCTTCCCGCGGCCGCGATCGGTGCCGGAATCGGCGGCGGAATCGGCGGCACGCTCGGCGCGGTGGCCACCGCCGGTGACGGATCCGATTTCACCCCGCCACCCGAAGGCACGACCTCGCCGGAAAGCCCTCTGCCGCAGCATGATCCGTTACACGACCAGATCCGCAAGGCTCCCGACAGCTTCGTCGTGCCCGGGCAGAACGCGGCCGAATGGCTCCAGAAGCAGCAGGGCGAACAACCGGCGCTCGACTCCGCCGTCACGGCCGAAGCCCGGGACGGGGATCAGGCAAACGGTGCGACCCAGCAGTTCGGGCCCGCCGGTACCCAGTTCGCGCGCGAGGTACTGACCGCCGCGAAATCCGATCCGTCGACGGCCGCGGCCGCCACTGCGGCCGTCGACGTCATCGCTGAGCAGCAGCCTTTCGCCGCCGGCCAGTTCGGCCCGCTCACCGATGCGGCCAACGGCGTGCTGGCCGCGGCGCAGTCGCTGGTCCGGTAGCAGACCGCCGGGGGCGGCCTCGACGGGCCGCCCCCGGCCAAACCTCATCCCCGGCAACCGATTACGGCGCACCCAGTGCGCCACCTGAACTTCCCTGCGAAAGGGGGCCCACCATGAACACCTTCGTTGACGCCCCGCGAGGGCGTCCGCGCATGGCAACGCGCTGCGCCAACCGGATGACCCATGCCAGCGCGCGCCGCGTCCTGGTCGACCACTTCGCCGACGACACCGGACACCGGTGCCGGACATGCGATTTCGTCTACGACCGCGAACGCCCCAATTGCCCGCCGGTCGCGCGGGCCCTGGGCTGGCTTGCCGAACATCCTGAACGACACCAGCTTTCACTGACCAAGACCACTGCCGATGTCCTCTACCGCCTCGCCAAGGACCACCGGCCCGTCGAGCCGGGACGGCACCGGTGCCGCCGCTGCGCTGTCCCTTACCTCGGCGGCCGTCTCGAATGCCCGACCCTGCGCGCCGTGCGCCGCGAACTGGCCAGCCGCGGCTGGCTGCCCACCCGGGCCGAAGCCGGGCGCGCGATCTGTGCGGGCAGCACCCTGTGGCAGGTCGACGGTCACGGACGCCACGACTGGCAGCGCGCCGTCGACGGCTGCCACGCCTGCCCGCTGCTGCGGTCCTGCCGCAGCCAGCTCGCCGCCGCCCAAGAACGCGGGGACAACCCGCGGCTGCTGATCGTCGCCGGGCACGTGTTCAACTCCAACGGCGAGATCGTCGCCCCCGACGACCTGGCCGGATACGAGCAGCGGCGCTGCGGCACCGTCGCACGTGTGCGCGGCCGCGGGCGCGCACACGTGCCGGGCAGGGTGGCCTGACCATGGACGAACTCATCGCCACCGACCGGGACGGACGCACGTGGGCGCTGGTGCCGGTCGAGGACACGGTGCGTGCCCGCCTGATCGACGGACACTGCACCCCCGCGGTCATGGATGCCGTCGACCTGGTCGACACCTACGGCCCGCTGACCCTCGTTCCCGCCCGCCCCTCCCGATCATGGGCCACACGACCGGCCTACACCTCGGCGACCCGGCCGCGCACCACCGGATACATCCCCTGCCCCGGCAACGCCAAGGCCCTGCCGTGAAGCCCTCACCGTTCGGCGCCGAGGTGCTGCGCGATATCGCCGACCGAGTCGCCACCGACCCCGAAACCGCCTCCCTGCAAGAGATTCGGGAGGTCGCCCTGATCGCCCGCAACCTGCTCGACGAGCAGATCCGGGCCGCGCGCCCGGCCCGCAGCGCCAACGGCGAGCTCTGCGCGCTGATCCACGAACTCGCGTGGGTACCCGCATGCCCCGCGTCGCAAGGATGCGCCTTGAACTCCCTCCACCGGCCGCGCCTCGCGGAAGGGACCGAAAGTGCCTGACCCACAGCAGCCTTCGATGCGGCGATTCCGTCACGCCCTCGACGACGCCAGGACACGTTCTCGTGTGCCGGCAGCGGCGGCTCGCTCGGAGTCGACGAGCGACACGCCGCCCGAGCGGCGAATTGACGTCCCGCGCGTCGTTTTTCGTCAAAACGTACGGCGTGTCGATACACATTTCTCGAGGTCTCGAGGAACGATCTTCGTTTATGAAGGACGATGCTGCGCCACGGCAACAAGGCCGACCGCGGAAGAACGGGCGGCGGGTAGGGTTCGCTGCCCCGAAGTCGTTTGCGGATGCCATCGACAGCTGGGGACCCGAGTTCACCAGGCACACCGACCGAGTCGAAGCACTGGTCCAGATCGGATTGACGGTGGCGCCACGCCATCACCGGCCGATCACAGCCACCTACACCGGCGTCATGGAGCACGTCTACGCCAATCTGACCCCCGAGGTCGCGCGCAAAGTTCTGGGGCCGGTACGAACCGGGCGCACCACGATCACACGTCGAATGATGACGCTGCTGCACTACGCGATGCTGGATCAGGGCGTCGAACTGGCGCTGGAAGCGGCCGGGATGCTGCCCACCGAGGAACAGCTGGAACAGAGGACCGGGACCATGTAGGGCCCCAGACGCACGAAAACCCCCTCAGCTTTGGCGGGCGGTCGGGGGTCTCGCGCCATATTGACTTCTCATCCAAACGATCGGAGGAACCTCGTGGTTCTACCAAACGCCCTGGTGTCTATATGACCTTGCCCAGTGTAAAGCATCTGAGCCGGAACCAACTAGCTGTGTGCGACTTCGCACCGCTTGTCGTGTTTCCGTGCACGGATATCTGCTCCGCCAGGCACCGGATTCGACGCTCCCGCCTGACGCTGACCATCTCGCGGGCGCGTGATCGGCCTTCGCTGATCCCCCGCGTGTCGATCTTGTCGCACCCTCCCGCGAGAGGAGGTGCTGTCACCGCGCTGATGCGCTGATTCCCTAACCCCCATATTGCTCCGCAACACCATGTGAGCAGCACGGAACCCCTTCGGCAAAAGGGATTCGGTGCTGAGGGCGACCACCCTCGAATGCTTGCCGGAACCGATGACCAGGTCGGTCCCGCGGTTGTTGCTATCTCAGAAAGGTTTGTTGCCAGCATGGGCAGCTACCAGGGTAACGCATGCTCTTTTTCAGACACTGCAATTAGTGATGAACTCGCGGCGAAATGGAAAGAGGATTTCGCTCGCGCGGCTGAGAACGTCGAGCAGATCGAGCGTCTCAATGCCGATCAGCGCGGTGGATCGTGGTCGATTCCGGTTCCGGAAGGCGTGTCGGGACGCATCCCGGTGTGGACAAGCCCCGAGAGCTGGCGCATCCAGATCCAGGTTCTTCTCCGCACCGAACGCGGCGACAGACTGCGGGCCGCCCAGGATGTCGCACGGGAGAAGGTGCTCGATGTCGCGGAAGCGATGTCGACGTTCGCGAACCGCGTCGACGGGCGCGGCATGACAGCGTCGAACTTCGCGATCGCGCGTCGGGCAAAAGTTAGCGAGCGGGTGGTCTCGCGGGTGAAGCGCCTTCTGCTCGATCTCGGGATGGCGGTCGAGGTCCGGCGGGGCCGTCGGTTGTCACCGATCGAACGCATGGCGGCCACGGCCCACCACCACGGCAAGCAGATCTATGCCGCCTCGGTGTGGTACCTCACCAGCCCGCGCCACGCGGTCCTCGCCGTGGTCCCGCACCGCCGGTCGGCATCGATCGGACCGCGCTCCCGAGTCGTCACAGCCATCTGCCGAAACCCCCAGGTCAGCGTCGGTGGCGAGCTACCCCCCTCTAGGGGGGTTAGTAGTTCATCTTGCGTTAGGAAGTTCTCACCAACACGCGCGAAAAATCGCGCTGGTCGAGCAATCGATCACAAAACTGCAGGCGAAGGACCACGAGCGCTGCACTTGCAAAAAGCCGCCGCCGTGCTGGAGAGCCGTTTGCGGTGGCGATACGGACAGCTCAAGCAGCACATCGGTGTCGTCGCGGACGCCATCGTCGGCGTAGGCATCGACACCGCCCGCTACAGCGGTGAAGACATCGACAAGCTGCTCAACAGGTACGCCCGGGAGTCCGGCTGGAGCTGGCCGAGCCAGCTCACCAACCCGAAACGGTTCCTCACCACTCGCCTCGCTCGCATCGACTGGTCCGGACCATCCCCTTCCGAGCAGGCCGCCGCCGCGGCGGCGGCCGCCGCCCGGCGGGCGCAGGAGCAGGCCGCCGAGTTCGCTCGGCGCCGGGCCGACGCGTCCAGCCCCGAGTTCATCGCGCAGATCCGTGCACAGATCACCCAGGATCTCAACCGCAAGAAGGGAATTCACCGTTGATCACCGTCTACAGCAAACCCGGATGCGTCCAGTGCAACGCCACCTGCACCGCGCTTGACAGGACCGGCCTCGAATACGAGGTCATCGACATCACCGAGGTTCCAGCAGCACGAGAGTTGGTGCTGGGCTTGGGGTATCTGCAGGTCCCTGTGGTGGTAGCCGGTGAGCAACGGTGGGCGGGGTTTCGACCGGATCGGATCCGTGCACTGGGTTCTGTCGCCAGCGAGGTCGCCTAGTGACAGAACACCAGGACTTCGTCGAAGACTACGAATTCTTTCGATCGTTCGCGATGTCGGACAGCCGGATCGCGCGATTGATGGGCATCAGCGAGCAAGCGCTGGCCAAACGTCGCGAACGAGCCGGAATCCGCGGCGGTGACTCCCCCGTGCATGCTCGGCTGACACTGTTGATCGAATCCAGGCGAGAGTTCGATTCTCTGGACTTCCCAATGACGTTCGCTCCTCAAGATGTCGCAAGTGTGCTGGCCGTCGCCAAACGCCAGGGACTGATCGTTCGGGTACGGACTCGCCCCGATCCGTTCCACGGCCACAGGATCGGAGTCTTTCGTGCTGCGGTGTAGTCACAGGGACCTGCCATCTATGCAGCTCAGCACGGCATTCAGTGAGTTGCCGACAATCCGGGTGATGATCCAGGCCGCGCAGCCCAGAATCTGGACGCGGTCGTCGTCAGCGGCTTGTCGCCTCGCGGTTATCCACAGAGCTATTTGAGTTGCTACCTGCTGTTTTCTGACACTGAGCCCGGCTCGCCACGAACGAACCGCAGCGGCACGTCGCTATTTGCTCGCCGGTGAGCCTCCCGCCCGGAGCTCGGCAGTGAGGTACAGATGTCAATTCATTCGACCAGGCGTTCCCTGGCAACCACTCTGGTGGCCACCGGCATCGCCGTCGCGTCGTCAGCTGTGGCGGCGCCGGCCGTCGTACAGGCCGCACCCGCCGGTTGCGCGGCCACGTTCAACCTGTTCATCCCCGGCACCTGGGAGACCAACCCGGGCGCCGACCCCACCCAACCCATCGGCATGCTCCGGCCAGTGGCCGAAGCGATCCAGCGCGAGAACGGACCTCGCGCCGATATCTACTTCACGCCCTATATGGCGCGTGCCTTCGACAACGGCCACACCTACGCCGATTCCAAACAGACAGCACTGGACAACGCACGAACTGCGCTGCGCGACAACAACACCCGATGCCCCAGCGCCCGCTACACCATCACCGGCTACTCCCAGGGCGCCGACGCCGCGGGCGATCTTGCCTCCGAGATCGGCAACGACCGCGGCCCGGTTCCCGCCGACAGCGTCCTGGCCGTCGGACTACTCGCAGACCCCGGCTCGGGCACCAAAGGCGAAGCCGTCGTCGGCCCCAGAACCGACGGCAACGGCATCGCCGACCCTCGGCCTCAGGGAATGGGCAAGCTCTCGGGCCGCGTCGCGTCGATCTGCGACCCGAAAGACCTCTACTGCTCGATCCAGAAAGGCAACAACCCACTACTGGGCACCCTGGGCTCGATTCTGAGCAAGACACCCAGCGGCACCTCCGACAAAGACAAAGACAAAGAACAGGTCGGCGGCAACACTCCCCTGGCAACTGCGCTCACCAGCGATTTCTCCAAGGCCGACCTGCCAGGCATGGCCAGCGCCGTCGGTGAGCTGACCTCGAGCCTCACCGCGCCCGGCGGTGCCATCGACCTGTCGAAGATCGTCGGTACTGCAACCAAACTGCTCAACACCATCAGCCCGCTCGCCGACCTGATCACCACCGGCGCCGCCAACGCCCCGGCGACCTCCCAACTAGCAGCCGCACCCACCGGAACACCCGAGAACAACGCCAGCCAAATCCTTACCAAGGCAGGCCAATCCGATCTACCCAGCGCCGTATCAGCCATCGGCACCATCACCGACACCGCCAACAAACTGATCAACAACGGCGTGCGAACCGTCCCCGCGAACTCCCCCGACGCCACCACACTCACTACCGCGGCCAACACCCTGACCAGCCAGGTCGCCCCGTTGACCTCGGCCCCGACCGACACCCTCGGCTCGGCTACCGGCATCCTGTCGGTGCTCAAGCCCAACGTGCTGCTCAACCAGGCCCTCAACGTCGTCACCAACGTCACCGCACTCGACCTCCCGGGAATCCTCAACAACCTCGCGCTGCTGCCCCAGAAGGTCGCCGCGATGGACGCCCAAGGCGCGCACAAAGTCGCCGGTGACCTCAACAACCAATTCCAACCCTTGGTGAAATTGGTTGCCGCCGTGGATCTTCGATGGATCTCCTCGATCCTGTCGATCATCCCCGACCCCCAGGGCTACACCCAGATCGCGGCACTGATCGTATCGATCCTGTCCAATGTCGACGTCATCAAGCTGGCCAACATCGTCGGCCAGATCCAGGAAGTCGCCTGGTCAGCGATCGAGAAGCTCGTCCCACCACCGGGACAAGCACCGGATCTGGCCGGCGCCGGTGCCGCGCTGACCGGATTGCTACCCGTCGGCTTGGACCTGGCCTCGGTAGCGGTCAACATGCTCACCGGCAAAGCCCAGAAGACCTCGCCGCAGCTGCTGGGCAAACAGGCCAACACCGCCGCCAGCACCATCACCCGCCAAGCCCAGAACCTCGACCTCAACGGGCTCACCGGCTCCCTCGCCCAGATGGCCAACTCCTCGGGAGCCAACGACCTGGCCACCCTGATCGGCGACGGCCTCAGTGCCGCAAGCTTCTTCACCTCCGGCGCGCACACCAACTACGGATCCCTCGTCGTAGACAACTCCGGTCGCAACGCCATCCAATGGCTCGGCGACTGGCTGAACCTGCAAATCGGACGCGCGGTATGAAATGTCCCGGCGCACGATCCGGCCGCACGATGGACCTGGTTACCGACTGCAAACACTGCCGTCGCGACACCCGTTGGGTGCCGCCAGCACTTTCTACCGGCGATGCCGGCCGCGACGAACTACGCCTTCGAGCTCGCCGTGCCCCTCAAAGCCCGCGTAGACAGGTGACCCCGTCATGATCAGACCTGCTCCCCCACCGAGATTTGCCTCGATCGGCTCTGCTCTCTACCTCACCACCGGCGGTGCGGCTGTCACTGCGATCTGGTTCGCGACACTCGACTTCGCCGCGGCAACGATGCTCTCTGTGATTGGTGCGATCTTCGGAGTCTCCGGTCTGGGCTATCTGATGGCTCGGCTGGGCCGATGGCCACACCCCGTGTCCTGGATCCTTGCACCCATCGCAGGACAATCCTGGGGAATATGGTTCTCGCTCGAACTCCTCATCGATGGACGTGGCGAAACCCTGTCCCACCTGGCTGGTATCTCCTCGGTTCTCTATGGGGCCGGGGCCAGCATCCTGGTGTTGTCCGTGCTCCGCAACGAAGATGAATCGGCCACGTCGATCCTCCAGTGAGTCGGACAGCGAGCGTTGGCTGGCACCGTGGCGTTGGAACTGTCAGACGACGCCTTCCGAAAGCGTCGGTGCTGCCGGTGACGGCTAGCTGCGCCACGGCTCTGATCCTTCAGCGAGTCAGTTGTCTCGGTCGTGCATGGTCTTGTGTTTTCGAGGGAGGGCTAATCTCTCACCGCGGCTTGGTACTTGGTGCCTCTGGATACGCCTGATCTCGTAGAGTGACGGACGGCTCCCCTGCCATCCAGTTTCTTGAGTTGGCTGCTGTGGTTCCTAGTCGAATCTCTTATGAAACTGGCAAGACTCGCCGCTGAGGTCTTCCGCCGCAACCGACTCGGCCCCTAGCATATGGATCGCTTCATTCGTCCACTGTGCAGCCATTGCGGCAGGCAAGGTGTTCCGTCAACAACAGTCCCGGCGAGTCCGCTCCTGGTTCGCCGAAGTGATGCACGGTGCATCACTGGTGACCCAAGTCGGTGATGCACCGTGCATCACTCCTTCCGCCAGGTGATGCACGGTGCATCACCTGGCGGACCGCAAGTTGACTCGATCTCCTCGTGTGTCGCAGGCGAGAATTCCGCGTTGGCGCCGATCGCCATGTACGGTGCTAATTACCTGTCATACATGTATTAGAAGGGCAGTGAAATGGATAAGACGGAGCGACGAATCGTCAAGCCCACCCGAACGACAGTGAATCGGTTCCAAGGAAGGCCCGGCGGTACCGCGCTGGATCGTGTCCGTCAGGTAGTGGCAGGGAGTGACAACGCCGGTGCCGACTCCCCCGGCGAGACGCAAGGTTCCGACAAACGTGGTGGCGGACTTAGCAGCGTGATCGCCAACGTCACCAACCTCGCTGTCGAGGCCGGGCTCATGGTGCTGCCTGATGTCGAAGTTGCCGGACTGGCACCACACCCGTGGAACAATCCACGAAGGTCGGAACCGCAGCCAGGAAACTCGAAATGGGATGACCTGCTCGAATCTGTCCGCGAGAACGGCGTGAAGATGCCGGGCTTGGCGGTCACTCGCGAAGCCTTCGTCAAGGCGCATCCTGAGCTGGATGACACGATTCCTGACAACGTTACTCATGTCTTGATCTACGGACATCGACGGCGCGCTGCTGCCATAGAGGCCGGGCAACCGACCATGCCGCTGATCATCGATGACAGCGTTGTGGAGGATGGACTCGATCTCGATCTGATGACTTGGGAGAACTGGGGCCGTGACGACCCGGACCCTGTCGACCTCGCCCACCAGTTCGCTCTTTACAGCGAGAAGTACGACCTGGGCCAACGAGGGATCGCCACCCGGGTGGGCGTGAGTCAGAGCAAGGTATCGCGAATTCTTTCGATCAACCTGCTGATTCTGGAAGCCCAGCAAGCCGTGCGCACGAACAAGCTCGGCGTGACGGAGGCGGCGAAGATCGCAAGCGACCTGCCGTTCGGCCCTGTACGCCGTTGGCAAGAGAAGGACAAGAGCCCGATCGACCGGGACCAGGACACAGAGCAGCGGGCCGACGAACAGCGCGCCGTCGTGGCGTTGATTGCGGATGGCATGACGGCGGCACGGGCTGTCGCGCGTGTAATCGCCGAGCGAAAGGCGCGAGCGCAAGCAATTGCCTTGGGTATCGAGCTGGTTGAAGACCCGGTTTCCCGATTCGGAGAGCAGTACGACGAGTACAGGATCGCGGGTCCGGACGAAGATTCGAACCTGGGTGAAGTCGTCGCTGCCATCGATCCGGATACGGGGACACTGGCGTTCTATGCCACCGAACAAACTCCAACAACGAACGATGTACCGTCTTCGCCGGACCCGAAGCCTAAGCCTAAGCCAGGTGTGGCCGCAGAGAAAGTAGATGCCAAAACCCGCGCCGTGGCCCAGAAAGCCCGACGTGCAGCCGTTGCGCAGCTGGCCGCCAGGGGAGCGGGGCGCGAGAAATTGAGCGGCTTGCTGTTCGCTCAGTACCGACATCGAATCAGCGCCGCCGACAACTCCAAGGCATGGGCTATGGCCCACGCATGGCTGCGCAGCGCAGATCTGGTCGCTGCAGACACAGTCGAGACGTGGCAGCAGTCGGTTATTTCCGAGCCTGACGCGAAGGTCTTCCAGCGAGCCATCTGGGCGGTTGCGCTTGCCGCTGCTGAACTCCGTGTGTCGGACAAGGCTCACGAGTGGGACAACGGTGACGCCGAGTTTCTCGGGCTGCTGGCAGAAGTTGAAGACTTCACCCCCACTGCCTGGGAAGCCGAACGTTTGCGTGCCGTTCGAAAGGCGGGCTGACGTGGCCCCTATGCTCACACTCCAAGTAGGTGATGCACAGTGCATCACCCCATACGACACTGCAACCGAACCCTACAAGTCGCGATCGTTTCGCCACCTTCAATCCGTGGCCGAAGGCGCTTGTATCAACCTGCTCGTCGGGGTGGGTGATGCACGATGCATCACCCACCCCGACGGCTCCAACGTGAGGATCAGAGCATGAGTGTCTATGCATTCATGAGCATGGCCGGATCGACGGGAAAGTCGGCAAGCCTAGGCGCTTTCGCGTGGTTATTGGCCCAGCAAGGCCTAAAGGTGCGATTGATCGACTTCGATGCTCAGGCCAACACGTCGACCGTCTACGGCTACCCCTACTACCAAGGTTTGACGGTGGGCGATGTGGTGCGAGAGAAGGCGTCTATTGGAGAAGTCGAGGTCTTTGCGCAGCGGTACATCGGCGTTGACGCCGATACCAATGAGATTGTGTACGAGCCGATCCCGAACCTGACTGTTGTGCCGACTTACCGAAAAGCTCTTACTCCGCTGATTTCCGAGTTGAGCGGCGCCAAAGTGAATCGTCTACGCAAGGCGCTTGTGGTAGATGCTGACCAGCGACCGGAAGCGCAGCCCGACATCACCCTCATCGACTGTGGCGGCACCGAAAGCCCACTGCTGATCGCCGGTGCGCTGGCAACGAGTGCGTTCGATGACGACGATCGCCCGGGTGCTTGGGGTGTGATCACGTGCGCCAAACCAGCGGGTAAAGAGATCGAAGGAATCCCTGACCTGATCGAGTCACTGGCGGACTGGCGCGAGACCTACAACCGCCAGCTCGAACTGGTCGCTGTCGTTCCGACCATCATTCCGGCCCAGGGAGGCCGAGTCGCCAAGGAGGATGAGCCGGATCGGTATCAGTTCCGGATCGGCGGTGGGTACCGGGAGATGCTGACAGATCTTGAAGCTGAGTACGCCGACGCACTGATCGGTGGAGTCACTCCACCGATCCGTCGAACTGTGCAAGTCGATCACGCCTACTCCGCTCGGACGCCGTTGGTGCTGTTCAAGCCTTCAGAGACCCGCGACATCATGGACGACTACGCAGTCGCACTGGCTCATCTGCAGAAACGCGGCGTATTCGTCCCGCGGAGCGGATTACCGACGCGCAAGGCCGCCGTCTGATGACCGCCGATCGAGATCCGACGGTCAACGTTGACAAGACGTTGCACGGCCGAGCGAAAACGGCCGTTCGCCTGATGCGCAGCCATGGAAAGCCGACCTACTCGATGCGTACCTTCACAGACGAAGCCTTCGCTGGTCTGCTGCGCGAGATCGAGATCACGTACCACGACGGACACGCACTTCAGCCAGATCCACTCCCGCTCGAACGCGGGCGAATCGTCGAGTGATGCACCATGCATCACTCGCCCGGAACTCGTGTCAGGAACAGATGACAATGAATGATTCGATCCATAGCGACGGTGCTTCCGTTGATGCATCTGTCGCTGCAGAAGTGCAGAAGCACCCGACAGTCATTTCTGCAAAGGAGCAGGTCGAGCTCGCAGCCGCCCTAGGTCCGCTGCAGTCGCATCCCGCCGTACTCGACCTGCTCTCTAAACGAGAGCAAAAGGCTGAGCTGCGGGTAGCGCGCAAGCTTCGGGCCATGCATAGGCGCACCAAACTGGCGAGCGAACTCGCTGAGCTGCGTGAGCAGAACCAGGCCGACCGCGCCGAGCATCAACGCCGCAAGATCAGGCGGACTCGGCAGCTCGTCACCAGTGACGACTACCGGCGTTCCGTAACCGTCGAAAGGGCCGAAAAGACCTCACTCTTCCTGGTGGGACTAGTGTGCCTCGCACTGCTGTGGTCCGCGGTGAACGTACAGCACAACCTGATGCCTACAGCGACCTGGCGTGACCCGCTGTGGTGGCTCTCGTTCGGTGCTGAACTGGTCGTAAGCGGCTTCGTTGTAGCACTGATGCTCGTCTCGACTACCGCGACGATGTGGGGCTTAACTATCGATCGCACGAAGATCGTCTTCTTTGAGATTGCGCTGATGGCCACAACAATCGGGTTGAACGCCGGACCTCACGTGGCTGCGGGTGATTGGGGCAAGGCAGGGCAGTTCAGTATCGCGCCAGTCATGATCGGCACAGGTATGTGGTTGCACGCGTGGATTTCCAGCCGCTACGCGGAGATTCTTGAGTACGCGGACGCGAGGGTCTCTGCTGAAGCAGACCAGGGGCAGCGCAATATCGCCTATACGGACCGGCTAGGAACGACAGGAACCGCAGCGACCCTCTACTCAACAAGCTATGCGGTGGCCGCGGATCCACAGGATGCGGCGGGGGAGGAGCCCATAGAGATCGACTTTCACTGCATTGCAGAGCGTGTAGTCGAGGAAGCCGTCCCGTCCGACGATCCGCTGTATACAAATCCCCATGAGCTCGCACGGGTGGTCGACTTCGTCGAGGATGTCCTTCTGGCCGCCGAAGCCGGGCAGAAGTCGGAGGAGATCGCCCAGACGGCGAACGTCAATGAAGCCGACGTTGAGGAGATCCTGGCAAGGGCTGCGAACTTGCTACAGCCCGCCTCTCACCATCGCCATTTTGTGAAACCAACCAGTATTCGATCGGGTCGGCGTGGGCCATCGATGGCGCATCATTCTCATTTGTCAGCGCAGGCGTCATAGCCATTGTTCCGACAGAGACGGACAAGGTTCGACACAAGGCGACAACCGGTTCGTAGCGATAATTACATTAATAGTGACACACATCACAATGGAGATATTTCGGGCGCTAGCGCGTCTCAATAACGTCGGTTGACAAGGCGGATCGCCCGCCTGCGTAATCCGCCCGTCGGTGCTTAAGGGGCGACTTAGCCCGGGGCTATCCCGGGGACGTGCCGTCTTTCCATAGCCTCCGCGCATGTGCCGATCGACAGCTCAAGGTGGCCGGCGCTGCCCGAAGTGCGGCAGTGTCGGGGCCGCGATGAAAGCCAATGGCAATCGGCGTTTGAACCGGCTGGCTCGATCGAAGGTGGTCGCCTTCCTCAAGGAGCAGGGCCTTGTCGAAACAGCAGCGGCGGTGCAGGCTGCGCCGCCAAGTCTGCTGGCCGAGCTGATGTCGGGCCTCGGGATCGATCCGAAGATCCTGGGCAATACTCCGATGCCGAGCACTCATGCCAACCCGCCCTCGGCAAAGTTGCTCATTGCTCAAGCGCTGGCCGAGCGGGAGAAGCTGGCGGCCCCGAAACTCAGTCCCGCACAGGTCGCGCTGAACAACGCCGAAGACAACCTCGCCGCAGCGGAGGCCGATGCGGCGGCCGCGGTGAAGCGCGTCAACAGCGCCAAATACCAGCTGACGAAGGCGAAGTCGAAAGCGAAGGCTGACCCGGATGCGGGCAAGGACGCGGAAGTTGTTGCCCGGCAAGCGAATCTGGAAGCGGCCAAGCAGGGGCACGCGGCGGCGCTGCAGCAGGTTGAGCGTGCTCGTGATGATGTCGCCGCTGCGAAGTTCGGGCTGGCCGCCGATATGGCCGCCGAGGAGCGCGACGCCTACTACGCCAGCCTGACCGAAGACGACATCGAGGCGATTACTCGCTCGGTTAACCGCGGTTACGCCGAACAGGCCACGGACGCGCTGGGAGCCGGTGGCACGCCGGCCATCTCGAAGACTTCTCGCGATACGAAGATCTACGAACACGCCAAGATCCCGATGGAGACCGGCAACGGGACCGTCATCGTCGAGGGCCGAAAGCTCGACGGCGGCACCGCGATCTATCGGCGCGGCAGCGGGGATTTCGTTGTCCTGCAACGCAAGGGCGACGCCTACCATCCGATCACTACCGCTGGCGGAAAGTCTCAGGCTCTGGACAGGGCCAACCGGATCCCGATCATGACCGGGCTGGGGGAGTTGCCCGCCGACGCCACCGATATGCAGCGCCAGGCCTACGAGATCAAGGCCGACCTCATGCTGCAGGTCGCGACCAAAGCCGCCAATGGCACCGCGAACTCCCCGGCAGCGCAGCAGAAGATCATCGACGACGGAATGACCGGCGCCGCAACGAAACTGGCCGATTCCGTCGGTGGAGGCGTAGTCCGCGCCGACATCTATGACGGGACCAAACGCCACAAGAAGGCGATGCGGGAAAAGGCCGCCCACGAGGCGGGGGAGAAGGCCCGCGCTGCGGCCCTGGCTTCCGGCGCCACGAAAGCCCAAGCCGACGCCGCCTACGCCGCGGCTCGCCGCAAATCCCTCGGCACTCCCACCCGCGGCGGCGGAGTGATCCCGCACTTCGACCACAAGATCCCACCGGACAGCATCGGCGCTGAGAAACACGCAAGCTTGACCCGCAGCGGAATCCGTGCCTGGGGCGCCGAAACCGCTGACGACTACGCGATCATCGCAAAACGCGGCGGTGATCTGAAGGCATGGGGATTCACCGACAACACCGGTGAGGTCAAGACCTCCAACATCGCCGCGCTGACCAAGGACAACGCCGAATTCGTCGGGAAGGTGCTGTCGGGCAAAGAGCGCAGCGCGTTCACCACCTATACCGGCGGTTCGTATATGGCGATCAATGCCGCCATTACCGGCCGTGACACGAATCCGAGCCCGTACACCAAATCGGTGGTGGCGCAGCTGCAATCGGGCTTCGACAAGTTCCGTGCGCACAACACGAACATGAAGCCGATGACGTTGATGCGCGGCTCGCGGGTGCCCAGCGGCTGGAAGGGGACTCCGGAGGAGTACCTGGAGGCCGCGTTCAAGCCCGGCTCCCGGGTAGAGATCGGCAAGGTCACATCTTGCAGCACTCGCAAGCAGACTGCGCTGAACTTCTGCACGCACCCGCCTTACATGCTGGTCATCCGGACCCGCGACGGGCTACCAGTCAAATCGATCTCCCAGTTCAGCGGCGAGGACGAAGTGATAGTTCCGCCGGGCACACATCTGCGGTGCGTCCGTATCGATAAGAACGGCATCGGCGGCAAGCCGACGGTCTACCTCGTCGCCGAGGACCTGGTCGCCGAAGAAGAAGAGACCACCTTCGCTGTGGCCGCGTGATACAACCCAGTGACCAGCACAAATGGCAGGTCCCTCGCGGAGCGCCCAGGCAGGAAAGGCAATAGGAGATGAGTCTCCCCACGGAGTGGATCGAGGAGATCAAACAGCGCGTCGAGGCCGGGCTGACACCGGACTCGATCGCCGACTACTTCGGGCGAATGGTCGACGAGATCACCCTCGAGGAGATCGCCGAGGTCCGAGACACCGCGATCGCCATCACCCAGAACAACCCACCCGCCTGATCCGAGTGAGTGGCGTCGCCGCCGAACCAGGCCAGCGCGTCGGCGCATCGACCTGGGCGAATCGCTAATTCCGCCGTGCCGCCGCGGTGCGTACGATCAGCAATGGGCCAGTAAATCCCCCCTTTTACTGAAAGCCCGCTACGTGGCCCGGTATTCGGGCCACGTCCTTCGAATGGTGCCGCCGGGATACCCCCCTAATCCCGGCGGCATCGCCCGTTTCGGACCGAGAGACAGGGCGCGCACCTCGGCTACCTGCAGTAGTGTCCGAGTCGTCCCGCAGTATCTCGATCAAGTGGTGCGATCTATCCTCGTGCGATACGTAATCCGTTGCGCTACAGCCGGGCTCTCCACAGGTGTTGCCTCCTCGCTCGGATCCGCCCGAACTCGATCGACCGCAAGTTGCTCCACGGCTCGGCCGAATCCGTAGAGGACCAACCCATCCCATGCCGAGATAGCCCGGCTGCCGGAGCTTTTCACGTCGGGGACATGCCATTAACGCAGTTCCCTGGGCGCACAATCTCTGCGGCCCCGTCCAGGCCGCGGTGAAACCTCCGGGGCCGGCGCCGTTCATTCGCTGTCCCCTGACTGTGCTGGTAGCCGCGCCTCGACGCCGATGCTGTGACGTGGGACACAATCGATGTTTGCTGGGATGACAGGTCGCCGCCGTCGGCGGTGGAGTGGAAAACCGTTGTTGTACACGGCAATTCGCTACCGGTGTTCGTACTCGGCTGGCCGGGCGAGGAGCGCGATGGCGCCGATAGCTAATTGAGATCGCTGGGCGTCGGACCGTTAGATCGGTGCTCATCAGCAGCCGACAACAGCGAGGGGAATCCCGTGGGGCGCAGCCGAACCGCCGAGTCGACCAGCCACGCCGCGCTGGTCGAGGCCGAACCGATCATTTTGCTTTCCGGCGCCGACGGTGAACCACCGCCCGCGGGCCGAGCTTTCCTGCCGAGCGGCTCGGTGGCGGATTCGTTACGGCACACCATCTTTGGTGACGAGCATGCGGTGAGCCTGCTCGTGCGCGACGCCGTGGTCGGCCTGGGGGATATCCCGCAGTCCGGGCTGACCTACGCGCAGGAAGCCGACAAGAGCTTGGCGCTGCTGCGCCGGATCATCGTCGAACTGGGCGGCTCGGCCTGTGAGATCGCCGCCGACACCCAGTTGCGCGGCGCGCTGTGTGATTGGGCGGCGATCGCCGCACCGCGGCTGCTGCCGGTATTGACCGGACACTTCGATCTCGCTATCGGCGCGATCCTGCGTCTGGGCAACGGTTCGGACTACCAGCAGGAACTGTTGGCCGAGCTCGATACCGGAGCGGCACTGGGTGCCCTGCTGCTGACCGAGCTTGGTGGCACCAACGGGCCCGATCAGCAGACTCTCGCCGAATGGGATGACGCGATCGGCTGCTTCCGGCTCTCGACACCATCGGCGGCGGCCGCGAAGTTCATGCCCAACGTCGCGACCGGACCGCGAACGGTCGTCGTGACAGCCCGGACCATGATCCACGGCCAGGACGAGGGAGTGCTGCCGTTCTTGTTCCGGCTTCGCGACGAGAACGGGCTGGCCGCCGGGGTCCACATCGCCGCTCTGCCCGACAAGGCATGGGCGCCAATGGATCACGCCGCTATCCGCTTCGACAACACCGTGGTGTCACGTGACGCTTTGTTGGGAGGGGAGTGGGCACAGATCGACACGGATGGAAACCTCGACTGCGAACTCGGGAAACGCCAACGATTCCACCGCGCCATCGGCGCGCTGCAGTCAGGACGGGTCGATCTGGCCAACGCCTCGGTCGCCAGCGCCCGCGCCGGACTGGCGGCTCTGAGTAACTACGCGCGCCAGCGTCTACCCGCCGGCGGCATACTCATGGCCGAGCGGGACGCGGTACAGCGTGCCCTGGTCTCCGGCCTGGCCAACATCTACGCGATGAGCGCGCTCGGCGCCGAGGTCCGAGACCGGCTGGCCGACGACGATGACCCGGGCCGCATCGGTGTCTGGGCGATGCTGACCAAACCGCTGCTGACCACCACAGCCCACTCCGTGCTCATGACCTGCCGACACCGCGCCGCCGCGCAAGGGGCGCTACGCACCAACTACCTCGTCGACTGGATCGGCAACCTCGAAGGAGCGCTCACCGCCGAGGGAGAGACCGAAGTGCTGCAGGTCGCCGCAGGACGGTTACCTCGTCAGGTTGCTCTGGGCAGCGCCCACCCGGCCCTGGATATCTCCCGGCTGCGCGTGCGCGACACCCCGGCCGAGGTGCCGTGGTGGAGCCAACTGCTGTCCAACCGCGAGAGCGCACTAGCGCTTGCGGCCAAAGAGAACCGCTTCGACGGCATCGGCGCTCTCGGCCCGGACTCCGGCGCCGTCGAGATGGCCACCGCCACCGCCGAGCGGCTGGCCGTCGACGCCCTCACCACCGCGGCGCACCGCAGCACCGACCCCGCCGCTCGCGCGCTGCTCACAGATCTCGCCGCGGTGTACGCGCTCGAACGTATCGAGGCTCGAGCCCGCTGGTACACCGCTAACGGTCAGATGACCCCGGCCACGGCCACCGAGGTCGACGACGAACTGACCCGCCGCCGCCGTGCCCTCGTCGACCACATTCCCGAGCTGGTGGCTGCGTTCGACATCCCATATCTCCCGGCCCCGATTCTGTCGAGCGACTACCTCGCTGCCTGGCAGCACTACATCGGCTGGGATGACGCATTCCCCTCCGAACCGGCACCGGAGTTGAACGAAAGGTTGCGCCGATGACCAGCGACATCGTCACGTCCCCTGCCACTCGGTGCCCACCGGGGCCGCGGCTGCCGGCCGTGCTCCAATCCTGGCTGTACGCGCGACGGCGCGCGGGATGGTTGCACAAACTCCGAGACCAGCACGGCGACGTGTTCATGATCCGGGTGAAACCCTACGCCGACCGGCTGGTCGTGCTGTCCAACCCCGAGCACGTCCGGCAGGTGTTCGGCGCCGCAGCCACCGAGGTACACGGCGGCGAGGGCAACCACCTGATCGCGGGCCTGATGGGCCCGTCGAGCGTGATGGTGGCCGACGAAGCCGAGCACGCGCGGCTGCGCAGGCTGCTGCTCCCGGCATTCACCGGCGCCGCGCTGCGCGGCTATCGCGCCGCCATCACCGAGATCGCCGAATCCGAGCTCGAAACCTGGGCCGACCAGGACGATCCGGTCCAGACCCTGGCCCGGATGAACGCGATGGCGCTGGAAATGATCCTGGGAGTCGTCTTCGGCGTCACCGACTCGCACCGTCGCCACGAGCTGGCCCCACTCCTGGAACAAGTCGTGACGATCCATCCACTCGTACTGGCGGGTTTGAACTGGCCGCGGTTGCGCGGTATCGGGCCCTGGGCGCGCTACCGGCACACCGAGGCACGGATCAACGGCCTGCTCTACGCCGAGATCACCCAGCGCCGCCGCGATCCGCAGCTGGCGCAACGCCGGGACGTGCTGTCGCGGATGCTAGCCGTCGGCACCGGAGACGACGAGCCGCTGACCGATACCGAGGTCCGCGACCAGCTCATCACCCTGCTGCTGGCCGGCCACGAAACCACCGCCTCGGCGCTGGCCTGGACCTTGTACGAGCTGGCCGCTCACCCGCTTGTCCAGGATCGGGCACGGCGGGCGGTGCTCGACGGTGACGACCGGTACATCGACGCCCTGCTGCGCGAATCCATGCGCGTGCACACGGTGATCGGCGGTACTTATCGGCGATTGACCACCGACATGCAGTTCGGGGACTGGCTGATCCCGGCCGGGGTGTATGTGACCACGAGCTCCCTGATCACCCACCGAGATCCGGACCTATTCGACGACCCGCTGGCCTTCCGGCCCGAGCGTTTCCTCGACGGCAGCGTGCCCAGCACCGCCTGGTACGCCTTCGGCGGCGGAGTACGCCGCTGCCCCGGCGCACAATTCGCGCTGCTGGAAGGCCAGCTCGTGCTCCATGCGGTGCTGACCCGCTACACCCTGTCGCTACCTACCGGCGTCGAGCCCGCACAGCACGCCGTCCGCAATATCACCCATGTGCCGGGCAACGGCGCATGGATCCTGGTGAGGAGAATCCGGTGACCAGCACCGAAATCCGGCCCCAGCCCCTGACCGTCCACACCGGCGACGGGCTGCGCCTGGACGCCACCGAGATCCCCAGCCCCACCCCAGCAGTCACCGTCGTCTACCTGCACGGTCTCCTGGCCGACCAGAGTTTCTGGCAGCCGGTCATCGAGGTCGCGACGCCGCGGATCAGCTCACACGCCTCCCAGATCGCCTACGACGCCCGCGGACACGGAGCCTCCGAATGGCCGGCGCGCCACAACGACACCGACTTCGCCGTACTGGCCGACGACCTGGCGACCGTGATCGACACCCTGCCCGGCCCGGTAGTACTGGTGGCGCACTCGATCGGCTGCTACACGGTGCTCGAACATGCCAAACGCCATCGGTCGCAACTGTGTCGCGTCAGCGAGATCGTGCTGTTCGCCGCCGCCGGAGAAGAACCCCTGTGGCCCGCCCTGCGGAGCTTGCGGCCCGCGGCGGCCGGACTGCGGTGGATGCGCCGCCGCGGCCCCCTCGACGCCGTCAACGCCGCCGGGCACGCCTACTTGGCCGCCCGGCTACGCTCCATGGCTGCCCACGCCAAACCCGGTCGCGCACAATTGATTCCGAGTATGCATCCGGTGGATCCGCGAGTGACCGCGGATATCTGCACCGCCGTCACCACTTTCCAGGTCGGGTACCCACTCCTGCGTGAGCTGACCGGCGTGCCGGTGCGCTTGGTGACCGCCGAGTTCGACCGAGTGATCCCACCCGCCCAAACCCACCAGCTGGCCGCCCGGATGCCCGATGCGATCATCGACCACGTCGCCACCGCCGGGCATTCCCTGCCGCTGTCGGATCCCGGCCGCGCCGCCGCCGTCGTCGAGGCCGCCGTCGCCTCGTTCAGCCCACGACGCCACGAGATCACCGTGCCGAATCTGCCCGTCGCGCAGGCCGGTGAGTGATCGTGAGCCACGACCTCATCGCCGCCATCATCGCCGGCGCCTTGGCGACTGCCGTGCTCACCATGCTGGTCATCGCCGTCCGCGGCCCGCGAATCTCCTGGGCGACGGCACCCGCATCGGCCGGTCGCCGTGACGAGCTGGCACCGACGGCGGTGCTCGCCGAATCGACAACCGTGATGGGGAATTCGGCATCGACGCCCGAATTTGCTGTATCGGAAGGACTGAGGTGGTTCAGCGCATCCTGCTGCTGTGCAGCGCCGACAACGGACTGACCCGCCGGGCGCGCCTGGCGCTGCAACGTCGCGGCCACCGCGTGCGCACAGCGGTGGTCACCGACTCCGCCGATATCGAAAACGCCGTCGCCGCAGCCGATTTCGATATCGTGATCTGCCCGTTCCTCACCGCCGCGATCCCAGCGTCGGTGTATCGGCGATGGTGGCCCAACGTCGTGGTCATTCACCCCGGCCCCGTCGGCGACCGCGGCCCGAGCAGCCTCGACTGGGCGATCCACGACCAGGAAATACAGTGGGGCGTCATCGGGCTCACCGCCACCGAGCAGATGGACGCCGGACCGATCTGGGCCACCCGAACCTTCCGGCTCCCGGCGGACCGCCGCAAATCCGACATCTACAACTCGGTCGTCGCCGACGCAGCCGTCCAGATCATCCTGGAAATCGCCGACAAGGCCGCCGACCCCACCTTCGAGCCCGTCGACCAGGACCAGCTGTGTCGGCCGGTCCCGCACGCACGAACCCGCCCACTGATGCGCCAAACCGACAGGGCGTTCGACTGGGCCGACGACCCCGAACTGATCCTGCGACGAATCCGAGCCGGCGACGGATCCCCGGGAGTGCGCTCGCAGATCGCCGGTCATTCCGTCTACCTCCACGACGCCCACCCCGGCCGCACCGTGGTGAACGCGCCCGCAGGCAGTGTGATCGGACGCCGCCACCACGCGATAGAGATAGCTTGCGGGGACCACCACAGCATCTGGATCGGTCATCTGCGCGCCGACTTGGGTGACCGCTGGTCCTGCAAAGCACCCGCCACCACCGCCCTCGGCCGTGCCGGATTCCCTATCGGCTCCCTACCCGCCACCAATCCGGACGTGACAACCTTCCGCGACATCACCTACCGGGTATCCGCCGATAACCTGCTGGGAGAGTTGACTTTTCGTGCTTACAACGGTGCGATGACGACGGATTTGTGTAGGCGACTCGCACGTGCGATCCGTGCCGCGGGCCGCCGGAACACCCGAGTTCTCGTAATCCGCGGCGAAGTCGGCACCACGTTCAGCAACGGGCTGCACCTGGGCGCCATCGAACTCGCCCGCGATCCCGCCCGCGAAGCATGGCGGAACATATTGGCCATCAACGCGGTCTGCGAAGAGATCCTGCTCAGCCGCAACACCGTGACGATTGCGGCGATGACCGGCTCGGCCGGTGCCGGTGGACCGGTCATGGCGCAGGCCGCCGATATCGTCGCCGTGATCAATCGCGCGGTCCTCGACGTGCACTACCGCACCATGGGCCTGGAGGGCTCCGAACTCCAGTCCCTGACCTTGACCAGACGCGTCGGTGCCGAGACCGCGCAACGGCTCCTGCGCGAATGCGCCCCAATCGACACCAGTGAAGCGCTGGACATCGGCCTCGTCGACCAGGTCGGCCCCGATATCGGGTTCGACACCTGGTTGGCCGAATCGGCCCAGGAATTCACCAACACCAGCCGGTGGGAGCCAGCCATTCGTCGCAAGAACGCGCAGCTCGACCGCGATCTTGCCTGTCGGCCGCTGGAGGCCTACACCTATTCGGAGCTGAGCAGAATGGCCGACAACCTCTTCAACGACAGCCTCGGATTCGCAGCCAAGCGAGCAGAATTCATGAACAAGCGGACCGCATCCCGGCCGTTGACAACACCGCAGCCCGTCGGGATAGCAATCCGTTAGCGTGCCGGTTGATCGAAAGCCGGGCGACGCGACAGGTACCCCGCGATCTCGGTGTCCTCCAGGTGCGTGGGACATGTCATCAGCACAGCTCAGACCACGCTGACTACTTCCGATGATCATGACGAGCTTTCGGGAGACAGGGTGCGGAGCGGACCGGGGGAGTCAGTGAGGGCAGCCCCGGGGTAAGTCGGTCAGGCGAGATGCGCTGTCCTGGCGTTGGTTGGTTCGGCCAGGGCGCCAACTCGTTGGGCGAGTTGTCCGAGTTGGCCGGAGGTGAGGGTGCGGCGGGCCCGGCGCAGCATGTAACCGGTCAGTTCGCGTACCACCGTGCGTGATCGGACATATTGGGGTGCAACGGTTTCGGCGCGCAGCAGTGCGGCGATTGCCTCGTCGTATCGGTTGTCCATCGCGTATCCGCGGGCGCATTCGATGTAGAAGCGGGCCAGCCGTTCCTGGGTTCGGATGGTGGTCGGGTCGACATTGGCGGCCAGTTCGATCGCCGCGCCGCCGCACCCTTCCTCCAGCGCGATGCTCATGGCCCAGATGTCGACGTTGGCGGGGCCGAAGGCCAGCCGGAATGCGTCGGTGTCGTTGCCGGTGCGGGTGGCCAGGTCACGGGCTTCGGCCAGGTGTGCCTCGGCATCTCTCCCTTGTGCGGCGCTGACCAGCGCGGATTGCAGGTGCAGCATGCCGAGGATCTGTGAACCTTGGGCGGTGGTGGTGAGTTCGGATTGAAGTTTGTCGGCGGTGCCGCTGGCTCGTGTGTAGGCGGCTGGCATTCCGTTGGGTATCGCCAACAGCACTTGGCTGTAGACGAATTCGCTGGCCGCGACGGCGACCCGGTCGCCGATCTCGTCGGCGGCTTCGGCGGTGAGGTGGGCGGCGTTCCAGGCCAGGGAGGTGTAGCCGAGTCCCTTGGAGGCCAGTGCGGTGGCGAACGCGGCGCGTGACAGTGCCGACCATGCGGTGCGCCGGTCGGGTTCGGTGCCGGTTGTCGTGCGGCGATGGCAGTCGGTGAGCAGGTCCGGCAGCATCTGGCCGAGCGCCGAGAGGTCACCTGCCATGCGCAAGTCCAGGGCACGATCGGCTTCGCTGGCCAATTCGGCGACTGGGGCCGGTTCACGGTCGTCGGCGACATGCCCTGCCGCGAGCAGCGCTACCTCGATCGCGGGCACCGCGGCATGGAATGCGGCGGTCGGTGACAGGTAGCGGTCGTCGGGATGTCCGGTCAGATCGGCCACCGACACCTGCAGGGCGGTGGCAATGGAGTAGAGCGCTGCGCGGGAGTCCAACGGACGCTCGCCGTTTTCGTATTTGGCGATGGCGCCACGGCTGAGGCCGACGCGGTCGGCCAGCACCTGCTGACTGATGCCACGACGTTTCCGGTAGGCGGCGATCTGCTGGCCGATGAAGCGGTCTCCGTTGTCGATATCAGTCATGGTGGCATTCCTGTGGGACATTCGGTTGACATCATTGAGGGTAGACCTCGGCTTCTGCCGTGTCATCGGTCCCACCACGGGACGAATTAGGTGTGTCCCGTGGTGGGACACAATGGCCGCGGTGTTGCCCCACGATGTGATGCAGCGCACGCCGCCGGGCTGTCAATCCCTCCCAGCCAATCCCGCTCCGCGCAGGGTTCTGCGGCAGTGAGCCTGTGCCCGAACACTATTCATGCAGGGGGTTCCGCGATGAGTTCTCACGGGTGTCTGGTCTCGATAGACGGCCCGAACGGTGTCGGCAAATCTGCGGTGGTCGCGAGCCTGGCCGAGAAGCTGGCGAAACGCAAGATTCCCGCATTCGCCACCGCCCAGCCCAGTTCCGGTCTGCTCGGGCAGGTGGTGCGATCGGTGTCGGAGACGTGTGGTGGGGTCGCGTTGGCATTGTTGGTGGCTGGTGATCGGCTCGCCCAGCAGGACAGTGAGATTGCCCCCGCGCTCGCCCGCGGTGAAGTGGTGGTCACCGATCGCTATCTGCCATCGTCGCTAGTGCTTCAGGTCATCGATGGGGTGCCAGTTGACCGGGTGTGGGCGTTCAACGACTGCGTGCGGGTACCGGATTTAGCGGTGATCCTGCTTGCGGACCGGTCACGTATCCGGGATCGGCTGGCCAAGCGCGAACAAGACGGCGGGCGGCGCAGCCGGTTCGAGCACGATCCCGCTATCACTGACCGCGAGGTGGAGCTGTTCGATGCGGCCGCGATGGATCTGCGGCGGCGGGGCTGGCCGATCACCGTGATCGACACCAGCAGGTTGTGGCCGTTCCAGGTGGCCAACCAGATTGCTGATCTGATCGAGGAAATGGTGACCGGTAGACCAGCATGGACGCCCGCGGCACGAAAGCACACCGCATGATCATGCGTGACCACCTCGGGTGGACGAATCTGATCGAGGGGCGCTGGTGCCGGGCCGTCACCGACGGAACCTCCGCGGCGGGCCTGGTCGTCGCCTACCCGCTGCCGGGTGGGGACGTGTCGATCGAGCGGTGTGAGACGGTCGCGACCGACCTGGTCTGGGTGGATCCGTCCGGGTTGGCCGGCCCCGATGATCTGCTGGCACCGTTGAAGGCGGCTGGAGCGGTAGGTCGGCTGACGAACCCTTCGTTGTGGGACGCGATCGCGACCGCGATCATGCGGCAGGTGGTCCGGGCTGGGCAAGCACGCAAGGTGTATCAGCGGTTCAGCCATCTCTACGGCAGGCCGGTCCGCACTCCCGGCGGTGCGGCCTGGCTGTTTCCCGACCCGAGCCAGGTGCAGGCGATGACCTCGGACTGCTACACCGCCGCCGGAGCGAAGTTCTTCGAACCGAAACTGAAAGCCGCCGCCGCGGCGTACCTCGCTGACGGTGACGAGTGGGCGCGGCTGCCTGCAGCGGAGCGGGTGGAGGCGTTGCGGTCGGTGTCCGGGATCGGGCAGTGGACCGCCCGCGCCGCGGTCTGTGACCACACCAGTGATTTCGGGTTGTACCCGCACAACGATCTGGCGGTGAGGACGTGGGCGCGGCGGCTGAACCCGGCCCGGGAGTGGCCGCACGACCCGGCCGACTTCGCGGCCGCCTGGCGCGAGATGTGTGGCCCGCAGCTTTCCGAATGGACTCTACTGACCTTGGCTTGGGGGATCGGTCATGGCGACCTCGACCGCAGCACCACATCCTGACCTCATCGCTGGCGCCGACTCGCGGCATCCGTTAGATCTGGTGCTGGTCAACGCGCCGCTGCGTGACTACGGCGTCCGGCCGCGGGTCAACGATTTCACGCTGCCCGTGCTCGGGATGGCCTACATCGCCACCGTCGCCGCGCGCCACGGCCACAACGTCGGTGTGCTCGACGCCGAGGCCCTCGGCTTGGGCATCGGCGACACGGCCGCGCTGGTGAACCGGGCTCGGCCGCGCTGGGCCGGGTTCAACCTGCTAGCCCCCACCTATCAGATCTCTGCCACTATCGCCGCCGCCCTCGACCCGGATATCCGGGTGCTGCTGGGCGGACATCAGGCCAAGGCGATGCCGGTCGAGATCCTGACCGATCCCCGCATGTTGCGTTGCGGCGCGCTGGTGGTCGGCGAAGCCGAAACCCGGGTCGTCGAACTGCTCGACGATCACCGCAGCCGCTCCCGGCTGCCCGGCGTGATGTGGCTGGACCCGGTCCTGCACTCCCCGGTCATTGGTGGAATGCCCGGCACCGGGCACTACCTGGCGCCGGATATCGATGCGATGCCGTTCGTGGACCGCACCTATCTGGCAGACGATCCGCACGTCGAGGGCGGTCGGGTCGAGGCGAACATGGTCGGTGCCCGCGGCTGTCCCTACAACTGCTCGTTCTGCGGAGCTGCGGTGTCTGCGAACCCGGATGTGCAGATTCGAGTCCGCAAGGCGGACAACATCATCGACGAGATGACCGCGCTGCGCGACGAGCTCGGCGTGACTGCGTTCCGGTTCGTCGACGACCTGTTCCTCGGTGCCCGCCGCGTCATCGACGCCATGATGGACGGGTTCACCGCCGCCGGAGTCGGCGAATGGGCGCGCTGGGACGCGACAGGGCGCATCAACGTCCTAGACCGCATCCCTGATGCCACGCTGGATGTGCTGGCCGCCAACGGATTACGAGAGGTTGCCGTAGGCATCGAATCCGGCAACGAGGCGATGCTCGAACACATCGACAAACGCATCACCCCCGCTATGGCCCTGCGGGTCGTCGATCGCCTGCTGGCCCACGGAATCAGTGTGAAGGGCTATTTCATCCTCGGGTTCCCCGGCGAGACCACCGCACAGATGGACGACACCGAGAACCTGATCCACCGGCTGTGGGAGGTCGCCGACACCCGCGATGGCGTGTTCCGATCGAGCGTTTTCGAGTTCCGTCCCTATCCCGGAACTCCCGAATGGACACGGCTAATGGCTACCGGCCGATACACCAGTGAACAGCTGCTCGATTACGCGCCCGTCGACCTGACCGCCGGTGGCGTGGACCAGGCGATGCTCGGCCGAGACGAATTCAATTTTGCTGTGCCCGTACGCCTTTCCGACGCACCGCCGGGGTACGTGCGTGACAAGCTGACCTCCCTGTCGCGCACCCAATACGCCCGCCTGCACGGCTAGACGACGACAGGAACCCGGTAATGTGCACTGCCCCAACCCGATTCGCCGAACGACACCGACGCGCCGGTCAAGAACGCACGTATCCCTTCGGCGGGGTACTCGATGATATCGACCTGATCCAGATCGCCGACCGGAAACCATTGCACCGCAAGGCATTTCTCCGGCTCCGAGTTGCCAGGCTCGTTACGCCACTGGGCAGCGTGCAAGAAGATGCCGAGCCGTGGTTCCGGCCCGCTGCCGGCGACGTGCACCACATGTACTACTCGCAGATCAGCAGGGTCGATGAGGGCACCGACCTCCTCGAACGCCTCCCGCGCCGCCGCCACCGTGATCGGCTCGTCCCGGTCCACCTTGCCCGAGGGCAGATGCCAGCGGCCCGCGAATCGGTCGCTGCCACCGCGCTGGGTCAGCAGCAGCCGGTCACCTTCGGTGAGCAGCACGTGAACGTCGATCAGGTGACGATGGACCATCGGCGCGACCTCCTGGACGCTGGAGCGTTTCGCCGGAACCCTACGCCCCCACGCCACGGTCACAGAACCAGTGGCGCCGTGTCGGCGCGCGGGAGCCGCGCTGACAGGAGCAAGCAGGCAGATCTCGTCCAGTCGAGGGCATCGATGGCCGCGGATCCGGCACGTCGACGCGATGGATCCCGCGGTGAGCATTCCGAGGAGTAGGCCGATGACACCGGTGTTTGGGTATTTCCGGCAGGCGCTTGTGCACCCGAGTGCGCGCTCGGATGTGACCGCGCAGTTGGAGCAGGCCGCCCAGAACTACGGCGGCAGCGCAATCCGGCTGTTCGCCGAGCGAGGCTCGGCGGTTGGGGTGCTGTGGAGGATGGCGGTCGACGCCGATTCCGAATCATGTGGGCTGGTCTTACCGCGAATTCGCAGTATCGCCGATCGAGATGGCATTTCACTCGATCAGGTCCTGGCTGCGCCGGTGCAGACGATGGGGCTGGTGTCGCTGATGGTCGAATTGGCGCGTCTGGGCGAGCGGCGCGGCTACCTGGTAACCCCGACTCCGGCGCATCTGGCGTTTCCCCCGGGACTTACTGCCGATGCAGTGCTGCATTTGATCACGGCCGCGGCTCCGGGTGTCACCGTCCTCTACACCAGCGCAGCCGGCGGGGGGACCTCCACTCGTGTCGAGGTGCCCCTCGCAGACGATGACGAGTCGATCGCGACATTGACCGAGGCGGTGTGCCGATATCTGGCGCTGCCGCGCAGAGCCTCATGATCACCGCGCAGGCGATCGTGCGCCGCGACCGATCCGGACCCGATACGCACGCGCATGCCGAAGAGCTCGAAAAGCTCGCTACCGGAGCGGGCTTCGTGCTCCAGGGTGACCGGGCGCTCGTCATCGATTCCGATGCGGGGCTGCCGCGGCTGCTGGCCCTGGGCACGGTCGACGCGGTCGTCGTGCGCACCCTGGGCGACGTGCCGGGATGGCTGGACTATCTGCGAACCGAATCCGAGGTGTGGACGTTGCAGCCGCGCCACCGATGGCCGCGCAGGCCCGTCGCTGAGGAAACTCGGCAGCTATCGGAGCACCGCTAGGGCCCGTGATGGAGCGCCACCTTGCCGTCGAATTCGGAGTGACTGGAGTCCCGATCCAGCACTACCGAGCCGAGGAATGGGCCGCGATCCAGTACGCCGCCGAAGCGATTCGCCAGGGGCTCGTCGCCGAGGTCACGGTCGACATGCGATCGGCTGAGGAACTAAAGGAACTTCCACAACTTCCATACCAGCGGCTTTTCATGCAATGAAGCGGAGAGGACATGGAATATGAGAGCGACGACAGCGACAGTGGTTTCGGCGTGACTGGTCAACGGCCGGCGCCATCGATCGAGTCCGTCCGATTCGGCGCCGCCCCGGGGCCGGGGGCGGGGCGGGTCGATCTGGGTGTGGCACTGGATGCAGCCGACGCGGGCACCGGTCGCGTGTCGGTCGGGCTCGCCGCGCTCAACCGGCACGTGCTGGTCGCCGGAGCGACCGGATCAGGCAAATCGCAGACGGTACGGCACCTGCTGGAAGGCCTGCACGACCAGGGGATCCGGTGGCTGGTAATCGAACCGGCCAAGGCCGAATACGCACGAATGGCCGGACGATTGGGTGCGCCGGTGCGGGTGATACGCCCTGGAGATCCGGACGCTGTGGCATGGGGCCTCAACCCGCTGCGGCCTGAGCCGGGGTTTTCCCTGGCGAACCACATCGACCTGGTCCGAGAGCTGTTCCTCGCCGCGTTCGACGCGGTGGATCCGTTCCCGCAGGTGCTCTCGCACGCGCTGAATCGCTGCTACACCGACCTCGGATGGGACATCGTCCTCAACGAATCCCGCATCCCCGGCATGACCCCGCGGTATCCGACGCTGCCGGATCTGCAAACCGCGGCCGCGGCCGCGGTCCCCGAGATCGGCTACGGGAACGAGATCGCCGCCAATGTCACCGGATTCATGGGCGTGCGCGTCGGGTCGTTATCGCGAGCCGGTACCACCGGTGCCTTCTTCGGAGGCCGATACGAACTCGATCTCGGCGAGCTGATGAATCAGAACGTGGTGCTGGATCTCGCCGCGGTAGGCAACACGGCCGACCGAGCTTTCCTCATCGGCGTCGTGCTCATCCGGCTCACCGAATACCTGCGAATGCAGCGACGCACGCATGAGCCTGAGCGGCTGCGGCATGTGCTGGTCATCGAGGAGGCTCATCGGCTGCTCAAACGTGCGCCGCTGGGAACGCCGGCGGCGCATGCGGTCGACCAATTCGCCGTACTGCTGGCCGAGATCCGCGCCTACGGCGAGGGCATCATCGTCGCCGAGCAGATCCCCAGCAAGTTGACCTCGGACGTGATCGCCAATACCGCGGTCAAGATCGTCCATCGACTCCCCGCCGCCGAGGACCGTGATCTCGTCGGCGCGGCGATGAATCTGGATCCCGAGCACGCCCGCCATGTCGTGTCCCTGCC
Organism: Nocardia sp. JCM 34519.1; assembly: GCF_020361265.1. Lineage (NCBI taxonomy): Bacteria > Bacillati > Actinomycetota > Actinomycetes > Mycobacteriales > Nocardiaceae > Nocardia > Nocardia sp. JCM 34519.1. The sequence continues at coordinate 81,216 of NZ_JAIRBR010000021.1, forward strand.
GCCTGGCATCGCCATCGTCGCAACCGACGGCATGGACCGGCCCGTCCGCGTCGCCGTCCCGCTGGGCTCCGACCGCGAATATGCTCCCACGCCTATCGATCCCGGTGGCGAGGGACCACTCACCCTGCGCGAGGTGCACCGGGCCCGCCGCATCGCCGAGGACCCCCGGATCGCGGTATGGCTGGAACTGCTCGTTTTGGCTCACCTCACCGGCCGCACTGTGTACCGCCCGAGGGCGTGGTGGCGCGAGCAGTTGCTGGCCGCGCATTCACTTCGCCTGCTGTACGCCGCGGCGGCCGACTACATCGAAACCGCGGTCACAGTTCGCTATCGCGGGCTGGCCGAGCATTACCCGCCCGAGACCCTCACCGGCCACCTCATCAGCGCGACGGCAGCAGACCTGAGCGGCAACCCGCCCGCTTGCACACCATCCGAACCACATTGGCAGGCAGGGCAGTTCCGGTGGGTCGACGTTGAAGCGGCGCTCGCGGCCAGCGATCTGGACCGGCCACATCCCGAGACCGAGGCATGGCGCAAGCGCGGCCTACACCTGCCCGGCTCGACGGTTGGTGAGCAGCTGACCGCACTCCGCACACATCCCGACAGTCGGATGCTGGCACCGGAAATCGTCGCCGGCCCTGGCAAACCCCCGAAGATCACCCTGCTCATCACCCGGCTCAGTGCAGCGCCTGCACCTGAGCAGCGCCTCACACAGGCCACTGACCACCTGTCGCCAGCCAGTCGCTGGCCGCTGTACTTCCTCGCCGACAGACCTGCGGCGCAGCCGGATCCACCCACCCCTGCACCAGTCGAGCAGGACGACGTCCGCAACCACAGCCCGGCCGCAGCGATCAGCGATAGTTCACCGAGCGGGACGACGTTGTGATGGATTCAGGCGAACTGCAGCCCGGCGAGCCAACATCCTCCGCACGCCGCGGATCTGTGAGCCTGCAATTCCGGCCGGACCGCGCGCACTCCGGCCGCATCCACGATTTCCTTCTCGACGGCAAGGACCACTACCTGATCGACCGCATAGCGGGCCGCGCACTCGAGCAGGAGACCGGCGAATTCCGGCTGGTCGTGCGGACAGCACGCCAATTCCTGATCCGCGCGGTCGGCTGCCTGGCCGCCGAGTACGGCGTGCGCCAATTCGTCGAGCTCGGCAGCGGCTACCCATGCAGCCCCAACGTGCACGACGCCGCCCAAGCCGTCGACCCGGACATCCGAACACTCTACGTCGACAACGATCCCGTGGTCGCCGCGCACGGCCGAGCCCTGCTGGCGAACTCGCGCACCCACATCGTCCACGCCGATCTCACCCACACCGACACCATTGTGGATGCGATCGCCGAGTTCATGAATCCTGGTCAGCCACAAGCGATCTGTCTGGGATTCGTGTGTGAGTTCCTCGCCGAACCCGCTGCGGTGACGAAGGCACTGACCTCCTCGTTGCCTGCCGGGTCCTACCTCGTGCTCTCCCATATCACTGCTGATCCCGGCTCCGATATCGCCAAGCGCGCAGCCGTGGTGTATGGCGAATTCGGCATCGAATTCCGCCCACGCACCCGCGGGGAGGTCGGCGATCTGTTGGCTGGAACCGATCTTCTCGAGCCCGGGCTTGTCCCACCGCACCGGTGGCGTCCCGGCAGCGAGCCCGACCAGTGCCGCGCCCAGCGACCCGAGTGGGCACCGGAACGCGCGGACAAGACTTTCTGCTACGCCGCAGTCGGAAGGATCGGCTGACACCACCAGCACCCTCAATCACTAGCTGGCTCCGAAACACTGTGCACACCAATAACTCTCATCGACACCCGAAACGGTAGAAAAATGAACCGGACTACACATCACGCGCTGCGGCCACCGGTAGCAGCAGGTATCGCCGTCGGAATCGGGTGCGTGGCATGGCTGCTGGTTAATCGAACACCGCAACGCCTCGTGCCGACCATGCAGTCCATTGTCGAGGCCGCCGGTGGTATCCGGTGCGCCTTGGCGGTTTTCGTCGAGTACTTCACCGGCTTGGACTGCGGTGTCAGAGAGTGGGTCAGCCACTGATGCCGCAGTCCTCTCCCATACAGCCGGCGCCCCGGCCGCGACACCTCACGGTCGTGGCCGATCCGCCGATCGCCCCGCCCGCGCTGACGGTCGCCGAGCGCAGTCAGCGGCTCACCGATCGGATCGACTGGCTGGCCGAGCACGCTACCTGCCGGGTGCAGGTCCGCGGTGAACTCAGCGCAGTGGTCGTCCTGTCGGGACCGCCGCCCGACCATGTGCTGCACGCGACGCTGACCGTCGTCACCGCGGGAGTCTGGGCGCTGATCTGGCTGGCCGTCGTCCACCAGCGACAGCCCACGCGGTTCCGGCTCGCCGTAGACGAGGCCGGCATCGTCCGAGGGGAACGCTTGGCCGACTCGACCGCTGCCAAGAATGTGTCATCGGCCGATGAATAGCACCGAGGTGGTGGCGCGGATGGCCACGGTCGAGGAATACCGGTTTCTGCGCCGGTCGGTCGGGTGGCACTCGCCGCCGGACGACGCCCGCACCGCAGCGGCCCTGGCAGCCAGCCTCTACGGCGTTGTGGCACAAGACTGTTCACAACCCAGCCCAGCGATCGGTATGGGCCGCATCATCGGTGATGGGCTCTACGGGGTCGTCGTCGATGTCATAGTGCTGCCGGAATGGCAGGGCTGTGCCGTGGGCACCGCCCTCGTCGAGAACCTGATCACATGGGCTGTAGCCCAAGCGATCCCGAATCTGGGGCTGGTCGCCGACGACTTGATCGCCGATTTCTACCGGAGGCGCTGGCCCCTGGAGTTGAGCGGCCAGTACCTGCGCCTGGCGCCGGCCGGTCGACCTGGTGCCGGTCCGCGGAACAAGACAACGTAGGGACGTGCCATTTCTGCTGGTCGGAACGTTACGGTGGAGCCGCGTCCCTCATCGCCGTCAGAGCTCAAGCGGGATCGGAGGTCCAACGATGCCGGATAGCGGGCACCAGTCGGTGAGTTGGAGCATCCGCCGTGTGCGCCGGGGTGACGGGCAGCAGCTGCGCGCGCTTCGGCTGGAGGCATTGCGGTCGGCGCCGACTGCTTTCCTGGAGAGCTATGCCGCCGCTGAAAGGCTGGACTCAGCGGGCTGGGAAGCCCGCATCGAGCGGAGTCGGCGGGCAGGGCGGCAGACCCTCATCGTCGGTGAACACGGCGGTTCATGGTGCGGCATGCTCGGCGCCTTCGTTGGCGCAGAACGCGATTGCGATGATTTCGATCTGCCGGATCCGCCAGTGCTGGCCACCCAGACCTGGGCGATGCTGTGGGGCATGTTCGTCCAGCCAGCAGCACGGGGCAGCGGCCTGGCGGACCGATTGCTCGCCGCTGTGTACGCCTGGGCTGCGCAGGAGGCCGGAGTCGACTGGCTGGGGCTGGATGTTCTCACGACCAACGCACCAGCGATAAACCTCTACTGCCGCAACGATTTCCAGTTCACGACGGCCACGCGGCCGTATCCGAGTGACCAAGGGGACTCGCTGGTCGTGATGGTCCGCCCGATCGAATCCGAGGGACGTGTCGTTCCCGCTGATCACGGGTCACTACGACCGGACTGGACCGGACCGAACCGGGTCTGACGGCCACGCACGGGCGGGACCGCTGAGGTCGACGGCTAAGGTCTCGACTATCGGGATCAACGGATCGGCGAAATGGGGTGGGGTGAGCGATCCGCGGGACCCGAACGCGACGGCGAAGCTAATTGCCGATATCGCCGCTGCGGGGTACACGGTTGAGGAGTTCATCCGGCGGCTGCACAACGCGATTGCCGATGACACCGTCGAGTTACCGCGCTTGTCCGGTTCGTGGGTGATTCCTCCACCCGGGCAAAGCCTTTGAGATCGGAGGTAAGTGTGTCGCGTGATGCTGACATGTCGGAAGGCGAGTTCGAGCCCGAGCTGTTCGGCGCGATGAACGACCACGAGGAGCAGTACGGCGACTGGTGGAACGCACACCGACCACCCGAGGGATATCTCGATGAGCAGGACAGCTGGACCGAGCACATCGACCCATTCGGCGGCACCCTCTGACACACTCGATCCGCTGCTGAGCTGCGGGAATGACATATCCCCCACGCAAATTTGGAGGAGCCGGGCTGATCGACGAGGAGGCGTTCGTCGGGCCTCGTCGGCAATCTTCATGCAGTACCAGTCGGCGGTCCGGGTGATTTCGAATCGCTCAGCGTAGATGGACGATACGGCGCCGAGTCTGCGTCCCAATTTTCTCCAGCTCTCCGAATCGAGCTGAGCTTCATTGGCCTGCAATATATTTCATCATCTTGTTTCTCGCCGCGCGAGACATCGGTTGAGTGAGAGGCGATGTCGCCGAAAATCGTTACGCCGCAGCCGATATGGTGCGTAGATAGTGGGTACGAGGGCGCAGCTCTAGCGTGGGGTCTGCGACTTGGGTAATCCGGACTGGCCTTAGGCGGGGCGATGGAGCATGTGGTTTGGGGGTTGGGCAGGCTTGTCCATGATGCCTTCTACCTACCGAGGGCCGGTCAACTGGTGTATCAGGGTTCGCGCGGTGGTGGAAGTGTGTGGAACGCACTGGTCAACTTGGCATGGGGAGGCATTTCGGTGGCGGGTGTCGGGGTCGGGGGTGACGATGTCCGTGCTGGTGTGGCGTTTCGGGACGCAGGTGGTCTGGGGGTGGATATGAGTCGGGTGGCCCGGATTCGTGGCCTGCCGACGATCACGATGCATCACTTCCCGATTCCCACCGAAGGCAGTTCGCTTGGTCGTTATTGCACTCGCTCGAGGTGCCCGTGCTGCGGTGGACTGCCGAGGTCGACGGTGCTGGATGCGTGCGCGGACATTGTCGCGGGTCCATCGCGGTTCGCGTTTCCGCGGCCGGCGCTGTTCCTCGCTGACAAGCTCACCATCCGGACGGCGGCGTGGGCAGGCGAACTCGGCGCGGCGGGGTGGACAACCATTGTGGACATCGGTTATCCGGGATATCTGAACTTCCGTAGTCCGCAGACGCTGCTGGGGCAGTTGAGTCCGTTCGGCGTGATCGTCATGCAGGCGACGGTGGCCCGGTTTCTGGCACGTCGGTTGTGTTGTGACGCAGAGACTTTGGCCGCGACGTTGGATGCGATCATCATTGTCTCCGACGGCCGTCATGGTCTGTTCGGTATCGACGGCCGTGGCCGAGGTACCCGCCGGTTCGACGTCGTCGCGCCGGAGTGTGAGGTCATCGATTCGGTGGGCGCCGGGGATGCGTTCGTAGCGGGGTTGCTCGGCGCGATGCTCGGATCCGGGCATACGGCGGGGCAGGTCGAGGGCTCCACGGAACAGATCCGGCAGTGGTGTGTCGCTGCGGTGTCGGCTACGCGCCCAGTCCTCGCCGTGGTCGGCCCACGAGGTCATCTGCCCGGTGCCCTCGTTGTCCCTGAGCAGCACAACGAGTGGGATGGTCGGGAGTGCTGCGTGGTCTGCGGGGCCCGTGCACGACCAGCACCGCCGACGCGGTGAGCGGTGCAGGTGGGCCGTCGGACGGTGGAGGGCGTGTGACAGACGTAGTCAACTTCAGTCCGCGCCCGCCTAACCGCTGAGCGGCTCAGCCGCGCATCGCTTGCAGCACAACATCTTCCGCTCGCAGCAGCGCGACGCCGTCGACCAACTCCAGCCGCGCTGAACCCGCCGGTTCGCCAGCCCGCTTCGTCACGACATCTCCTGTCAAAGTGTGCGTGAATCACCGCAAGAGATGACCTGGCTCGCGGGGAGGTTGCGGGGCTCGGCGGCAATCGGGTGTGGGAAACTACCGGCCATGCCCAAGCTCCGCGTCGGTGTCCTCGTCTCGCACAACGGCTCTAACCTGCGTGCGCTGCACCGGGCTTCGCTCGAACCCGATGCGAACTTCGAAATAGCTGCCGTGATCTCGAACAATGGTGGATCGCAAGGCTTGGCGTATGCGCGGGAGAACCAGATTCCGACCCGGCATCTGTCGGGCAAGACCCATCCCGATCCCGACCAACTCGACGACGCTATCCGTGCAATGTTCGTCGAGCATTCGGTCGAGTTGGTCGTCACGGCCGGCTATATGAAGAAGCTCGGCCCGCGGACGCTCAAAGAATTCAGCCCCGGGATCATCAACATTCACCCAGCGCTTTTGCCGCGCTTCGGCGGCGTCGGTTTCTTCGGAAACCGTGTCCACCAGGCAGTTCTCGAAGCCGAAGCCCAGGTTAGCGGTCCCACGATCCACCTCGTCGACGCCGAATATGACACCGGCGAGGTCATCGCTCAGCTCGAAGTCCCGGTCCTCGACGACGACACCGTCGACACGCTCGCTGCGCGCGTGCTGTCCGCCGAGCACATACTCCTGCCCGCGGTCGTGCGACAGATCGCGGCGGGACAACGCCCCCATCTGTTCGATTCCGGCACCGCTGTCGAGGATTAGTCAGCCGAATCGTTCGGCGGCGAATTCGAGGAAATCGACGCAGTTGCCGATACAGGCCAGGTCGATGGTGCGGTGCGCGGGGGTGTTGCCCCAGCCGCCGAAGCTAAGGAAGAACGCGCTGTGCTCGTGGCCGCAGGTTGGGTTGGTGACCATGCCCCAGTCGTCGCCGCGGGAGTGGTAGGCGCCGCTGATGCGCACGTCGATCCCGGCGTCGACGGCTTCGGGGATGATCATGTCCCGCAGGATCGCGAAGGTGTGTGGGGCGACGCTGTATCCGGCGCCGTCTCCGGAATGCGGGACCACCAGCGCACCCGGCAACGGGCCCGTGACACCGTCGCGGCGTAGCCCGTCCTGGAAGATGCCGTCGAGGAACACGATCGTGGCCTCGGCGGCGAGGGTGTGCAGGACATGCGGGAACGTTCGAGAGAAGTATCCGGTGGGGCGGTTCTGCTCACCGTCGGACAACACCACCGCGGTCGGGATCCCGAGTTCGAGTAGCCGCCTCGCACCGTGCAGCGCGATCAGCGCGCCGACGCGGTCGTCGATGGCTTTGGCGGTCACCAGGTTCGCCTCGACGGTGGTGGGATGCCGATACACCGCCCGGTCGCCCAGGCGGATGTCGGTCGTGGTGTGTGTGATGAATTGTTGTCCGGCACTGCGGATTTCGGCGTCGCCGAGGTTGCGGTACTCGCCATCGCGGACGCCGACGAACCGGATGTCGGCGCGGTCGAGCCCGCCCGGGAACCGGTGACACGGCGCCAGTGTCACCGTCGAGTCGCCGACGACGGTGACGCTGAAGGAGGCTTCGTCCAGGTGCGCCGACAACAGGTATCGGGCCATGCTCGGATCTCCGATGACGATATTGCCCGCGACGATCCGGGGGTACCCGATGCCGAGGCGCTCGCAGATGTCGGTGATGGTGCCGGTCAAGATCCCGGGGGCGAATCGGTGGGGCACGTCGTGGTCGAGCAGGCGGCACAGATCGTGGGTGATCTGCTGGTCGGCAACGGCTTTCACCGCGCCTCCCACTGCTCGGAGGGCCGCTGCTCGCGCCATTTGATGCTGCATCCCAGTGACGGTGTCTGGATGGCGGGTGCTGATTCACCGGTGAGCATCGCGGCGACAGCGCCGCGCAGGTCCTCGCCGGTGACCGGCAGCCAGTTCCCTGGGCGGCTCGAGTCCAACTGGCCGCGGTAGTACAGGCTGTCGTGGCGGTCGAACAGGAAGAAGTCGGGGGTGCAGACGGCGCGGAACGAGCGGGTGGTGTCCTGGTCGGTGTCGATGAGGTAGGGGAACCGGTAGCCGTATTCGTCGGCGGCCGCGCGCATGCCGTCCGGGCCGTCTTCGGGGTTTTCGGCCGGATCGTTGGGGTTGATCGCGATGGTGGCGATGCCGCTGTGGCGCAGATCCTCGGTGATCTCGGCGAGGGCGGGGGCGATGTGTTTCACATAGGGGCAGTGCGTGCACAAGAACGCCACCAGGGTGCCGTTCGCGCCGGTGAGCTCAGCGTTGGCGTGGAGGCGGCCGTCGACGTCGGGCAGTTGGAACCGTGGCATCGTCGCACCGATCACCGCAGGCCCGGATTCGGTTTTCGCCATGACGGTTCACCACTTCCGCAGGGTGTAGTCGGCGAGCAGCGCGGCGTAGAGGGCGCCGAGGGCTTCGTCGGTGGCTTTGGTCAGGAAGCGCGGTTTGCCCGCGTGCGGCCCGCTGCTGGTGAGAGCTGCGCGGGCGGTATTGACGTAGGTTTTGCGCAGCGCGGTTTCGATGTTGATCTTGCGGAGTCCGGCGTCGATTCCGGCCCGCAGCTCGGCCGCCTGCACGCCGGAGGAGCCGTGGAGCACGATCGGCAGCCCGGTGGTGGTGGCGACGGCGCCGATGAGCGCGATGTCGATTTCGCGGCTGCGTTCGGCCATGCCGTGGACCGAGCCACAGTCGAATCCGACGATGTCGGGCGAGCATGCCTGCGCGAACCGGGCCACCGCCTCGGCGGTGATCTCGACGGTGGGGGTGTTGGGGTCGTCAATGTGGGCGAGCCGGCCGAGGACGAACTCCAGCGACACCCGTTCACCGAGCTCGGCGTGTAGCGTTCGGGCGGCCGCGAGGTAGTCCTCGTCGCTGAGCGCGCCCTCGTTGAGCAGGTTCGCGGAGCTGAATCCGGCGGCGACGGCGGCGCGCAGTTCGTCGGGGTCTTCGCAGTGATCCAGGTGCAGCGCGTAGGCCACGCCGGGGTACCAGTCGGCGACGGTCTGCACGAGCTGGACGGTCTGGGAGTAGCCGAGGTAGCGGGCGGCGGGCACGGAATAGGCGAGCACGACCGGGCACCCGGCATCGGCGGCGGCCCGCAACGCCGGGTGCAGGGTGTCGAAGGTTTCGACATTGAACGCGCACAACGCCTGCGTGGGAGCGAGGTCGGCGAGCAGGACGGTGGCAGGGTGAGGTGTGTTGGCCATAGTTGTTGTCTCCTAATCGTTTTCGGTGAGAAGGTGAACGCCGAGCTTGTTCGCGGTCGCGATTTGCATGCGGCCGTCGCCGAGCCGGCGGGCGGCGAAGTGCAGACCGACCCCGCTGTGGTCGTCGATCAGTTCGACGCGCGGTGGGACGGCCGGGTCGCTGTGGACGCCGACCCGGAACAACACCGGTGTCCCGCGCGGGTCCGGGTCATGGTCGGGGCCGTGGGCCTGCCAGCGTTTGCCGGTGATCACCCACGCGTCGACCGGTTCGCCGCCGGTGGCCCCCAGCACGGCCAGGGCGTGCAGTTGCGAGGTGGCCGACTCCAGGGCGGCGCGCTGGTAGACCCGTCGTGCAGGGGTCACTTCCACCAGGTCCCAACGCCACAGCCCGTATCCGTGTGGGCTGGCGGCGAACAGGGTCGCCGGGTGATCTGGGTAGAGGCGGTGCGGGTGGATCAGGCATACGTCGCCTAAACCCTCACCGGCCCGGCCGAATTCGTCGATCGACAGCAGAGCGCTCCATCGCCAGGGGCGGCGGATATCGCCGTCGCAACGGTAGGTTCCGGTCGGGGTGAGGATGTGGGGCTGATTATCGGTGTCGAGGACGCCGACACCGAGGCCGTGCCAGTTGCCACCCCGGTCCCCGACCGGATGCTCGAGCCACGGGGCGCGCGGGTCCGGGGCGGGCTCGTACCAGGCGACCCGGGGCCGATCGGGTACCGTCACCAGCCCGGCGGTTCCCTCGGTGTCGAGGTCGGCGTATACGGCCGATTCGTAGATCCCGCCGTGGACGACGTCGTGGGGTTCCCACTGCGCGGGGTCCGGACGCGGGTCGTACCGGCGGATCGGGTCCTGGTGCATCCCGATCGACAGCAACGCGTCGGCGCGGCCGCGGTCGGAGGAGCGTAGGGGCCAGTCGTAGGTGGCGGCCCGGTATTGGGGTGGGCCGCCGCTGCTTTCGCGCAGGTGCGGGTGTGGGTCCGGGCGGTCGCCGCCGCCCCAGCGCGGCAGCCACGTCCGGGCGATTGTGCGGAATCGTGTTGGCGTGCACGGGGATCGGTCGATGGGCCACCAGCGGTCTCCGGCGACGAGTTCGTCGATGCCGTCGCCGTTCATGTCGGCGACGCAACAGGATTCGGCGAGGAAATCGGTGGTGAGGGTGGTGTGCTGCCAGCGGGAGCGGGTATCGATCACGGGTGTCGGTCCTCAGGTGTGGTGTCGGGGCGGGGGATTGTGCCTTCGGCGCAGGCGGTGAGGTTCTCGGCACCGGGGACGGTCGACCAGTGCAGGCTGCGGTACCACGCCCGCACCACCGGTGGCAGTGTCGTGAGGTCGGTGATCGTGACCGGAATGCGTTCGCGGGCAACGCCACCGGCGGTGATCGTGAGGGTGTCGACGTCGAGGCATCCGTCTTCGCCGCGCCATACCGGGTTGTCCAGGACATCGGGTGAGGTCGCCAGGATCGGGTCATATGGTGAGCTCAGCGCCGCGATCGCGATCACCGCGTCGCGGCCGACCCCGAACCGGTCCGGGGTCAATGTGGTGGTGAGGTCGTCGAGGGGGATCCCGGCGGCGGCGAAGCGGCCCAGCTCGGTGGTGGTGAACAGTCCGCGCAGCCGTGACGGGTCGTACCAGGCGCGGGCGCGCAGGTAGTCCTCGAGGTAGCTGCGTGGCCCGCCGGGGTGGGTGCGGATGCGGTCCCGGGAGACGACCAGCCCGGCCCAGCTGCGGTGCAGAGCGGATTGGATCTGCGCTTCGAGAAGCCCGACACGACCGAACTCCAGATCGGCTTCCAGCGGCAGGGTGATGCTGGTGTCGCCGACTGCGAGCCAGCCCGGCCCGGCGATCGTGGGCCGGAACCCGCTGCGGCTGCCCAGCCGAATCGGTCCGAGGGCCGATCCCGCGAGCGTGGTCAGCAGTGCCCGGTTGTCGTCGCGGTTGAGCAGCCCTGTCGTCGATTCGGTGGTGTGGAGGTGGTCGGTGATCAGGTCGAACCCGAACGGTTCGGCGTCGAACACCCTCGTGAGATCGGCGGTGCTGCTACCGAGCCCGAACACCGATTGAGCGTCATCGAGGACCATCGGCGACGCGGCTGCCGTGGTGAAGGCGACGACGGCGACGGCGCGGGGTCCGCCACGTACGGCGTTGAGGGTGCCGTCGAGAGGATCGCAATACAGATCCGCAACGGCAGGCTGCGGGCTCGCTGGCAACCTCACCACGGGTGCGCTGTCGCGGGCACCTTCGCATCCAGACACCCGAATCGGGCCCAGACCGCGCTGGTGCGCGGTAGTCAGCACGCCGGTGATCGCCTCGGCCGCCGCAGAGTCGGCCAGGGTTTTCACCGCGGGCCCGAGGCCGACGAACGGATAGGCGGCGGCGACCGCGGCCGCCGCGGCGTTCGCCGCGAGAACCGAGTAGGAGGCGTCCAGGGTCATCGTTGCCCTGCTGTCTGCGGCTGCTGACCGTAGCGGCAGTCGCGGTCCACAACGGTGGCATGCAGGGCCGAGATCACTTCTCGGACTGTGGGATTGGTGAGGTCGGTGTGCGGGCTGGCGACCAGGCGGACATCGCCGCGCCACAGCTCGCGCACGACGCGCAGGCCGTTGCTGGCCGCGGTCACGCCGGTCTCGACGCAATCGATCGCCAGATCGGTAATCCTGCCGGGATAGGCCTCCACCGCGCCGGCGACGGGCCGGATCCGCGCGCGTGGCCCCAGCAGCCGGGCCGCCAGTCGCGGATAGGGTGTCGCGATCGTCCGACGCCACGAATCGGCGCCGCCCCTGGTGGCGGTGTCGGGTTCGGGGGCCAGAACACAGATCCGAATGTGGTACCAGCACAACGGAATCAGGCTCACGTACCGGCCGCTGTGCTCGGCGAGCCATTCGTCGCTGGCCACCGCCAGGTCGACCAGGCCCTCGTCGACGACGACCGGGATGTCGGGCACCTTGAGGACCAGCACCTGCATATCAGCGGCCGGGCTGGCGAAGACGTAGCGGCGTCCGCCCGCGACGTCGGTGATCCCCAGCTGGTGCAGTAGTTGCAGGCTGTGCGGCCACAAGCGGCCACCGGGCACCGCGAGCCGGATCATGAGCGCACTGCCCGGAACGGCTGCGACTGGTACGGGTGCAGCGCGCCGTGGACGCTGAGCTGGCGGCCCACCTCGTGGGCCAGGGTGCGTGCCGCGTGGTCGGCGAGGTCGAGCTCGCAGATGTTTGCCAGGCACAACGCCCAATTGAGGAGCTGGCCCAGTTCTTGGCCGATCCGGGCCGGGTTTTCGCGTCGGCGCACGGCCTGGGCCACTTCGCCCAGTTCCTCCAGGGTCCAGACCATCGCTGGGTCGGGTTCGAGCCGCCCGTAAACCTGCCCCGCGGTCGCTTGCAGGGCGCGTAACCCGTCCAGCGCGATCGGGGAGTAGGCCATCGGCAGCGCCTCGACCAGCGCGTCCAGGTCGCCGTGACGCGCCCAGTCGGCCAGTCCGGCGGTGTCGGTGCAGATCGCCGGTATCGCGGTCGCCAGCCCGAGCAGCTGCGTGTCGATGGCGGCGTCGAGGTCGGCGAGGATCTGCAGTGCACCCGGCCCGGCGCACAGCCGCGCCAGCCGCGCAGTGGGGACACCGAGGCGCGTCCGCAGTTGCGGGAGCGCCAGCTTCGGGGGCACGTGGGTTGCGACCTCGTCACCGCGTAACGCGATCGCCGCCACTGTCACCGGCTCGGGTTCCTCGCCCTTCCACAGGCGTGCCGGATCGACGATGTGAGCCGTCGGCCGGACGGAATTCGCATCGACGAGCACATCCGCGCCTGGACCCGATCGCAGCGTGGTGTCGGCGTGGTCGATCACGAGAAGGCCCGTGCCGGCCGCGGATTGCACGATGTGACACTTCAGATACAGCATCGCGGTGCACCGCGCGATCAGCGCGAGGAGGATCTCGGTGCCGTGTCCGCGCGCCTGCCGCCAGCTCGAGCCGGGCACGAACAGAGTGAAACCGTCGCCGGTCCGGTGCAACGCGACGCCAGCGTCGTGGACGCTGGTCGCCACGACGACCTCGGTGCTGACGCGAACACCGAGCACGGTGATCGCGGACAGATTCTGGACCTCGGCGATGTCCCCGGCGTCGGCGTCGGCATCGGGCACCCAGGTCAGGACGATGTGTCCGGGGTCGGTGATCCCGGTGTGGGTGTTCACGTCAGCACTCCCACCGGCAGTTGGGTGGCCGACCGCCAGGCCGTCCCGGCTGGGTGATCGGACAGATGGGCCAGCCGCTGCATGTGCTGGTGGTAGCGGTGCCGGTTTTTGGTGAGGTGATTGCGGATTCGGGTGCGTGCGGCGGAGGTCGGGTCGGTCAGTGCGGTGCTGGCGGTGGCGCGTTCGGCGAGCCGGCGGCCCCAGCAGTTCAACCGCAGCTGCCGGTCCGGTCCGAACTCGCCCGCGAACTTGATCGCGACGGGGAACCGATACAGCAACTCGGCTTCGCCCATCGCCAGCAACACCGGCTCGAGCGAGCCCGGCTCGGTCAGCATCGGCGCGGTCCAGCCCGCCACCGCCGCCGCGGCGGCGACCGCGGCCGCCGAGGACAGGTAGACGTTGCCGTCGAACAGTCCGGCCGCCCGGAACTCGCTGTCCCACAACGACAACAGCACCGACAGCGTGAGCGCGGGGCACGCGGCGAAGTCCCGGACACAGGCGTGGGCGAATTCCTCGACGACCGTGTCGAGGTAGGCCACGGCGGAGGTGTCACGCGCGCAGGTGATGACGACCGTCGCGTCGGGGTGGTTCCACCCCGGCGGCGACAGCCAGCCCACCCCACCGGTGTCCAGGCGCACAGAGGTGCGGCCGGCGGGAATCATCGTCCACGGCACCCGCAGATCGGGAGCGATGCGGCTGGCCGACATCGTGTGGCGCCGCAACGACCGCCCACCCGGCTCGACGTACCAATCCGATGTGTGCTGTGCTGGTTTGGTCAACAGTGTTGCCTTTCAACGGGATTCGCGACTGAACAGAGAGTCCTCGGCGTGGGCTGCGCACAGGACCATTCCGGCGCGGAAGCGGCGCGGGTACCAGCCCAGCTCGGCCCGGGCCTTCTCGTGGGGGATCACCGCGTGGCGCAACTCGACCTCGAGCCGCCGGCGCAGGACCGCGCGCCCGTCACGGGGTCGCAGCGCCGACCGCAGTCGCGTGCGCCGCACCGGCACCCGGTGCGGACGCCCGGTTCCTGCCAGCAGGTGATGCGCCCAGGCCCAGTCCCACCAGGTCAAACCCTCGTCGTGGACCAGGTTGTAGACCCCGCTCGCCACCGCCGACCCGGTGGCGGCGGTGGCGAGCGCGTCGAGGACATCGGATTCGAAGACGGGAAACACCCGTCCTCCGTCGGGGAATCGTCGCCGGTCGGCGAGCACGCCGATGCTGCCGAGGCTGGCCAGGCGCAGGTAGCGGTGGGTCCAGTACGGGGAGTTCGGGCCGTAGATCATCCCCGGCCGCACGATGATGTAGTCACCACGTCCGCGATCGCCGTACAGGCGCGTGATCGCTTGCTCGCCCGCGTATTTCGACTCCGAGTAGGCGTGACCGGTGCCGAGATGGGGTTGATCCTCGGTCAGTGTGCGTCCGGCGAAGTCCCCGTAGGCCTCGATACTGCTGACATAGACGAACCGGGCCTCCTCGATCAGCGCGGCCTGCCCCAACCAGCGGGTCGCCTCGGCATTGACCTGAAAAAACTCCGCGCGTGGGCCGCTGCCCAGGCGGGCGGCCGCGTGGATCACCACCTGCGCCCCCGCGACGGCGCGTGCGCAGAACGCCCGGTCGACCAGATCACCGCAGGCGACGTCGAACCCGGCGCGGGCGAACCGGTCGGCGTCCTCGCGGCGGCGCACGACGCAACGCACCGTGCGGGCACCGTCACGCTGGGCGACAGCGTGGGCGAGCAGCCCGCCCAGATATCCGCCCGCGCCGGTGATCACCGTCAATCCCATTGCCGTGCCGCCGGATTCACTCGCACGCCGCCGGGACACGGGACATGATGGCGTTCCACACGTCGAGCATCTGCGCGTAGGGTCTGACCTCGTGCACGCGCAGGTACCGGCACCCGGCCAGTACCGACCACAACGAGCCGACAATGCTGCCACCCAACCGTTCTGCCGGTGGCACTGGGCAGACCGCCTCCACGAACTGTTTGCGCGAGCATGCCGACATCTGTGCGACCCCCAGCTCGCTGAACTCGCTCAGCCGCGCCAGCAGTTCGTAATCGTGGAAGGGACGTTTGCCCGCACCCAATCCCACATCGATGACGATCTTGTCCCGCTCGATCCCGGCGGCGGTCAGGGTGTCGATCCGCTCGACGAAGAACTCCTTGATTTCGCCGACCACGTCATCGAAATGCGGCCGGTTCAATTTGCGGCCCTGGTGCCCGCCCGGGCCTTCGAGATGCATCAGGAACACCTGTGCCCGGTGCTCGGCGGCGATACCGATCATCGCCTCGTCGAAAGTCATCGCGGTGACGTCGTTGATCGCCCACGCGCCAACCCGCAGCGCCGCCTTCGCGATCGCGGGCCGGAACGTGTCGACGGTCAAAGCCACCTGCGGGAACTCGGCGGCGATGGCTTCGACGATCGGCAGCGTCCGGTCCATCTCTTCCTGTTCGCTCACCCGCCGGGCCGCCGAGCCGCCCGACAGGCCCCCGACCTCGACGTAATGGGCTCCCTGCTGGATATGCCGCCGCGCAGCGGCCACCGCCTGGTCTATGTCGCAGACCACCGACTCGGGCACATAGGAATCCGGCGAGGTGTTGATGACCCCGACGATCTTGATGTCGTGGACGAAGCGAACAGGCCAATTCGAGTAATAGCGGGACAAATCAGCCACGATCACACCTCTCGGAGACGAAAACTTCACCACGGCACAGGTTTTCGAGATCAGTTCCGCAGCCCGCGTCTCTCCCGCGCCGCGTCCTGGGCGACCGTGGCCAGGCGACGGTCGACGTGGGCTGCGCTGCACGGCAGTTGCTTTCACCCTGGGCGACGCCGGATTCGACGGTTCTGCGCACGCCACAACCCTTCCCCTGCCACGATTCGAAGCGGAATGCACAAACACGCGGATTTGAGCGGATTTGAGCGGGGGCGGCTGTGACGACCTGGTGGACCGGCAAGATGGTGTGGGCGTTGCGGCGAGCGCTGCGCCAGAACCAACGAGATTTCGCCCGACTCATCGATGCTGGTCAGCGCACTGTCAGCGCGTGGGAGCGCGGCGAATCCAGCGTCAACGCCGCAGCACAGCTTGCGCTGGACGAGGTCTACGCGAGACTGGACCCTGTGGTACTGGCACGATTTGAGGTGCTGGCCGAGGAGGGCGACGTGAACCGACGAGATTTTCTGAAAACGGCCGCCTTGGCCGGAGCAACGATCAGCGTGCCGAGCCCCACACTCACCCCGGAATCGCTCGGCCATCTGCGGACGACCGCCCACTCGCTGATGCTGCTGGATGACTCCCTGGGCTCCAACGCCGCCCGACCGCTGATCGACACCATGGCCGGTACCTGCACCTCGCTGCTGCGGCATTGCCCTGAACTGCTCAAACCACAGCTGTCGCGGCTGACCGCCGAGGTGGTGGCCTCGAGCGCGTGGTCGGCGTGGGACCAACGGGAGGTCACCCTCGCCGACGAGCTGTTCAAACAGGCGTACACCCATTCCGAGGACTCCGGCGACACCGACATCCAGGCCGGCATCCTGGTTCATCGCGTGGATCTGGCGGTCTGGACACGCCGCTACGCCGTCGCGGCGGACTACGCCGACGCCGCACTCGATATCGCGGTGCGCGACCCCAGAATGGCCGACTACCGGGCACTGCGCTCCGCCCAAGCCTTCGCGTGCGCCAACCGCCGCCGCGACGCCCGCGCACAATTGGACACCGTTTCCGGGTTGCACACCCATCAGACGACGCCGGACAAGTCGTACGCCTACTGGATGGCGTCGTGGGTCACCTCCGACATCACCGGCGCGGTGCTCGAGACGACCGGCGACCGCCGCAGCGCGGCACACGCAGTGGCCGAATCGCTGCCCCTGATCCCTGCCGACGCCGAACGGCACCGGGCACTGACCCTGCTGCGGCTGGCCCGGATCGCCGCCCCGATCGACCTCGACCAAGCCGTCGACGCCGCCCAGCAGGCGGTCGCGCTCACCCGCAAGAACACCTCGCCACGCGTCCTCGCCAAATACGCAGAAACACGAAACCTGTTGACCCCGTGGGAGAACACCACAGCCGTCCGAAACCTGGACACCTTCACCGCGCACACCACAGCCCGCTGAGAGGGTCCCCCGCAGCGCAGGACCGGCTCGGTGATTACGACAAGATGGTCCGCTCGCCTCCCAGCGCCGGTCGGCGATTCTTCGCCGACCTCGCGCGATAACGTGAACCGCCATATGCGCCCTGGACGAGATCGCGGCGATCCCAACCCGACGCCCGAACAGATCGCCACTGTCGCCGGATCCTGACCATCGAGACCGAAAGTCGCGAGGCCGTGACGCTCAACGTCATGGCCTCCGCTGTCTCAGCATATTACGTTGCGCTGCAACATATTTCGCAGACCTTATGCTCTTGACTTCAGGCACCGACGGAGCGTTCATGGTGTGGGGCACAACTACGCTTCCGACACGGATAGGAGATTCGGCAATGGGCCGAATGCTGTACGACGCTCGACCGCCTTACCGGCGTAAGTGCCGGTTCGCCGGACGCGGCTGCCGCTGCTATGTGTTCGGCGGCTATGGCCGGCGTGCCGCTGTATCGCGACGTCGGTCGAACCGGGCGGCCGAGAAGATCGCGTGGCGGGCCGAAACCCTGCCGGAGCGGGCACAGCAGGATCCCTCATCGTTGTAGCGAGCCTGTGAAATCCACGGCCGCGCCGTCGTTTCGGTGCGGGATGGCCCCGGTGTGTTCTTGCCAGCCAGCAGGTGCCTGAAAGTTATCGGGCCTGTATGCATCTGCGGTCCAGGTGAACTTCGCTGACCCGACCTGCACTGGCGATCACCACGGCAGTGCACGCCGGTAGCGAGCTCGGTCTAGTCTGTGGGTGCTTCTGTGGCGACGGCGCGTTCGATGGCTTCGAAAATGTCGGCGTCGACCTCTTTTTGCCAGTCGGGCAGTTTGTCCCATGGTGCGACATAGCCCGGCTTGGGGTCGGCGATGTGCTTGTGGATCTGGGGAATCCAACACAGCGCGACCCATTGGCTTTTCTGGTCACGGGTCAGATAGCTGGTATTGCCGTCGCTGAGGGTGATGAATTGCGCGAGCTGCTGGTAGACCGCCTCGGCGGCAGCGCGTTCCCACTCGGGGATGTTGTCCCAGGGGGCGATGTAGCTGTCTTTCGGGTTGCCGTTGGGGTAGTGGGCGTTGACGCCGTCGATCCAGGCTTGGCGGAAGATGCGGCCGCCGCGGTCGTCGTGCACGGTGCTCCTTGCGGTTATCGGGGAGTTGTTGCGAGGGTAGCGATTTGACGGCCGAGGTGATCGATGTGGGGGTCCGCGCGCAGATCGTGGAGATGCCGGTGTAGTTGGGCGAGGCGGCGGGCGAGGTATCCGGACCGAGTATCGCGCGCGATCTGGGTTGCCGCGCCGCCGAACCACACCAGTGGCACGGGATCTCGGCGCAGCGCGGCGGCCGCGGCGAGGTCGATCAGGATGCTGCCGTGGCGCCGTGGGGACAACGACCGGTCGAGCAAGGGCATGAGTAAGGCCTCCGCGGCATCGGGACGACCGAGCTGGATGGAGCAGCTGGCGTGCTCCTCGTCGATGCGGGTGCCGT
Source organism: Nocardia sp. JCM 34519.1 (assembly GCF_020361265.1). Classification (NCBI taxonomy): domain Bacteria; kingdom Bacillati; phylum Actinomycetota; class Actinomycetes; order Mycobacteriales; family Nocardiaceae; genus Nocardia; species Nocardia sp. JCM 34519.1. The sequence continues at coordinate 99,892 of NZ_JAIRBR010000021.1, forward strand.
CGAAACGCAGCCAGCCCAGGGTCGGTGAATGCGGGAGGTCGGTGACGGTGCGGGCCAGGTCGAAGGAATGTTCGCATCCGCTGCTGTCGCCGAGCGTAGCCAGGGTTTGGGCGCGGACGCTGGCGACCCACTGGCGGGTCGGGAGAGCGGAGTCACCCTGGGTGGCGATGTGCAGGGCCGGGTCGAGTAAGGCCATCGCGCCACGGGGATTGTGGTCCTGCAATTCGAGGTATGCGTGGCGGGTCATCGCCGCGGCATACAGGTCGCGAGCGCCCGCTTTGCTGGCGAGAGAACTTGCCAGGGCGTAGCAGTGGGCCGCTTCTGGGTAATGAATGCTGTCGAACAAGATCTCCCCGGCCAACTGCAGCACTTCACCGGTCAGCGCACACAACCGAGCGTGCAGGCTGGCGGTGTCGCGGGTGTCGCGGGTGTCGCGCACTCCGCGAACGAGGTCGGTGAGATGGTCGTGCACAGCGGGGAACAACGCCGATTTGGGACTCTTCGCCCTGAATTCCTGCCACAGCGCCTGGTTGATGCCCGCGTAGAGGTCGACAGTCAGGGCGTCGATCCGCCCACCGGCGTCGACGAAATGCAGCCGATCCCAATCGATCCGGGTGGCCAACGCTGTGGTGGTGAGGGTGAGCAGCCGCAGCAGCGAACGACGATGCATGTCGGTGATCTCCCGGTACTCACCTCGGTCCGCGGGTGACCGAACAACAGGGACGTCTTCGAGCGTAGGCCGCAACTCCGCGATGTCGGTACCAGTGGAGGTCGAGGCCGACGCGGACAGGGCGAGGGCAAATCGCTGGGCTTGGGTATCGGTGAGGCCAGCGAGCAGGCGGTCGAGCTGGTCGGCCAGGTGACCGTCGATCACGGTGTGCTGGTCCGCGCGTTCCCATTTGCGCAGTGTTCGGTCGGTACATCCGAGTTCTTCGGCGAGTCGTTCCTGAGTCCAGCGCAGCGCGGTGCGACGTAACGCCTTGACCTGTTGGCCGGTCCACTCGGGGATGATCATCGCTGGGCCTCGGGATGCACATCGGAAACCCCTGGTCGGTTTCCGCCAGCGTACGGTCAATCTTCCGGTCGCGTTCCTGGTTTGAGCGCGATCGGCGTGTGACCCTGAGACCGGTATCCGGCTCCGGGGTGATGCCTACGATTCCCGCTACGGCGCTACCTCGCCGCGGAGGCACACCGGCCCGCAGTGAGCCGCAGGCCGGTGGCGAAAGCCCTCGGAGCCGGATCCGGTGGATACCTCGCCGAAAGTCGTTGGGGGAGATGCCGTGCCAACGCTGTCACGCCGTGCCGATCTCGACGGCAATCGGTCAGGGTTGCTCGATGGCGGACAGGTGGAACCTAATCCGCCGTAGCAGCATCCAATCCTTGTGCGGGGGCGGGTTTTCCGGACTCGCACATCGAGAGTTGAACGTATTAGTCGATCTTTGGGGGTATTACAGTGATCATTCGAAATAACTTGCGGCCCTGCGTAATTGGCGTCTTAGCCGCGACGGTCATGACGGTGGGTGTTGCGACGGGCGGAAGCGGGATCGCCCAGGCTGCAGCCAAGTCGTGTGCATTCGAGTTCACCTGGACCAAACCAGGGGTGTATCCGCCGCAGATCATCGCCCGGGGAGTGGCCCAATGCGAGGTGCCGCCCGAGGAGCACATCCTGACGTTAGCGTTGGAGTACCAGAACCGCGGCGTATGGGAAGTTGCTTCTGCCAAAGAAGACCGCACATTGCCTCCCCAGGCGCCGAACTTCGCTAGTTATCAAGTGAGCGCGACCTGTTATGCCGGAACATGGCGTGCCAGCATGAGCGTGACAGGAACGATCCAAGGCCGGCCGTTCGTGTTCAGCGACCATACCCAGTCTCGCGAGGTGCCGACCAGCCAATGCCCGAGCAGATGAGAAGGGAACCCAACCGATGACTGAGACCGAGATCGAATCCAACGAGTTGACCGTGACCGTGCACCACGTCGACCCCGAACTGGTGGCAGTGTTGCGCCGCGCGGTCGAGTTGGCCGCCGAGCGCAGCCACCACTGGCTCAGGGGCGAGCATGTGCTCGCGGCGTTGGCCGAAGGACCTCGTGGTGGGCAGTCTCTGTTCGACATGTGGTGGCCACGCGAGGGAGCCGAGCCGGACCCGAACAACGGCTACCACCGTGCTGAGCCCGGCGCGGCGCTGCGGCCGGTGAGCCTGGAGGAACTGAAAACCGTTACACACCAGATGATGCCGCCGGTCTGGAGCGGGCCCACCGGCGACGGTCCCGCGATCGAGTACACCGCGAGCGGCCCCGACAGGGAGGAGTACCACGCGTTGATCGAAGGCCCCGGTGCGGATTTCAAGATCACGCCGCAGTACGCCGACTACGAGCCAGGCCCGGCGACCTCGACCGAGTAACCGCAACAACAGCTGGTAACAGAACATTTCATCAGTCCAAAATCTCTTCCAGCACAATAGGATTCGTTCCGGCAGTTCCTCGCCGAGGTCGAGCCGCGACCGAAACTGGCGGCCTCGGATCAGTATCAACGCGGTGGCGGTGGTTAGCTGTGGAATGATGATGCGGCCGGTCTGGTGGTGGATGCCTCGACAACATCTTTCCCGGACCGGCTTCTTTGTCCCATTAATTCGCAAAATATTTTGCGAATTAATGGCTGAAGGAGGATGATCGGAGCTGTCGAGGCAGCCCGCATCATGCGGGGATCATCCACCATCCGGGGCACGAATCATGAACGCACGCAAACCCATCCACGACGACATTCCGGTCGACCGAGCATGGCAGACCGGCCGACGCATCTACGTGCGGTGCAGATACGAATCGGCACTCGGCGCAGCGGTACGGGATCTGAATGCCACGTGGGACCGCGAGTTGAAGATGCTCTGGGTCGGGTCGCAGAAGAAGAACCTGGTGATCCCCCTCGTGCAGGCTGCCGTCGAGCGCCGCGCGCGAGTGGAGTACGTCAAGGTGCACGGGCTCGCGGTGTCAATCCCCTTCCCCGCCACCGATATCCGTGCTCGCGCGAAGCAGCTGGAGGCGGTCTGGAACGACGACGACAAGACGTGGAGGTTCGACCCCGCCGATCCCGACGCCTGCGAGGAGGTCCGCGCGCTCGTCGCGGAGTATCGGCTGCAGGAGAAGGAGGCCGAGGAGCGTCTCCGCAGCGAACACGCCGAAGCAGCACAACGACGCCGGGCCGACGACGAAGCTACCGCCGCGACGGCGCGTGTCACGCGCCGCGATCGGCTGGTGGCCGCCGCCGGTCGTACCGCCACCGGTGCCGAGGCCCAACTGCTGGTCGTGTCCACCCGCCGCATGAACAAGGCGACAGCTCGAGGGATGACCTACCCACTCGGAGAGCTGGTGCAGCTCCCGAACGGGCGCCGCGGCATCGTCGTCGACCAGGAGGTGTGGTTCACCGGCGACGAAATGGCCTCCTCGATCTGCTGGCATCCCGAAACCCATGATGCGGCCCACTGGGACCTGCTACACACCGTGGCGATCGTGGAACCAACCCCGCAGGAAACAGCCGCCGATGCCGCAGCGCGCGCTGAAGCCGAGGACGCCGCCGAGATCCACCGCTTCGTCGACAGCGTTTTCCGCACTGGTGAGGTCACCGGCGACTGGCATCCCATTTCCGCTTCCGACGAAGTGGGTGCGATCGTCTGCACCTACGGCGAGATGGGTAACTACTCCGCAGGCACTATTTACCTGACCGGTGACGGACGGGTGGTCTACCAGCATCCCGGCTACTACGACGAATACATCCACACCGAACGCACCATCACCGACCCGGCCATGGTGGATCGGATGCGTACGATCCTGGCCCAGGGCCCGCGAGAGCGGTCCGCCGGTGATCAGATCCCCTACTGGTACAAGGTGAATGTGACCGTTGGAGCATCCTGACCGCTGGCCGTTGACGCGGGTGGAGCTGGCACGCCGCTACGGTGTCAGTCCCTCCACCGTCACCCGCGCCCTGGCGCGCGCCGATGCGCGCCATCAAGCCGACCCGACTCAACCGGCGCCACCCGCACCGGTCAACCCAGGTGAGCCCACCTTGCGCTATCTGCCCGCGGAATTCGATGCGTGGTGGGCGGCCCGGCCGCCGGTCGGTCGCCCACCTCTGGCAACGCCAGCCCTGGATGAATGACCGGCATTCCCGAACCGTCTATGTCGAGCAGTTCAGCTGATGCTCAACCGGATTCGGATCCAAGTCGCGCGCCCGGCTCTGATCACCCGGTCGACGTCCGCCAGGCCCGCGATCGGGCCCGTGATCATCACAATGCCCTTCTCAGCGGCCTCGCGAGCGTCCTTCTGCCACCGAGCGACCGTCGGCATAGTCCCCTCGTAGAAGATCGTCCCGTCCGGGAAATGGATCAGCAGCTGATCGCTCGCCACGTCGAGCTGGCCACGCCATCCAGCGGCCGGTTCGCCCGCGAAATCGGACGGCCATACCAGCTGCTGGCCGCCGTTCTCACGGACCGCCGCCTCCACCAGATCAACAACCGTCGCCGCCGGGTCGGAGGCTACGTAAGACAAGGTGTCGGGCTGGATCATCAGAATTACCGGCCGATCCGCAGCGCCGTGTTGGCCGGGCAGATGCGCCGCTTGGGCATTCAGTCGTCCGACGAACGGCGAGGGGCTCAAACCATGGGGCTCAACAGGTTCGGAGATGCGTCGGCCTTCTGGACCCGTCAAAGTGGTACTCCTTCCGCACGAACAAGGGCACGGGCCACCATGGACCCTCAGCGGTGCAACCGCCAGCCCCGCAAGCGCGGGGAGCACAAGCCGATCGACTCGACTCACAATTTGCGGACATCCCTGCTACCGCAGGGAGACTGGAACACGCTAGCACCTGAGCCCATGGCACGTCTTGGCCACCTTCGATCACACCCCAGAACATTGGTCCATAGCGCCAGCACTATGTCCACCAGATGAATTCTCTAGTGCCGCACTATCGTTCCAGGACCGGAAGGTTACGGCGATTGATCAATGTGGTTGCCCGCCAAGGGGATCGGCGGTGAGATGGGATCCCACGCTAGTTGTTTGGTGGCGAGGTCCGGCCGGACATTGACCAGCAGCAATTGTGGTAGATGTAGGGGTGCGTGTTTGCCGCTTTTGACCCGTGCCAGTGCACGATGCCGGACCCGAACAACGGCTACGACCGTGACGAGCCCGGTGCGGTGCTGCGCTCGGTGAGCCTGGAGGAACTGAAAACCGTTGCACACCACATGATGCCGCCGGTGTGGAGCGGGCCTGCGATCGACTACACCGCAAGCGGCCCCGACAGCGAGGAGTACCAGGCGCTGATCGAAGGCCCCGGTGCGGATTTCAAGATCACGCCGCAGTACGCCGACTACGAGCCAGGCCCGGCGACCTCGACCGAGCAACCGTAACTTCTAGAAGCGGATCGCTTTGGGCCACGTTGGGGCCGTTCGGGTCCATGGTCAATACGGTTTCGCAGGGTCGATTGTTTCGGCCGAGTGAGGAGCCGGCGCGATGAACGCGGCCGTTCTCTGCATTCGGTTAGCCAATCGATAGCCGATTGTCGTCGAATGAGATAGTGTTCGCACTAGTGTTCGATTGAGTCGGTCGGAGGTGGCACGGGTTGATCACTGTGGATCCGGACGATTTCGCTGGGCTCTCGCGGGCTGAGAAGGTGGAATTCCTCAACAGAAAGATCGAGGCTGTCCCGGCTCGAGGCGTGGCGGATCGTTCGACTGCGCCGCGCCGGGACGTGACGCGGATGGTGTTGCCGGTGCCCGGGGCTCTCGCGGATCTGCTGCCCGATGGTGGTTTGCGCCGTGGTGTCACCGTCGACTACGTGGGGACGATGGCGATGCTGGTCGGGCTGGCGGCGGAGGTGTCGCGGATCGGCGCGGCGGCGTTGGTGAATATGCCCTCGGCAGGTCTGCTCGCCGCCTGGGAAATGGGTTCGCCGTTGGGTTTTCGGCTGGCGGTGATCAACCATCCCGATCCAGTGGCCTTGGCCGGTGTGATTCCCGTGCTGCTCGATGGCCTTGATCTTGTGATCGTCGACGTCACCGGCATGCGGATCACGCCGACCCAATATCGCAGTCTGGCCGCCCGGGCGCGGCTCAAGGAGTGCACGCTGATCCTGTGCGGAGACCAGGCTCGTACTTCGGCTCGACTGCAGGTGACAGCGAAGGTTGCTGGATATGGTGGTCTCGGCCGCGGCACCGGTTATTTGCGGACGATCCGGATCCAGGTCGAGGTTCATGGGATCGGGATGCCGGTGCGCGGCACCGTGGAATTGCGTCCCCGGCCCGGGGGCGGCATCGACTGGGTATCGATCAGCGCCGTGGAAGCCAGCAAGGCTCGATCCACCGGCACGCGTGCGAGCGCCGGTTGAAGCCCGCGTCTGCGACGACCCGATTCGCGATCCATCGGGCGGTGACTCCGATGGATCCACCTGTGCCGATCGTGTTGGGCTTCAGCCCCCGTATCCCTTGTTGATCTGCGGAAATGGCATGTCCCCGGCCCTTGTGACGGGCTGGTGCCGGCCGATGAACCGGCCGCAGCGCAGATCACCTGGGAGTGGGACCACGGCGGCTCCGACACGCACCGCCGGGTCCAGGGCGTGCCAGATCCGTTGCAGCAGTGTCGGCCACGCGTCATCGACTTCTACGGCGGTCGGCTGCCCCGATGTAGACACTTCGGCGGTGTCCCCGTCGTAGGTCGTCATCGCATGACATTGCCCCACCTCGAGGCGGTGGGTGTGAAAAACGTTGTGCTGCGCTGTTTTCGGCCATCGTGGATGTGCCACCGCGCCGCACAGGATGACTTCCTCCACCTCATCGCCGCGCACAGTGGCGGTTGCGGTGATCCGGGGTGTCCGGATCGGTGGATCCGGTTCGGATTCGAGCTTGCTCAATGCCTCCCAGATCGTGGACCCGGCATCGAGATCGGCTACGACCTCACGTACCTGGATGCCGTTGCCGACGACGATCCGGTTACTGCGCTGGATGATCGCGGTGTAGTGCCGCAGGGGATCCGGCGGGCCCGATGCGATGTCGCTGACATCGAGGACGCCGGCGCCCACGGTGATCCGCCGATTCCGCGATTCCGCACTGCGCCCGGTCAGCCAGTATGCAGCGAACGCCACCCCGGCGTCGTCGCGGCCGAGTGCGATCCCGCGGCCGGGATACCGACATCTCCCAACAAACGCATCGAAGCCCATTGCGCGCCCTGCGGTCATGGCAGGGCAGTTTAAGCCATGATCAAACGCCGACCGGCTCCGTCTTTCCGGCGGCAATGCGTGCTTATCTGCGGAAATGGCATGTCCCTCAAGGGGTTCGGATCGTGCCCGGACCGGTGGATCGTGGTGTGGTCGAGGTTATCGTTCTTCTCATGTGCTCATTCCTGGCCGAGGTGATCGATCGGCGTGTTCGCCGTGGTGACGAGCGGATCCTCGAAGTTGCGATCGGTATGGTCGAGGCGCAGGTTCCGGGGCAGGAGAGATGGTGGCCGGGCATGGTCGGCGGCCGTCCGCGGTGGCGACTAGCCCAGGTGAGTCCGGACAACGCCCGGGAGCGGCTGGCCGAATCACGCAACGGGATCCGCTATGCCGCCGACGGGCACCGGCTGCTTCCGCGCGGTATGCGGCGCACCGTGCGGGAAAGCCTGCGCAACGCGGAGCGGTCCGGTGATGCGGAGTCCGTGGCGCGGCTGCGCGCGCTGCTCAGTGAAGGGCTGCCGCCGCCGGAGGACTGGCAATCGCCCCGGCCTGCCGAGGCCCAGGACGCGCGCTCGTCTTGATGACGACCAGGATGGCAGGGCAGATTTCGGCTCGGCCGGTCAACTCCTCGGGGACGGCGCTGGTGCGGTCATTCGTTGGGCCAGTGGTGTTTTCGGTCGTTGATGGAGTGGACCAGCGCGCGGTCGTCGGTGTCATCGGGGCGTGGGCCGACGATCTGTCGCAGCGCGGCCCAGTCGAGTTCGAGGTGGTCGGTGCTGGCCAGGCCGGTGGCCAGCTGGATCAGTACCGTGGGGGCGTTCCACAGTTTGGGCCGGTGGCCCAGGTGCAGGGGTTCGGTGATGCCGAGCGCGATGGCGGCGAGCTCGGCGGCGGTCGCTTCCGCGGAGTGAGGTGCGGGGTTCAGCGGCAGCGGTGAGAGTTCGCCGAGCCGGTCGACGAGAAATCCGGCGAGATGGCGCTGGTCTGCGGGCCCTTGGGCGATCAGGTGCACGCCGGCGGGGGTGCCGAGCGGGAACGCTGCGCGGGGGACGTGGTATCGCAGCAGGTCACCGGTGGTGAGCGCGGGATGGGCTTGCCGGTCTGGGTCGGCCTTCCAGCCCATCGGCGTGCCGGTTTCCTCGTCAGGGGCGGGGGTGAGGGCTTTGTGGAGCCAGGTCGGGCGGGCCTCGATGGGGACGAGGTTGCGGTCGATCGCGGCCCGTAGCGGGACGGGCAGGCCGGTCAGGTCGAGAGTGAGGACGTCGATGGAGTTGGGGTAGCCGTAGTAGCCGGTCGCGGCGGCGGCCATGCCTTCGGGCAGGTCGGGTTGGTCGATGAGCCATTCCAGGGCGTGGTAGAGGTCGACGTGGCCGGGTTGGTGCGGCAGCAGCGGAGCGGATTCGACGAGGCTGGTTCGCGGCGGGTTGATCGGCATCACCCAGCCCGCGAGTGGTGTCGGGTCGGGCTTGTATTGCCAGTTGAACTCGCCGAGGACGGTGTCCCACATCGTGTTTCCGAGCTGAGCGAGTTCGTCGGCGATCTCGGCCGGTGCCGGGCGCTGGCCGAGGGCGATCTGGTCGATGACCTCACGGCATTGCAGACGCAGCTGCCGCGCTCCGCGCAGTCCGGGGGGCGAGGCGTCGAAAGCGGGCGCGCGCCCCGGAGCCCAGGCCGCGGCGTCGGCGGCCGAGACCGCGCCGCGTTCCCAGTAGGGCAGCGGATGGCCGAGCAGTTGGGCGACGATCGCGCCGTCGAGCAGTTCGGTCCGCACCGACAGGCTGGGGTCGTCGGGCAGTTCGGCGCCGAACAGATCACCGTGGTCGTATTGCGACCAGTCGTGTGGCTGGATCCAGGCGACAGCGCCGCGCTGCCCGTCCCGATAGCCGAGCGTGGCAAGCAGGGCCGGGGTCAGGTTGCGCCCGTCCAGCGCGGGATAGCCCGGGTCGTCGACGGGCACGCAGAGGCTGACCACCCGGGGGTCGGCGTCGTCGAGCGGGAGGTAGCGGGTGACATGGACCTTGGTGGTACCGCGCGCGGTGGGCAGATCGGCGAATCGCCAGTCGGTGCGCTGCCATCGCTGCGCGACCGGGCCGCTCGGGTCGATGACCTCGAAGGCGGGCAGCGCCGCCTCGGGCGCCCGGCCGCGTTTGACGAGCCATCGCAAGATCTGTTCGCGCCACCAGCGCGGTCGGCGAGGTCGCGACAAGGCGGGCACGGGTTCGGGGAACTCGGGATCGTCGGTGCGCAGCCGTGCCAGCATCGACCGGCCGATGTTGAGCAGGCTTTCGAGGTCTTTCGGTTCCACGATCTCGGGCAAGGTGTACGGCCGCATACTCGCCAGCGTAACTAATGTTGAATACGTTTACTAGTGTCTATATCGCCGATTATACGCTAATGTGTCCACTAGCCGTAACTCTGTCGCCGACTTCGACCGAGGGAAATTCACGATGACCACTGACACGCCCGCCGCCGCTGCTGCCGATGGCCGCGCGATTCTGGTGACCGGCGCCGGGTCGCGTCTGCCGTCGGGCCGGGCGCTGACGGGCCCGGTCGATTCGATCGCCAAACTCGGCGAGCTGATCGCCTGGTGCTGGCGCACCGGCAAACTCGCCCGCGACGACGCGGTACCGTCCGCCGACGGGCTGCTGCTCCCGCAGATCTGGATCCTGGGCACGCAGGCATGCGCGCTGCTCGACTGGACTGCGCCGATCCCGGCCAACTCGGCCGGGCTGCCGGATGTCCAGCGGCGCACCGTGATTCGGGCCGAGCTGGCCCAGCGGGTCGTCGAGTCGTTGGCGCCGCTGATCGCGGCGGGCTGGTCCGTGCGCGGCGGGGGCGGGCGAATCCGGTTGACCCGCACCGTCGATGGCGCCGACATCGATGTCGAGATCATCGTCGCGACCACTGTGGAGGGTGTCGAAACCTGCACAGCGGCACAGGGTTTGACCTTCATCGACGAGGCCGACGCGGTCGAGTTCGGGCGTCGGCTCGGACGGTGGCAGGCTCAGTTCGGGGTGTTGCCCGCCGGTACCGGCGCGGCCACCGGCGCGGCGATCCTCGACCGTATCCGCCGCGACCGGCTGGCCCGCAAGCAGGGCCTGGTCGCGCTCGGTGCGGGGATTGTTCCCGATATCGTCGACGATCTCACTACCGTGGTGCAGCCGCGGTGGGCGCGGCTGGTCGAGGTGGACGATATCGACGGCCCCGACGCCGAATACGTCGTCGAACTCGACCAGGACTCCGGCGAGCTGGCCTCGGCGGGCATGCTGACCCTCCCGGTCGGCGAACCCACCGTGCACACCGGTGCGGCCGCCGCCGAGCTGGCGGGCGCCCGCAAGCGAGGGTTCGCGGCCTGGCGGATCACCCTGACCGCGCTGTCGGGTCTGGAGTTGCCCGCACGGATGCCGCCCCCGGACCCGCGCATGCGATCCGATGCCGAGGTCCGCGTCTGGGTGAGCACTCCCGGTCTGGAGGCGCTGCTCGCCCCGGCCGCCCACGGCGGTCTCGGCGTCGAAGTCACCGACCTACGAGTCGATGCCGCGGTCACCTGGGCGCAGCAGGGTCGCCTGCTGGATCGCTGGACCGCCGATTTGCGCGGCGGTCTGGATGCGTTCAGCGCGGCGGGGGACCTGCCATTGGTCCAGCTCGCCACCGACGCCTCCCGCGATTACCTCGCCCAGCTGGCCGATCCGCGGCCCTGGCAGGCCGAGGGCCTGGCCCACCACCTGCAGCCGGTGTGGCGGGCGGCGGTCTGTGAGCTGACCCGCGCCCGCGGCCGCCGCGCCATGCTGCGCATCCAGCGCGAATTCCGCCTCGACCCGCTCACCGTCGACGACACCGCGCTGGCCTACGCCATCGGCGCCGATCAGGACATCGCCGACGCTCCCGGCCCCCGAGGACGGCACGAACTCCGCCGCCGTGCGCACCTGACCGATGACGCGATCACCGCGCTGTTCGAAGCCCAGTTCACCGGCGATCCCACCACGGTCGCCCACGTCGTCGACGTGATCCTCGGCCGAACGCCACTCCCGACGCCGATATCCACCGACAGCGCGGCGGCAGCCGTAAAGCCCGAGAACGCCTCGTCGTCCGGAGCGGCATCGGCGACGGAGCGCCCTACCGAACCAGAGGCCGCCAACGAGGTTGTCGACAACTGCGAGCCTGAGCCACCGGCCGTGGCCGTCACCACGGCGGTACCTGCGCCGCGCCGCGCGCCGGCGAAGGGGAAGGCGCCCTCGAGGTTGTCCGGCCCGGCGGCGGTCCTGGACATCAACGGTGCGTGGCTGGCCGACGGCACCTGTGTGGCGCTTCCCGAGGAGCTGGTGCACGCCGGGCATCTCGTCGAGTTCGCGCGCACCCTGCGGCTGGGCTATCAGGTGTCGCCGAGTTTCATCGAGTCCGGGCAGATCTGGATCACCGATGCCTTGGCCCGCAGGTTCGGTATCGACGTCGATGTCGTCGACCATGGTTCCCGCGCCGAGGACTTGCGCAAGCTCACCGCCACGCTGCCGCTGGTCACTCTCGCGCTGGCGGCGGGGTGGAAGTTCGGTGGCCAGCGCGAGGGTGAGGAGATCGGGCTGGGCTCCTGGACGCGGGTCTGGCGCGACGATGACGACAAACCGACAATTTGGATCGTGTTGCTGGCCGGAATGGCCGACGATCCCGACTCTCCGGATCCGGACATGCCGATCCTGGCCGGTGATCCCGACCCCGCCGGGCTGGCGCGCCGGTTGAAGCTGTTCGCCGACACCCTGGAATTCCCGTTCAAGGTCTCGGGCCCGACCACCGGTTTGGACCTGATCAAGGAGGCGCGGCCCAAGACCTACGGCCCGGCCGAATGGCGTGAGAAGATCTGGGCCCCTTCGACATTCGAAGCACCCTCCGGTGTGGGCATCCTCGCCCGCGACTTCGCCTTCACCCGCTTGCCGACCCCGGAAGAAGCGGCCTGCATGTACTGCCATGCCTACGACCGCGGCGGCTCCTACACCGCGGGCCTGGCCGGGCTCGAGCTGCCCATCGGCGATCCCGTGCACATGGACGAAGGCGAGTGGGACTTCGACCCCAGCGTGCCCGCCTACATCCTGACCCGGATCCCGCCGGCGGCGACCTGGCAGCTGCCGCACGTGCTCAACCCGGCCGCGCATGACTTCGGCGACAGCCCGCAGTGGGTGTGCACCCCGCAGTTCGAGCGGGCCCTGGCGCTGGGGTACGACCTGCCGGTCCTCGAGACATGGATATGGCCGGAGCACTCCCGGATCCTGCGCAAATGGGCCGAGCGGTACTCGCGCGCCGCAACCGTCCTCGACACCGACGACCCGGATGATCAAGCAGTGCGCAAGCAGGTCAAGGTCTGCCGGGTGCGCGGTTACGGCATGATCGCCTCCACCCATCTCATCGACGACGACGGCAATCCGCAGTCGCCCTACAGCCGGGAGAAATGGTTCATGGGCGTGTCCAAGTCGACGGCCAATATCGCCCATTTCCTCAACACCATGCTGGAGGTGACCGGGGTGGCGATCCTGGGCGTCGACAAGGACACCATCCTGATCGCCTCGAACGACCCGGATCCGGTGACCGCGTGGCCGATGGCCCCGTTCGACGCCGAAGCCCTCGCGCACAACCCGAAACATCGCCCGAGTTTCGGGCGCGGATTCGGTCAGTGGAAGCCTGAAGCCTCCGGGCTGATGGCCGACCAGATCCAGTTCTTCGACGGCGGCCCGTACAAAGGCAAACATCGTCTGACCAGCTACGCCGACTGGCGTACCCAACTCGCGGCAGGAGCGATCTAGATGGCCATCAAACTGGAGAAGATCCTGCGGTTCGGTGGCGGGTCGATCGTGCGCGGCACCGTCGATGTCAAGAACGTCGTCACCCATACCGGCGTCTCGGCCGCCGAGGTCAACGCCACCATCACCGCGGCCAAGGACTCCGGGCTGTCCAACGCCTACGCCGGAGTCAGCGGCCGCAGCGGCGCCGACGCCACCGGCCACACCGACGCCGACCTGGCCGCCGCGCTGTTCGCCGCCTACGGACCGGGCCCGCGCGGTGGCGCGATCAACGTCACCGCTGCCGCCAAAGGCGAGGGCAAATCACCGTCCACCATCAAACGCTGGCTCACCGGCAAGGCGAAACCGAAGGACGAGAACCGGGCTCGACTGCTGGCCAACGCGCGCAAGGCCGCCACCACCAAAGCCGGCCGCAGCAAAGCGATCGCCGGGCGCCGCGCCAGCGCCAGCGGCGCGAAGATGGCGAAATACGGCGCCAAACTGATCGTCAAGGGAATCCAGGGCCGACAGGGCTACGAACGCGACCGCTCGGTCACCTGGGACCTGCCGCCCGAACTGGTCGACGACGCGCTCAACGCCTACGAGAACGGCGGCGATATCGGACTGGCCGACTTCATGGCCGACTACGCCAACACCGACGCCTACGGCAACCTCGACGACTGGAACGTCTTCACCTTCGACACCGTCGCCCTGGACGAGAAATCCAAATGACCACCCTCACAGGTCCGATCTGGACGCGCGCGCGGCTGGCCGCCACGCTCGGCGAATGCTACGGCCGCACCGCCTCGGGTGCGGTGGATGTCGCCGCGGTCGCCGCCGATTTCGCCGTCGCTCCGCGCACGGTGTGGAAATGGCTGCGCGGGGCCAACGATCAGCCCGCCGCCATCCCGCGCGCCCGTCTGCGGGCCCTGACCACCGGCGGACCGCGAGTCGAACGTGAGGCCGACGGCAAAGTGGCGTACTCGCGGGAAGCCATCGTCCAGATCGGGTTGCCGCGCGAAATCGGTGTCAAAGACCAATGGCGCCAACAGGAATGGCTGGACACCCACTTCGTGCTGCTGGTCGAGATCTACGACCGTCCCTGGCTGCAATTGATGATGACCAAACGCGGCCAAGCCGCCGACCTGGCCCGCAAACGCGGCACCGTCGTCGACCAGGCCGCAGTGCTCACCAAATTCCACGGGGACGTGCTGATTCATGAGGCGATGAAACGTCAGGCGCCCTGGGCGATACGCCCGCACAAAACACAGCTGAAAGAAGGCCGAGGCCAGGTCTGGGCCGCCGACGCCCCGGACCTGGATCTGTCGGCACTGGCCGTCGAACTGGAACTGCGGTGACCGAGAACAGCCCAACGCAGCAGACGGTATTGCTCGTCGACGCACCCGCCCTGCTGGCCTACGCCTATCGCAGTGTGCCGCTGGCCCGCGCCACCACCACGGCGACCGGGCAACCGGTGAATGCGATATCGGGGTTCCTGACAACGCTTTTCGATGTCCACACCATGATCGGCCCGACCCACCTCGCGGCAGTGTTCGACGGGCCCGGCACCAACCGGCGCACCGAGATCGTGCCCGGCTATCGCGCCCACCACATCCCACCGGATCTGGCCAGCCAACAACCGATCCTGCGAAAGTTACTGCACGCGTTGACGATCCCGGCCCTCGAAGCCCCCGAAGGCACAGAGGCGGGCGACCTGATCGCGTCGCTGTCCACCCGCGCCGACGCCCCGGTGCACATCCTCAGCAGCGACGACCGGATCCTGCAGTGCGCCACCGACACCGTCACCATCGTGCGCCCGGCGCCCGGCCGCGCCCCCGACCTGTTGACCCCCGCCACCATCCAGGCCCGCCACGGCGTCCCCGCAGCGACGTTCGTCGACTACCTGGCGCTGCGCGGTGACCGGCCCCGCGGAGTGACCCCGATCCCCGGCGTCGGCGACCGCACGGCCGCCGGATGGCTCGCCGAGGCGGGGACCCTCGACACCTTGCTGAACGAGCTGGACCGCCCCACCCGCGCCAGCCAGATGCTGCGCCCGCACGCCGCGCGAGTCCGTGCGCACCGCACGGTGATGCGGTTCGACACCGAGCTGGCCGGCCCGGGCCTGAACGAACTCACGCCCACCACGCTCACCGCGCACGACGAAATGCAGCAGCTGTTCGCCGACCTCGCGTTGCCCGCGTTGGCCACCCGTGCCCGCACCGTGCTCGGTGCTCCCGCGCCGGAACCGGCGCCCACCGTGCGGATCCCGGCCGATGGCTTGCGCGGCTGGCTCACCGAGCACGCCACCGGCCGCGGCCGCCACTCACTCGCGCTCACCAGCGACAAGACCGGCCTCCGCGGCGCCGCGATTACCACGGCGACCGGCGCGACCGGCCACGTCGATCTGTCGGCCGCCACCGACCCCGACCGGACCGCTCTCGCCGAATGGCTGGCCGATCCCGCCGTCACCAAGGCCGTGCACGACGCGAAGACGACCATTCGCCTGCTGCGCCGCGAAGGCTGGCACCTGGCCGGGCTCGACCTGGACACCGCGCTGGCCGGATACCTGCTGGCCCCCGGGGAAGGCGACTACGCGCTGCCGTCGCTGACCGCCCGCCACCTCACCGGCACCGCGATCGCGCCGGCCGCCGCCGGCACGCTGTTCGGCGCCGACCCGGGAATCGACCCGGAAGCCGCGGTCGCCGCCCGTCAGGTCGCGCGCCTGGCCGACGCGCTGACCTCCGAGCTGGCGCAGACCGGCATGACCGCCCTGCACGACCGCATCGAGCTGCCGGTCACCGCCGTCCTGGCCGATATCGAACATCACGGCGTCGCCGTTGATACCGGCCACTTCAAGAACCTGCGCGAGGAGTTCACCGCCGCCGCGGAGCACGCCGCCGCGGCCGCCGCCGAGATCCTCGGCCGCCCGATCAACCTGTCGTCCACTCCGCAACTGCAGCAGGCATTGTTCACCGACCTGGCGCTGCCGCACACCCGGCGCATCAAGAGCGGCTACAGCACCGCCGCCGACGAACTGACCCGCCTGCACGCCGCCACCGGTCACGAGTTCCTGACCCATCTGCTGGACTACCGGGCCGCGACCAAGCTGACCTCGATGATCGAGAGCCTGAGCAAACACATCGACCCCGACGGCCGCATCCGCACCACCTTGCAGCAGACCAAGGTCGAGACCGGGCGGCTGTCCTCGACGGACCCGAACCTGCAGAACATCCCGATCCGCACCGATGACGGCCGCCGCATCCGCGAAGCCTTCGTCCCCGGCCCGGGATTCGACCTGCTGCTGGCCGCGGACTATCGCCAGCTCGAGATGCGCATCATGGCCCACGCCAGCGGCGATGAGAACCTGATCGCCGCGTTCGCCTCTGGCGAAGACACCCACCGCTCGGTGGCCGCCCTCGCGTTCGGCGTCCCGCTCACCGAGGTCACCGCCGAGCAGCGCACCCGCGCCAAAGCGATCTCCTACGGCTTGGCCTACGGGCAGAAGGAACGCGGGCTGGCCACTGAGCTCGGCATCTCCGTGGCCGAGGCCCGCGAGCACTACGACACCTATTTCGCCCGCTTCGCCCGCGTCCGCGACTATCTCGACGGCCTCGTCGAGCGCGCCCGACGCACCGGCTACACCGAAACTTTCCTCGGCCGCCGCCGCTATCTCCCCGACCTCGCCAGCGACAACCTGCGCCTGGCCGACGCCGCCGAACGCGCGGCCCTCAACGCACCGATCCAGGGCGCCGCTGCCGACATCATCAAACTGGCGATGATCGCGATCAACGGCCGGATCGCCGCCGAGGGCCTGCGCGCACAGATGATCCTGCAGATCCACGACGAGCTGCTGTTCGAGCTGCCCGCCGAGGAACAACCCGCCCTCACCGCGATCGTCGAGCAGATCATGCCGACCGTCGCCGAACTCAGCGTCCCCCTCGATATTTCGGTCGGCACCGGGCCGACATGGGCCCAAGCCCACTGATCGAGCTACCCGCGGCCATCAGCTGCCGTGACCAGCTGGAATGGTATGTTCCTCAACCACTTTCGGTAATCTCAAGCAACCATCCGACCGGCCGCACGCGTCGGCTGAGGATCCTCAGACCGGCTGACGCACTTCCCTGACGGCGGCCAGCAGAACCCGCCTGGCACTCTCCGACAGGCTGGGGTCGGTGCGAATCGCGGCTTCGCAGTCGACGGAGATCTGCGGCAGCACGATGCCCATGTCGGCGAGTACCGCCCGAGCAACGATTTCGGGCGTCGTCCCCAATCCGGCCGCGAGCGCGCATATGGTGCGCCGGGTCAGCGATACCCCCGCACCGTTGGCGATTCGCCCGAGGTTGCTCTTGCCGAGGTCGTGGCCGAGGGCCTTCGCTCGGGCAACGACCTGGGCGTCCGACAGCCTGTCCAACCGTTTCCGTTCCTCGATCAGCGCGCCGAGATGCGATCGTTCACGCATGGTCATACACCGGCGAGTTCGCGTGGGGGAGGGCCAATTCGGTTGTGCTCGAACGCCGCTCGGCGACCATGAGCGCATCACCGATCATCGTCGCGCTGCTCCTGCTGCGCATCGCGGCGCCGATCGGTGATAATCGAATCCCGGTAGCCGGGCCGGGCCTGTTGCGGATCCTGGGGTGGGTCGGGCCACGGCATATAGGGCACGATCGTCAGCGGGCCGAACCGCTCCTCCAACTCGGCCAGGTCCCTGCAGAAGCGCTGATGCGGGAATGTGCCGGTCTGCCACCGACGAGTACGCCCGCGCTCATGCCAGAGGTCTCCGCCGCGGTCGAACGCCATGCGCCCTCCCTGACCCGGCTCGCCGGTCGAGATAGCCGTCGCCGTCGTCACCATCCCTACTCCTTCTTCCGTACCCCGGTCACCGATGACGCCGAATCTCCACCCCGGCAACGGAGTTCATAATGTAGTCGCCGCTTCGGTCACCGCAAACCGCGATCGCGGGCACGGCGACGAGCCGGAATGGCAGGTCCCTCAACCATTGTCGGTGACTCGAGCCGACCGGAACCGCGAGCACAACACCAGCACGGGCTCGTCGTCGAGCAGCATCATGAGCATCTCTGCGCCACCGCATTCCGATGACGCAGGTCTGTTCAGATAGCCACTGGTTCGCACGGCCACCGTCCGCCATGTATGTGATCTGCGTCATAGTGGTGTGCCTGGTGTAGTGCTGGGTCGTCACGCCGTGCGTACGCGCCCTGATACTCCAAAGGTGCTGAAATTAAACAAGATTCGTGTAGAGCGGGAGAGCTGCGCGGCTCATGCCGCCGCACGAGGGCGGTCCGCCGCTATTTGAGACCGCCACCGCCGAACTTCTTCAATCCAGGTGCTCTCAGAAAGTTGACCGACCGACAAGGGGATCGAACATGGGTGGCATTCTCAACCTGTTCAACATGCTGAATTCCGGCTCCGGCCTCGCGGCCAGTGCTTCGGCGCTGGCCGCGAACGTCTGGAACATCATTCAGAGCGTCCTTCCGCATCACTGACGCGCCAGGACACCAGGGAGCTCGGCAACGCTGCCGCGGCCCCCGATCGAACCCGGCTGCCTCCTGCTCTCGAAAACGACCGCAGGAGGCAGCCTTTCGTCTTTCGTACACGCCGACTCCGCGGGCGTGCCGATGCCCGGACGCCGCGATCAGACGGCGGAACCAAATCGCCTCGGCATCGAAATGGAGATTCAGGCTGGGGCTGTGATGCGACGACCGACAGACCGCGAAGACGGCACTAGTGTAATTTGCGTCACATTCTTGGCGGGTCGGCTTGTCAACCTGAACAACCGGGGGACGTGCCGACGCCGCACCTCCGACGTTGTCTTCGCGCAAAATGCGCGAAAAGGACCGCGATTTGCTCGCGACAAACCATGCGCGCTGTCGAGCAATAGTGGAGCATGACCATCGAACTCATCACTGGCACAACGGATCTCGACAATGCGGTCAATCTGTCGTCACCTGCACAGATTGTATGTGGTGAGGCATTGGACGTGATGCGCCGCCTACCGACCGGATCCTGCGACGCGTTGGTGACCGACCCTCCGTACTGCTCGGGCGGCACTTTCACCAGCGATCGCACACTGCGATCCGCGAGCGAGAAGTACGTCAGCTCGGATTCGGTGCAGGGACACCTCATGCCGGGCTTCGGCGGAGATCAACGCGATCAACGCAGCTTCACCTTGTGGTGCAGCTTCTGGTTGAGCGAGGCACTACGTGTCGTGCGTCCGGGGGGAACCGCACTCGTATTCACGGACTGGCGGCAATTGCCTGCCTTGAGCGATGCATTGCAGACGGCGGGCTGGCGATGGCGTGGCATCGTCGTGTGGGCGAAAACCAATGCTCGGCCCCAACCCGGATTCAGCAACCAAAGCGAATATGTCCTGTGGGCCTCCCACGGGCAACCCGACCGTGATCACAAGCCGCCCTACCTGCCCGGAGTCTTTACCCTGGGCAGCCCGAAAGGCAAAGCGCGCAAACACATCACGGCCAAACCGCTGCCGCTGATGCAACAACTGGTGCGCTCGACACCGGAGCACGGACTGATCCTGGACCCATTCGCCGGCAGCGGCACCACCGGCGCCGCAGCCGTCATGGAGGGCCGGAGGTTCTTCGGGATCGAAGCTTCTTCTGCCTACGCCCAACTGGCGAGCGAGGTCGTCGGCAAGGCCCTCGTAGAGTAAGGCAGGGCTCGCCGCCGGGTGGATACCGATCGGGCCGGACACACGACACCACCCCGTACCGACACGGTTCCGGCCGCCGGCGAGTCCGGGATCCAGGATCCGCACGGACTGATCCCCTCGCCCACGTTCTCCCACGCTCACGCCAGGAAGGCACCGAGCACGCAATAGCGCTCCCCACACGAATGGGCGGTGCCGACGCTACATTGACGCGCTCAGCCCCGGATTCTGGTGCCCTGGGGCTGGGCGTGTTGTATGCCCGAGCCGCAGCGGTTCATGGACGAGAAACGGTGGGCGTGAGTGTTCATGAATGGCCAGCGAGTGCGGTGATGAGTTTGCGGGCCGCGGCGCGGGTGAGCCGTCGTATGGCCCGGCCGGGCGTCTCGTCTTCGGCGCGTGGGTCGATGCCGGTTCCTTTTGTGGCCTTGGCGAATTCGGCGTCGAAGTGTTCGCTCTCGGCGTTGGCGGCCAGTGTCTTGAGGTAGTCGATCTGTTTGATGGTGGCCGGTTCGGCCTCCGCTGCGGCGGAGCGTTCCCGCAGCCGTGCGTAGTGGGCGTCGCTGGCTGCCTTGCGTTCGGCTTGGGCGGTGGGACCGCGGTCGATGATATGGACCTCTTCGGTCCAGTCCTGGGTACCGGGTGTGCCGGTGACCGCCTCCCACAACGCGTTGGTCGTCAAGGCGTCCTCGTCGACACCTTCGGTGAGGCCGGGGCCGGTGAGTGCGACGAATCCGCCGCCGGAGCGCACGACGGTGAATCCGGCTGGTTCGGCGTGTGCGGTGAGCCAGTCCTGCCCGCAGCCGCAATAGTTGGCGTGGTAGCGGCCCCATTTGGAGTGCAGCGCCTCGTACACGAGTTCGTCGCCGTAGTGGTAGGTATCGCGCGTGAATCCCGACACCCGCAACAGTCTCGCATGTGGGTGATGCGGGTGATAGTTGTTAGCGCGGAGCGCTTTTCGACACCCGGTGTGGCCGGAGCCGCCGCGCACGCGCACCGTTGCGGGCTTCGCAGAGGACTTCGTGGCGGATCTGCTGGAGGACGTCGCCGTGCTCTGCGCGAATCACGGGAAGACACCGGCGACGAGAGGTGAGGTCGGTACCGCGACCGGTTCGCGCCGTGCGGTTCGGATATGAACGACGAAGGGGCGCAGTCAGATTCGGCCGTCCCTGGTCAGCCGTGTCAGTGCCTCGAGCCCCGGCTTCATCATTGGATTCGGCCAGCAGTTTCTCGATCGTCTGCCGCGACAGGTCGCGCACATGCCGAGCACATCTGTGGTGAGCCGGTCGAGCTCGTCGTCAGAGTTGCGAGCGCGGCCTCCTCGGCCTTTTATAATCTATAAGCCTAGCCCTTGGTTTTATCTTTCGTTCGGTCTACTGTAGGCCAGGTCAGCATAAGTGCAAGGCTAGGATTCACCTTTCCAGGGGAGGGTTCGCGCATGACTATCAACTTCAAGCTCGGGGATCGCCGCGACATCGAGGACACCTGTATCTGGGGCAGGACATGGGTCGGCTGGGAAGCCGATCAGCCCGATCAGGAGACCTATGAGGTCAACCGCGGGGTGTGGAATCTTGGTGCCCGCGCCACTCTCGAGCGCTTCGCCACCTTCTCTCATCAGGGCATCGTCGTCGCGGGTGTGGAAATCGAGGGTATCGAGGATGTGCCCCTGCTCGACGGCGGCATCAAGCAGGCCGTGATCGGCCGGGTCCTCACGCCGGGCGAGCCCGCCTACAACTCGCTTATCGGCCGCGCCGTCGATAACCACCGCAACCCGGTCACCTACCCGCCCGACGACTTCGACGCGGGCCCGCGCACGTGCGCGTGCGGCTGCGGCGGTGAGGTCACCGGCGGTCGCGTCTTCCTGTCCGGCCATGACCAGAAGGCGATCCGCGAGCGTATCGACGCTGGTTGGGGCGGCACCCTCGGTTTCATTTCCTGGTACGACCACAAGGTCGGCAAGACCGTCACGCAGATAACCCCGCCGATATCGCACCGCGGTGCCTTGATTATCGATGTGGACGGTCAGGCGAATGCGCAATGGCCCACCCCTGCCGATGACGAGGGCACCGGACCGAAGACCACTTGAAACCGTTGAGCAAGAGACCAACGAACTGCTGGCCAGCCCCGCCCAATACCAAGACGGACAAGGCGAGCAGCCAGACCAGATCGGGCTGCCACCGAGCCGGAAGCGGCGTTCGAAAGCACCCAAGGCATGACCTTGCCGCAGCCAACGAATCGATAGGAGACTGTCGGTGGTCGTTGGCAGACTACGCACCAAGGAATGCCAAGCAGCGGAACATCTCCAAGGAAGAATGTGATGCCAGACCGACCCCGAGAGTTCAGTGAACCGACGATATCGTCGGCTGAGGACAAGGCGAATGCCGGGTCGGTAACTGCGGACTTGGTAGCAGAGGCAGTCGCCTACGGGCGCGTGCCGGGTAGACCGTTCCAGATCCTCGCTCAGCCGTACTACCGAGACGAGGATTTCCTGTTCATCGGGATGGTCAGCGACGAGGAAGAGGGTCGGCGCCGCGACTTCAAGTTGACAGTTCGGCAGGTCCCGAACGAAGTCGTCCCGCTGTATGCACCCGGTACTCGGCCGATTCACACATTCTCTCTTCCGTTGCCGCCGGCCGACTCGACCGCCCTGCCTTCCCAGCTCGACGCGCTGACGATCTCCAATGTTGCTGAATGTGTTGCCCGCGTGCTGAACAGCGTTGGCGCGGTACACGTCCTGTTCATGCGGGCTCAGTTCATGGCCACTTTCGATGGCAACGAGATCGTGGCCATGACCGGCGTAGAGCTCGCGGACGGCGCTGAGACCCGGACCTTCAGGATCGCGGTTGTTGAGGCCGAGCGCAGAGCCGCGACTTAGTCATTTCTGCACGTGTGGGGTGGGAAAGGCAGGGGCCGCAGCACAATTGAGCTAACGATAGGAAGCAGGTCATGGCGGTGAGCGCTTCGGTGGCGACAGGCGAACCGGCGTCCGAGGGCCCTAGTCAAGCCTTCGATACCCACGATGACCTCTGGACAGAGATCGCGATGGGTTGGTGGGAGACCGGCGACATCCTCACCGGCCGCTGATGTCGGGCCCTGCACGAACTGGACGCCAAGTTCGGGCCGCTCGAGATCGTGCCGTACCTGCGGTATCCGGAGCTGCCGCGCACCGCTGCGGGCTTCGCAGAGGACATCGTCGTGGATCTGCTGGAGGACGTCGCCGTGCTCTGCGCGAATCACGGGAAGACACCGGCGACGAGAGGTGAGGTCGGCGGCGCGACCGATTTCAATCGGCTGAGGCGCGTATCGGCAGATGGTCATCGGTTCTCGCGAATCGAGGTACGGGTGGCCCGGCGTGTGCGGCGGCGGGCTCCGGTCGGCCCGTAGACGACTTGGAGCATGATGCGCAGGCGCGCGGCGGCCCACCTTCCGTCGGTGGTGTCGGGCCGGGGCCACATTGGTGCGACGTCGTCGTCCATGCGTGGTTGGACGTGGTGGCGGTGGGCCCGGTTCCGGGCGGACCTGGGGTTGTCCTGCCGGTCGCCTCATGATCGTGAAATAGTTCGGGCAGATCACAGCCACCGGACGATTTGTTTGGCGAGTGGAGTCCGTCAGATGCTCGGGTTCGCCGGGGACGTGGAGCTGCGTGGCATCGGGATGACCGATCCGCATCGGTCGGCCGAGGGTTGTGGGGGCCAGTTCCAGTCGCGTGGATTCTTGTGTCCGGTGGCGACGGTCTGGCGGATCAGGGCGGCGTGCGCGTACAGATCGAAGACGACTCGTTTGAGTTGCATGGGGAACCCAAAGAAGTCGAGCGGGTGCCCGTCGTCCCAGTAGGACTCGGCGTCGTATCGGCACATCAGGTCGGCTGGTACGGTCTCGGCGTCGATGTCGGCGCGGATGCGTTCGGCGAGTTCGTCGATCGCGGCGCTGATCTGTTCGCTGGTCCCAGACTGGCGCGCGATCCATCGTTCCCCGCGGCCGCGGACAGTCACGTAGCACTCGAACTCGCCGATCCCGGATCCGGTCATATCGCACACCCTGCCACCTGCGACGATGCCATCGCTGCATCAGCTGTCCCGCGTGTCGATAAGCACGACGATGACTTACTAAACGACGTTGACCAGCAGGAATGACACGTCCCTGTCGGGAAATAACGGCTCGCCGCGCTGAAGGAGCGGCGCCGCCGGCGTCCGCGGGTTGTGGCTAGTTGGTCGATTTGGCCCGGAGGTGCCGGATTCGCGCGCATCCGCCGACGGCTGCGCAGCGTGAGGGGAGGCTGACAGCGGGGTGGTTGTGGCTGTAGATCCCATGCATTGTGCCGGGTGTGGTCTGGATGGGTGAGGGTTGCGGAGTTGTGCAGGTAGCGCGGAGGTGGGTTTCGGCGTCGGCGCGGACGAGTTTGCGGTCGCGCGGGTATTCGTTGTGCCGGGGGTATTCGACGGTGTCGTCGCCCCAGTGACAGAGCTGGCAGTGGTAGGCCACCGCAGGGAAGCGGCGCCCGTAGGCGTGGACGACGTATTCGTAGATCACCACGACCTTGGTGGCGGTATCGGTGATGCGGGTCAATTCGGCAATGATGCCTTCACCGTCGGGATGCCAAGTGGTCATCGGGATCAACGGTTTCCACGCCGCGGCGCGCGGCCAGGCGGTGTAGAGGACCCCGGCCGATGTGTCCGGGACGAGGTTCCCCTCGCGCTGTCGCTGGGCGTGGAAGTGGTCGAGGCCGGGCAGGCTGGTGATGTAGGCGAGGGGTTGCTGGGTGGCGGTTTCCATCAGCACGATGCCGAAGCCGTCGTCGCCAGGGTGGTCCTCGGGGCGTAGGAATGTGCTCAAGGCGGCGTAATCGGGGTGATCGGCCGGCACGGCGAGGCTGAAGTGGCATCGCGCGGCGGGGTCCGGCTCGGGATTGTCCATCGAAGTTCCTCCGGTGTGTCCGCGAACGAGGGCCGGGCACCGGCTGTTTGGCTGCTGGTGCCGGTTGTGATGGTGGATTATGTGGGGAGTTCGGGACGTGGGTGTGGACTCCGCCGTGCGCCTGCGTGTTGTTCCCGGCGGTAAGGCGCGCTGCTGCGACGGTCGGCCCGCCTCGGAATCACGACGGAAAGTGTCTTAAGCGGCCGTTCCTCTTGTGCGGGACGGTTTTCAGGGTCGGTAATCGGGCTGGCCCTGGTGTGGTCTAGCCAGGTCGTGACCGTCGGCGTTCCTGCGTGTCCTGGTACCGCCACATCCGTTCGATCCGGTCTTCTCCGGGCGGTGCTGTGGGCATGCCCTGTCCCAGTGATGACGGAGGAAGTCCGATGGACGACGCGGTATCGACCACACCCACGGCGTTGCAACTGCTCAAGGACACGATCGCCGAGATCAACCGGGCGCCGGTGTCCGATGTCGAGGCGGTGTTGCTGGCGGGCTGGAACGGGTTCACGATGCTGGCCACGTTGGTGGAGCAGTTGGTGGCTCATTGGCCCGAGCCGGAGGAGATTCCGGAGTGGTATGTGTTCGCGCGCAACCACAATCAGGCGGCGGCCGCGGTCGCAGTCCGGTATCTGGAGAAGGCGCCGGGGTTGCCGCCGACCGACCGCACTGCGCGGCCGGTGGCTGGGTGGGCGGCCCGTGAGGATGTGACCGATTGTGTGCCGGTGCCGTATGACGTGCGGTTGTGGCCGGCTGAGTTGGCCGATCCGGTGGTGGCGGTATTCGGGTCGCGTCTGGCGCTGGCGCGGATCCCGCGGCTGGGTTTGGCGCTCAACGTCGGCCTGCACGCCTCGATCCCGCACGCCGCCGATCCCATAGATCGGAAAGCGTTGGCGGTGGGTGTGGCGATGTCGGCGGCGATCTGCGATTGCTGGGAGGGGCGATTGGCGACGTATTTCAGTACACCGAAGGATTTCGAGCGGGCCGCGGCCGGGGCCGGGGAACGCCAGCGCACCGGTAGGCAGCTGACCCATGACACCGCGTTGGTGGGGATATTGCGGGAGGCTCTGGCCGGTTGCGCCGACGGTGATGGGTGGGCCTCGATCGCCGCGGCCGGGTCCAGGATCCGCGCCCTCGCTCCGGACTTCCAGCCGCAGGCCTACGGGTATCCCAACCTGACGCAGCTGATCTTGGCGACGGGCCTGTTCCAGACCCGGAAAACCGAGCACGGCAAGGGCCAGCTCACGATCTATATACGGGACAAGCGCCGACGGCGGTAAGTGGCTGTCTCGTATCTCTGAAGCGCGCGTATCGCATCGGATGCGAACTCACGACCATTCGATGATGGTCCCTACGGCGAGGCTGCCCGAAATGGGCGCCTAACTCTATGACCTGGTGTTTCGGTCGGAGTCCGGTCGCACTGACTGGCCATACTAGTTGCGCAGCGACAGGTTCTCAGGTGAACGAAACGGCTGCGGTGCGGAATCGGCCCATGCCAGCACCAGTTCTGGATGCATGATCCGCAACTAGCTGATCGGGTCGGCGCCGCGGTAGCCAGGGAGTGCCACAATGAGGAATCCGGCGACGGATGGACGCCGCTCGAGAGCTGCATCCGGACTTCACATATCGAGAGGTGGTCACGCACGATGGCCGAATATCCACAGTGGACTCCCGGAGCCGCGCAGTCGCATACCTGGATCGACTGGTCGCCCGCAACGATCGGCGAACTGCTGCGTGAGGCCGACCTCGCGGGCTGGACCAGCCACATCCTCGATTCCGACCCCGCCGCCCAGCTGCCCACCGCAGACCCCCGCATCGCCGCGGCCGCGATCACCGCTGGTCCCGCCGCCGACCGGCTGCTCGACGAACTCATGAGGCGCCGACCGGAAACCACCGCGCACACCGCGCCTGTGCTGCTGATCATCGGGAAATCGCGGACCTACCTGCGTGATCCACGCCTGCTCACCCTCGCACGCTTCGGCCGGATCACCGATGTCCACCTGGCCCTCGACAACGCCGCCCGGTCGTTGCTGGACACCGGGTCGGGACCGGAAATCCGTGACAATATCGGCGGGCACCGCACCAGCACTCACCCCGCGGCCGCGGCGAAGTAGAACAACCGACCACCCGGCACAGCAACGAAGGGAGGAGTGGGAAACCATGCAGCCACAAGGGATTCCGACAACCTCGGGAAGGACCGCGGCATCGTGACCGGCGTCCGGCAACCCTCCGAAGGCCACGCTGCCGATCCCACGGACGGGACCGACGAATGGCAGGCCGTGCTGGCGAGAATCGATGGCGTGCTCGATGCCGGCGAGCCAGAGACCGGGTACAACTTCGGCGACCCCACCTACCCGCTGTGCCCCAACCCGTACTGCCCCGAACAATGGCACGGCCAGCCCATCACCATGCACATGTGGCAGATGTACCTCGACGGTGTCCTCGACCCGGACAACTGCTACCACGACGACGATTCCCCAGTGCTGTGTCCCGGATCCACTTAATCGTCGGCGACTGGGCAGGGGACATGTCATCGGTGCTGGTGTGTCCTCTACTCGGCCCGCGGACCGTACAGTCCAGCGGATCCGAAGACCTGCAACAGCGCGACTTCGGTGCCGAGTTGGTCACCGTCGTGGCGGCGTTGCATTGCGTCGATGATGTCTTCGCGCGGGTAGCGGGTGAACAGGTCGGTCAGCAGGGTTTTGGCGATGTCCTGGTCGGCACGGGGCGTGGGCGTGCTGGGGTCTGCGCACCTGGTCCAGGATGACCCGGAATCGGACGCCTATTCGGCGATCTTGAATTTCCTGGTGTACCGGATCTCCTGGAAACTCTCGTACTCGCCTTCACGTCCCAGGTCCTTCAACAGCGCCTCGAACTTCTTCGCGTTCAGCGTCGGGACCAGCGACTGTTCGAACAGTTCCGGTTCCCGGGCCTTGACCAGGTCGGGGCTGATGCGGCGGCTCTTGACGCCGGCTTCCCAAGTGGCTACTCCGTCGATACCCGCGGCGGTGCCGATGGTGAGTTTGAGTTCGGTCTCCACCCGCACCCGCGCGGCGGCAGCCCGGTCGTACTCCTGCTTCGCCCGAATCTCCTCGTCATAGAGCTTGATCCACTGACTCCGCAGCTGGCGGGTCTGCGCGTTGCTGGGTAACACGGTCGGGTCCGGTTCGATGGCTTCCAGCTCCTCGGTCCGGCGCTGTTTGGGCAGTTCCTCGGTGACCCAGGTCCGGCAGTCGGAGAACAGTTGTGCGGCTTCGGTTTCGGTGAGGTGATAGATCTCGGTTCCGCCCTCGGTGTTACGCCGCTGGCCCCACACGTCCTTGATGTGCAGCTCGAGGGCCTTGTGCTCGTCGGTTTCTATGGCATCGAAGAACTTCAACGGCTGTTCGCATGAGGTTTGCAGCGAGGATCTGCGTTTCTCGGGCGTCATCGTGGTCTGGCCGATCTTGAATTTGTCCAGTGCCCCGAGTCGAAATGCGTAGATGTATCCCACGGTGGTGAATTCCTTTGCGTCGGTGAACCCTTCGGGCAACGAGCACCCGATCCGGTACCGGATGCTCCCATGCCCCACCGACAGGTTTCCGGTTGACGACTGCCTCATAACCGCAGGTAGGGCGGTCGGTTTGCTTTCCCTGTGGCGCCAGAGACGAAGGCGGAATGTGTTGCACATGAGCACTTGTCATCGAATGTGATCCGGATAGCCGCATGGGCGTCTTGGCGAATGATGATGGTGTGCATGATGTTTCGTGAGGATCTTGAGATGTCGGTGACGGGTGTGTCCCCGGCTGTGGTGAAGGCGGTGCGGCGCGCGGTGTCGTTCGCCGAGGCGAATGGTCGCTGGTGGGTCAGTATCGAGGATCTGCTGCTGGCGGTGATCGCGACCGCGCCGTTGGAGATGTGGTGGCCGCGGGTAGGGCAGGGGATGCTCGACGGTGGCCGGATCGCTGATCCCGATGTCGGTGACCGGTTTATGGAGTTGTCGTATCGGGAGTTGGTGGAGCTGGTTGGGGTGATGATTCCCCCGGCTCCGGGCGAGGACCGCGGGCGTGTGGAGCCGCCGGAGGTCCGCTACACCGTCGAGGGCGCCAATGCCGATCAGATCTCGGCGTGGATCGATGAGAACGACACGGCCGAATCGCTCGCCGTGGCCCTGTACGGCGAGTACATCAACGATCCCGACACTCCGCCCCGGCCACCCTATTTCCGGGATATCGACACGGCGTGGGTGCGGTCAGCTCATCTGGACGAGGCGGCCACCTACGTCTCCACACCTGGCATGTCGCCGGTGACCTGGCGCGTCGCTACCCGGGACACCGTGCCCAGCGCCGCGGCCAAGGATTTCCGCGCCCGCACACCGGGAATCATTGTCGATGAGCTGTATTCGGCGGCGCTGCTGGCGATGTTCGCCGGGAAACTCGCCGAACTCGGCGAAGACGCCAGTGTCACCGCGATCGTGTGGTCGGCGAAGACGGCGGGAATGGGGTACTGGCTGCCCAATATCGCCATCTACTCCAGCGATCACGACGAATGACACCCGACAGTCGCTGGCCGATCCGATTCGACGGGCTGGGCACAGTGCGATCAGGTAAGGGCAATGGCGTCTGAGTCACCGGTGTTTGCGTTTCTTGGGGCGCTCGCCGGTAGCGCGGCGCGCTTCGCGCTCGGCGAGTTTGGCGGCTCGGTTCCGTTCGGTGTCGGTCATGTTTTCGTGGCGTGCTGTAGCGGCGTTGATGATGTTGCGGCGGGTCGAGGTGCCGTCCATGGCACGGCTGATCGCGGCGAGCAGGAGGCGGTCGGTGTCCTCGGTCCGGATCGGGTGCTCGATGAGGTGGGCTTTGGTTGCCTCGACCACTTCCATCTCGACCAGACTGCGCCGATGGGGGTCGCGGGTGATCGCCGCCTGCCCCGGGGCCCCGAAGTCGGGGAGGTTGGGGTCGGCGCGGCCGAGGACGGCATCGAGAAGATCGAGTGCTTGCTGATCGGTCACCTCGAGGCGTTCGGCCTCCGGGACGCCGCGGCCGGTGGCTTCGAGGTCGTGGAGCTGGCGCAGGATCATTCGGCGGCTAGCCTGTTTGCTGGGGCTGATCAGTGGATGGTCGACCATCCACGCGGCCAGCGCGGTGACGACGTACAACTCACCGCGGCCCGCGGTGGTGTGGTCCAGCTGCCATCCCCCGAACCCGCCGGTGGCGGGTTGCCGGTTCACGACCGCCAACGTCTCGTCACGGTCCTCGACCGGGACCAGATCGCTGACCAGGCGCCGCACCGCCACCACTGCCTCGGCGTTGGTGATCTGGGCGCCGCGGATGCCGGCGGCGTCCAGCATCATCCCGATAAGGTCCATCGTCCGGTCCACCGCGAACGAATAACGGGTGCCGGGGTATTTACCGGCGAACTGGCCAGCCGCCACGACAGGATCGTCGTCGTAGGTGGCGATCCGCTGTGCATAGTCCGCGAGTACCGGCGCCTGCCCGTCGACGTAAGCCAAAACCATGCGCAGAGGCCAGGCGTTCATGACCCCCAGCCGTTCACGGATCTCCGGCGGCATCATCCCCCGCAGGAAATCGGGCCCGAACCCCTGCGGTCCTGTCTGCGTCATCATCTCGCCTCTCAGATCACATCCCTGGCCGAGCACCCTACCGACCCGCTCGCGAGCGAGCAGACGGTCTCACACGATGGACCCGAAGTCGCGAGCGCACGCGCTCGGCGCGGGACCAACTGCCCCGCAACTTATTCCACAGAAGCGGAGCCCGCGCCGATGCGGCCCGGGAATCAACGCACCCGATCGCGGCGGCGATAGCTACCGCTCGGGCCGGAACGCTGGTCGCGGGAGCCCGCTGCCGATATCCGGGCCCTACACTCGACCGGTGAGCAGCGAACACGACCTGTGGACGGCGGCTTTCGCCCGCGCCGACGACATGGCGGCAGCGCGGCTGGGGCTACCGGGTCGACGGCGTGATGATGAGCGGCAGAATTGGGACCATCATGGGGTGCGCGGCATGCTGGCGGTCACGATCTACGCTGTCGCCCTGCGTGACAAAGAGCCGGTTGCCGACGTGGCATTGAGCCGGATCCTGGTGCCACTGCTGGATCGTGACGACTTCCTCGCGCAGGCGCACGTGCTGACCGCTCACGGGCACGATCTGGAGATCGCAGCCGATTCCGGGCCCGATGCCGCAGACGATCCTGTTGCGGCCCAGTGGACCTGGCTGCTGCGGACGTGGGACCCGGATGCTGCGGCGGGGGTGCGGTGGGACGGCATGAGCCGCACCATCGCGCCTGGGCTGCCCGATCCCGCGATCGACGTGCTGTACGGCTGGGCACGACGAGCCGTGGAAGACCCGCTCGTCCACGAGCGGGGCGGCCTCGCGGCGCGCACGATCGTCGAGATCACCGCTGGCCCGTACGCGGGGATCGTCGGCAGGGTCGAAGGCTTCGATTTCGACCGCGCTGCCGATGATCGGCTCGACCTGGCGCCCGGACCACCGGCGCGCTACGGCATCAACCTGGGCGCCGCGCACGATTTCCGCATCGAAGTCGCTCCCGCTGAACATATCTCGGTGATCGAGCCGCAGCCCTCGTAGTTCCAGCGGAACTCGTGCCCGGTCGGGACGCTGGGTTCGCGATGCTCGATCGAGGGCGCGCCGGGCAGGCCCCGCTGCCGTGGATGGTCACCTAGCACTCGACCGCGCCGATCCAGGATTCGGCTCATACCGCAAACCCCGCCAACTGTCGTCGCGAAGACTGAAACGGGGGCTAGGATCCCGTGCGGCGGAAGGTGTTTCGGCCGGGTGGAAGGATCACGATGTGCGGGCGTTGATCGTGCTCGGCGGTGGGCTTTTCCCCGATGGGAAGATGCCGCCGTGGGCGTGGTTGCGGGTGGAGCGGGCGGTGCGGGAGTGGGGCACGAGCCGGTATTCGCGTGTGATCGTCTCCGGTCGGGGTCCGGTGCCCGAGATCCGGACCGAGGCAAGGGCGTTGGCGGATGCGATGATCGGGCTCGGTGTGCCGAGCTCGGTGGTTTATCAGGAGCCGCTGTCGGCGTCCACGCTGGAAAACGCCTTCTTCTGTCGGGTTGTTCATGCGGATCCGCTCGGTATCGGCGAGATGACCGTGGTGACCAATGAGTTCCACCGCCCACGCACCGAGCTGGTGTTCAGGCATGTCTTCGGCGCTGACTACCGTGTCGATGTGGTGGCCACCGACACCGACGACACGACCCTCGATCCGGCGGTTCATCGGCTGCTGCGGGTCTGCGACGACGAGCAGACCAGGTTCCTGACCGCGGAGTTGCTGCCCCGCATCACGGCTGGCGATCTGCGCGGATATCACAGCTACATCTTCGACAAGGAGATCGGCGCGCTGGCCGGTCTGTGGCGCACGTATCGCGCCGGGAACCCGGTATATCGGCGTGCATGGGAGCAACTGAGCGCGGTGATGCGCGGGCAGGCGCTGCCCTCGGCATAACCTCCGACCGTGTTGATCCGCGAAATGGGTTGGGGTCGTGCGGATTTGCCGCGCTCGCGTGATGCGGTGACATCTTGCGCTGGCGGGTGGTGCCGGTAATATCCGGCGGGTGGGGTTGACCAGTGCTGAACGGCAAGCGGCCGCGGCCGCCGAGTCGGCGGCCTTGAAATTGATGCGGGCCTTGATCGTCGGCGACGCCGCCGCAGCCGAAGACGCCTACGCCGCGTTCGCGCGGTGGGGGGAGCGCGGCTACCTCTATGGCGCGCAGGTGGCGGAGATGCAGGCGGTGATCTGGCACAACGCGGTTTTCGACGACATCGCGATCACCTCAGGGGTCCTGCTGCCCGGCCTGCGGGCGATCGTGGACGAGACGGTGCCCGAGCCGATGCGGACGCGTACGTGGGCCGCCTACGGCCCGGTGCTCGCGCGGATGTCCAACGGCAGCACCGATCCTCGCCCCGGCGCCACCGGTGACGCGGCGGCGGATCTGCTGATGGGTGCCGTGTACGCGGCGTGGTTCGCCCGCCAGCCGGTCAGCGATCCGGACCGGGCCGAGGCCGAATTGGGCGAGCTGATCGGCTATCTCGACGATTCCGGCCGCACCTTCACCTCGACTACGCTGTCCAATCGCGTGTTGGCCCAGGCCCGCCGCGCGCTGGTTGACATTACCGGTGGAGCGATGCCGTTGCGCGCGCTCGAACGGCGGGGCCGCGTGGACCCGGTACTGGCCGCGACCATTCTCGATCAGCAGCTCGCGGCCGCTGCCGATGTGGCTACCAATCCGGCGGCGCGCCTGCAGGTCCGGCGGTTGCAACAGTTCCAGCAGGCGTTGTCCGCCGCCTGGGAGGGGTGAATGCGGTGCGGCCCCAGCAGTTTCGGTTCGGCGACAAGGAATGGCCCGGCGGCGAGGGCGTGCTGCAGGTGTACGCACCCGTCGATGTCACGGTGAATCGTGAACTGGCCGAGCTGATCGGCCGCTGCCGCACCGCGATGGACGGGGCGCCCGTGACGCCGGTCGACGACGCGTTCCTGCATGTGACCTTGGATGTGGTTGCCGGCCGGGTCGCGCGCGAGGTGCCGCCCGCCGAGCGCAAGGAGCTGGTAGCCGCGCTAGGACGACAATTGGCGGGTGTACCCGCCTACCGCGGCACTGCCGGCAGCGCAATGGCCTATGTGTCGGGCGTGGTCGTAGATATCAGCCCGGCCGGACCGCTGATCGAGATTCAGCGGGCAGTGCGCGGGGTGATCCGGAATCTGTGTGGCGACGAAGCCTGCACCTGGCAGCAGAGCAAACCACATATCGGAACCCATTATTGTTTCTCCGCAACGGATTCCGATCCCTGGCAGCGGCGGTTACGGGACATCGACCCGAACCACGTTCCTTTGCGCATCGACACCGTCGCATTGGTCGATGTCCGCCCCGACAACACCACCAAACGGTTGACCTGGACACCAGTCGCACCGCTGATTCGGTTGGCCGGATAAGAACCTCAGCAGCCCGATCATGTCGGCGCCGCTCAGTGCCGACCACGAATGATGCGCAGCACCGCAGCGGCCATGGCCGGATCCTTCGACACCTCGCCGGAGGTCTCGGCACCGGCCGCGCGCATTGCATCGATCATCACCCGCGCGGTCACGGGCTCATCCAGGCACTCACCGT
Organism: Nocardia sp. JCM 34519.1; assembly: GCF_020361265.1. Classification (NCBI taxonomy): domain Bacteria; kingdom Bacillati; phylum Actinomycetota; class Actinomycetes; order Mycobacteriales; family Nocardiaceae; genus Nocardia; species Nocardia sp. JCM 34519.1. Next base: position 133,569 of record NZ_JAIRBR010000021.1, read on the forward strand.
CGCCGTGTGCCGGGAATATCACCGGGTCGCTTTCGGAGGCGCCGGTTCCGCGCAGCACGATCATGTCGGCAACGCCACGACCCAGACACAGCGGGCACAGCACGATCGCCCAGTCGGATCCGGAAGTACTCGGCCCGCTGCCGCGCTTGCGTGTTGCCACTCGGGACTTCTTGTCTGCCATCACTTTTCGCTCACTCTCATGGTTGTCGTCGCCTTCGTGGTCGTCGGGGAGCAACCGACCAGAAAGTGTTCATCATGCGTCCGCCGGGAGCGACTGCGTACCGAATTGCGTCATTCGGGAGTCGTTCCCCCTATCGCCCGCCAAGTCATGCCCTCGCGGTGGCATGGGAGGTGTCAGGCGATCGGATTGGCCCATATTTCGGCGGCGGTGAGCAGGAAGGGGCCGATGTCGTCACCGGTGGCTGTGCGCTGTTCACCGTTCGGGGTGATGAGCGAGGCCACCCAACCGGTGGACTCGGTGTAGTGGAGCAGAAGGTCTACTCCGCGGGTGAGTTCGAGGCGATCGGCGGCGTCGCGCTGGGCCGTCGTGAGACCAAGCATCATGTTCGGGGTGATATCGGTCATCGAGTCGCTTCCACTTGTCTAGGTGCCTGGCGGTGCCGACGGGAGGTCGGATTTGGTGAGGGACATGTCATTTCGGCTGTTCAACGCCCCGTTTCTGGCAGGGTTACATGGGTGCGGTCCGGCGCCAGTCAGAGGGTCCGGCCGCACAAGGCACGGTGCTGCTGCAGCGGTTGCCGAACTGTGCGCCACCGGATCCACCAAGCCTTTCTGAAGTATCCGCGCTCGGTGGAGGTCTCGCCACGCCATGGCCTCCGGGAGTTGGGCAAGGCGGGGCGAGACATCACTTCCAGCCCGCGATGGATTCGGGAACCGCCGATCGTGTTCTGGACGGTGAGGCCCGGCGGGCGTGCTGCGGTCTAGATGACCTTGGCGTCGATCAGTAGGTTCCAGATTTTGCCTTGGTCGACGACTTCGACGCCGAGTTTCTCGGCTTTGGTCAGTTTGCTTTCACCGACGCCCGCGCCGGTGATGAGCATGTCGGTGTTCGCCGAGACCGAGGACGCGGCGGTCGCGCCGGCCTTTTCGCACAGGCGCTGGAAGGTGGGGCGGGCGACCTTCTCACCGGAACGCGGATCGCTGATAGCGCCGGTGATCACGATCGTCTTGCCTTCCAAGGGTGCGCCTGCGGCGACGACCGGGGGCAGGTCCTCCTCGCGCACGTCCAGGGAGACCCCCGCTGCGCGTAGCCGCTCGAGTTCTGGGCGCAGGCGGGTGAGGTGCGTGACCAGGTGATGCCGAGCGTGTCGAGCAGCCGCGCGTAGGTCGTTTCCAGGAAGAACACCGCGCCGCAGCCGGTCAGCTCGAGCAGCCGCGGCCGGTCGGTGAACGTTCCATCGATGTGCATCTTGGCCATGAGGTCTCCTCGATCGGTGAATGAAACGCGGCTATCGGGGACTGCGCCGGCGAGCTGGCCGCCGGCAAAAGCTGGGTGGTGAATAGTTGTGGGGGACATGACATTTCGGCTGGTCAAGACTCCTGATAAGTAGTCAGGGCCGTCGCGCGAGGACGAGGTGGGTGAGCGCGGTCAGGTTGTCGGCGTGGTAGCCGGGGTAGCCGTGCAGCTTCTTGCGCCACCGTCGCGGGACTGCGGTTGCACCCCAGCGTGCGCCGAGGAGCCCGCCCGCGATGGCTGCGGTGGTGTCGGTGTCGCGCCCGGCGCGCACAGCGAGCTCCAGCGCGCCGGGCAGGGTGTCGGTATGGGTGATGGCCCACCAGGCGGTCTGCAGGGCGTGCACGACCCACCCGTTCTTCGGGAAGTCCGCAGGTGTCCCGGTCTCGGCCTGATCCAGCAGCGCCCGCCAGAACTCGGCGTCGACGGCTGAAAGTGCTTCGCGCACACCGGCGTAGGTGCCGTGCAGCACCGCGTGCCGGATCGCCAGCGTCCACAGCACGCACGCCTCGATAGCGCGGGGATCGTTGTGGGTGAGCGAGCTGACCAGCGCGGCGGCGCGGGCGCAGTTCTCGGCGCTGTCGAGATGGGCCAGGGCGACCGGCGCTGTCCGCATCAGCGACCCGTTACCGCCGGTGTGCCCGGTCAGCGCTGCCGCCCGGGCCCGCATCTCGCGTGCGGTCGGGCTGCGCCAGGTCAGGACTCGGCGGGTCTGGCCTCCGACGTCGCGTGGATGGCTGTCCCACCACTGGATGAACCGCGCGGCGACGGCGTCAAGGCCGTCGTCCTGATGCAGGTTGCCGGTGTCGGCTGCGGCGAGCGCGACCGCGATGGCCATCGAGGTGTCGTCGGTCCATTCGCCTGGCGCCCAGCCGAATGCGCCCCCGCCGATCATATCGATCGCCGTATCCGGTCCGGGGATGGTGAACTCGTAGCCGGCGCCGAGGGCATCGCCCGCGGCGGTGCCCAGCAGGACACCTGTCGCGCGGTCGAGCTGCGCGGTGGTCAGTCCGTCGATCTGCGGCCGGACGGCTACGGTCGAGGGCAGGACAAGCGTGATCAGGCGGCGGATCGCTCGATTCGGAAGCGCGCCAACAGTATTGAGCCAGTGCATCATGGCGTTCCTTTCGGGGTTGGAGGGGTCGGTGACGGCGGGGAGTTATGTCGCGGCGGCCGGGTCGGTGGTGGACAGCGTGTACACGGTCGGCTGCGGTGGGGTGTCACATCGACACCAACCGGAGCAGGCGAAGCAGGTGCAGGTGTGAACGCAGGCGTCGCAGGTCAACTCGTCGCACAAGCGTCGGGCGTCGGGGAAGTGCCGCCGCATCGGTTCCACGTGGATGCGGTATCCGGGCAGGGCGTGTATCCGCCCGTCGGCCCCGCGCCGTGACGATGGTTTGGGGTGCCAGTGCGGGCGCGGTGCGGTGCCGGGCGGTGTTGTTTGTCGAATGATGGTGGCGAGCCGGTGTTGTTGCTCGCCGATCCCTCTGGCTCCGGCCAGCGGGGTCCGTGCATCGGGCCAAATCTGCTGGGCGAGTGTGGTGTACGCCTTCGGCGCGAGAATGGTCACCGCGCGGTCGAGCAGCCCTTCCGAGGCGGCCTGCGTGTGCAGCCGGTCGGCGGTGATCGCGCCGACGGTGCCGAGGCGGGTGTCGTACGGGGGTATCACGGTGTCGAGCCGCAGCAGCCCGAACCGCGCGGAGAGGATGCGAATGTCGCTGTCGGGCACCAGTGTTCGTGCTGCGCGCAGACACAGCCGGGTATAGCTACCGATATAGAGTTCGGCGGCCGTGCGGGGCCGGTCGGCCTTGCGCGCGCCGCAAGCCAGTACGCACAGGTCCGCAGAATCTCGACGAACACTGTCCTCGATTTCCTGCGAACTCGCCGTCGAGAGAGCCATTGTCGGTGTCATCAGCGTGGCGGAAGGCTCGATGTGCCGAGCCGGTGTGCCGCTGTTCATCGAGGTCCTTCGCTGGGTGATGGAGCGGTCGGTGTCGAGAGCAGACGCCGCAGGACCGTGTTCTCCTCGCGCAGCGCGGTGAGCTCGGCGAGCGCCGGAGCGATGTAGGTGCCAGACAGGTAGGTTCGCTGGCCGGTGTCGGTGAGCCAGGCCCGCCAGGTCTTCCCGGTGGGGCCGTGCTCGAAGCCGACGATCCCGCGCTCGGACAGACGCTGGAGGGCGCGCGTGGTCGCGGATCGACGCGGCCACGGCCAGTGCGGCTCGCCGAGCCGGTACCGTGCGGCCAACGCCTCGCACAAGGCGTCCTCGAGCGGGGAGAGCTCCGATGCGGGGTTCGCCGGGGCCGTCACTGCGATCGCTCATTCGACTGGAGCCAACGGTCGTACGCGGTGGTCGGTGCGGATTCACCGCAGCAGCGTGCTGCCCGGTGCGCGAGCACGAACCGCAGCAGCCGTTGGGCTTTGGTGTCGAGCTGGTCGAACAGCGCGGGTGGGCAGCCCCGTGGGTCGAGCTGATATTGCTCGGCGCGCAGGTCGAGGGTCACGGTGCGGTCGACCAACACCGCGATCGGGCGCACGTAGAGCTGGATCCGGCAGGTGACCAGCGCGCTGTCGCGCAGGTCCGGCACCAGCAGCACGTACTGGTTCTGCCAGGAGTAATAGGCGGTGTCGGGTGCTACCCGGATCTGGGTCGGCCCCAACGTGGCGACGCCGGTGACCAGGTTTTCTCTGATCGCGTGAAACGGCCACCAACCGGATCCATAGACGACGCCGAAATCGTCGAGAATGTAGCTCCATTCGCCGGGAGGCGTGGGGATCGCACGGACGGCGAAATAACAGCCTTCCGGGTCTCTCGGTGTCGTCGTGCGGTTAGTTCTGTTGGCGTCGTTCGACATTCGGGTACCTCCGGGATATTCGGTGCTTCGCTCGGCGGGCGTCGAGGATGCGCGCGAGGGGATCCGGCGCGCTGAGCCGCAACCGGGCCAGGTGGCCCAGTTGCGGGGACGTGTCAGAGTGCCTGGTAGACAACGGGTTTCATGCTGCGAGTAAGTCTTCGTCGCAGCCGTCTTCGTCGTGGGCGTCGGAATCACCGACCGAGACGAGGCAGGTGCCGGTGATGACGGCCTGCTCGTGGTCGCTGCCGTCGTGGTCGGTGTTGGGGAACACGGCCAGCGCGACGCGTTCACCGAACTGGTAGATGCGGTATTCGGGTTCGCCCCGGTTGATTGCGTCGATGGCGGGGTCGTCGCTGCGCGGGGTGTAGACGGTGAGAACTATCAGCGCTTCGTCGTGCTTGATGGATATCCCGATGACGTCCTGGCCGTCGGCGGTGGACATGCCGGTGCCGATCAGATCGACCGGGAGGGTGTAGAAGGTCTGTTCGAACATGGTGTCGCTCACGTGGTTTCGCCTCCTGGGTGCTGGATGGTCGGTGGGGTGGTGGTTGGGGGAAGCTGGTCGACGCGCAGGTAGCCGATCTGCCGGAGCGCGGCGGCGTGGTCTCCGTCGACGGGGAAGGGGCTGCCGAACAGCTCGTTCCAGTTGGTCAACCGGCCCTCGGCGTCGCAGCCGAAGATGTGGGTCTCTGTGGGCGATTCGCCGGTGCTGTGGTCACGGCCCGGCGTGGTGAGGATGATGTGGCCGATCACGGTGTCAGTGCCCCATCCGGTGGTGGGCGTGAGGCTGTACCAGCGGGCATCGGGCCACAACGCGACGTTGCGGGGAGTGCTGTGCTGTGCGACGGCGTAGCCGGGCGGGGTCGCGCAGTCGGTGAGGAGTTTGCCGACGGCTTGGCGGGTGATGCCGAGGTCGCGGGCGATGCGAGCTCGGGTCAGCCCGGGCTCGGTGGCCAGCCGGTACTCGGCGACCGCGCGCCGGTAGCTGGTTTCGGCGCGGGGAAGGGTGAGGATCTTGCCGCCGGTAATGTGCTGGTAGGTCTTGCCGTGCAGGATCTGGCTGACCGAGGACGGGTCGATATCGAAGGCTGCGGCGATCTCGGCGGGACTGCGCCGCTGGCGGACGTGCAGGTCGATGATCTCCTCGACCTGCCGGTCATAAAGGGTCGGCCGCCGCGTCACCGCTCACCGCCGACGATCGGATGTACGGCGTGCAGGTCGAGGGTGAGCGGGCCATTTTCGGGCCCAACGAGGCCAGCCAGCTCGGGTTCGCGGAGGTTGGTGGTCCAGGTCGCGATCCGGCCGAGATCGATGTCGTTGTCGTCGACGGGGTGGCCGAGCGAATCGAGCAGTTTCATCGGGACCAGCCCGTCGCCGCTCCAGTCCACGATCACCCAGCGGATCGCGGCCGGGTCGTGGGGGTCGGGCCGAGCGTCGAGGACGATCAGCTGCAACGACAGCGTGGTGATGAGCTCTTCGCGGGCACGGCCGGGCGGCATGTTGTAGGCGAGCAGCAGCCGCCCGTAAATGAGTTCCTCGAACGGTTGGGGCACGGTGACCGGCGGTATCGCTCGCGGGGCCGGGTCGGTCACCGTGTCACGGTGACCGATGACGACGCGCAGATCCATCGGCGTTCTCCTGATTCTGGGTGTGCGGGACCAAGCCCCGGGCGGAGCGTGTGCTCCGGGGACTCGAAGGGAAGGGAAGTGGGATGCGGCGCGGTCAGACCGTGAGGAACACGGTCCGCAGCCACAGCTGGGTGAGAAGGTCGACGACCTGGTCGTCGGTCGGGTCGACGGCAGCGACCCGCGTGCAGTGCATGCGCTGGTTTTTCGCTGCCGAGCTGTCGTGAGCGGGGAAGTTGATGGTCTCGGTGTCACCGTCGGGATGGACTACGGGCGAAGTTGTCATAGCGGTCCTTCCTGCGGCGGTCATCGAATGTTATTGGCGTGCAATCTGTTTCATTGCCTGGTTTGAGGTCGAGTCCTGCCGAGCGCCGGTGTGTGGCGTGCCAGTCGGAATGGCTTGCGGGCGAAGTGGATTCGGCTGGTGGTGCGGCGGACGTAGTGGCGGGCGCGGGCGATCCGGTCGGCGAGCTTGACGGCGCGGGTGTCGAGAAGACGTTCAGCGGCGTCGGCCAGGTCGATCGCGGCCTCGACCTCTGCGTCGTTGGAGTCGCCCTGGGTGCTGTCGTAGAAGGCCTCGATCGCCTCGGTGAGTTCGGCGGCGCGGGTGCGGTGTCTCATAGGTCGGTGTCCTCGTGGTGGCTGTAGGTGTACTGGGGGCGGGTGTGCTGATAGATCTCGAGCAGCCGGGCGCGGGCGGCGGGGGAGGCTGCGGTGAGGTTGTCTTCGCGGGCGGTGCGCCAGTCGTCGGGTGTCCAGCCGTGGCCGGGGTCGACGTGGTACTCGACGAGCTGATGGCTGGGCTGGCCGTTGACGTAGAAGTCGGTGTCGGTGCTGCCGTCGAGGTCGCGATGGACGACCAGTTCGATTCGGGGCTCGGTGGCTGGGGCGACCGGTGTGCCGAGGACGAGCTGTACCGCGTGGAAGGATCGGTTGAGGTCGGCGACCAGGGCGGCTACGAACGCGACGGCGGCTTCGGCGGGAGTGTCGGTCTGGCCGGTGAAGTGCGTGCCTTTCTGGTAGGTGACCGGGGCAAGCCGGACGCCCAAGAGAGCGTCGTCGCGGTCGGTTTGCAGCCAGATCTGTACGCCTATGGGGTTGGTGAGCAGGTCGTAGCGCAGTGACACGGTGCGCTCTTCGGGCATGCCTTCGGCACGCAGAATGCCGCCGTAGGTGACGATTTCGTCGACGATGGTGCGAGTGGTTCTGTGCCAGCGGGCTTTCCATCCGGCCGGGGTGGTCGGCACTCGCGATAACCAGGTGCCGTTGTGCAGGCATTCGCTGAGCCGGGTGTCGTCGATGGTCAGGGTGATCACGTCGGTTCTTCTCCTTGCTCGTGGGATGTCCGGCTAGTGCGTGCCTTTGGTGTGGGGAGGACAGGCAGGCCCGCGCAGACTTTGGCGCGTACGAGTGGTGTGGGCATGTGGTTCTCGGCGGCTGCCTGGTCGATACCGACGCCAGTCGGGTCGTCGGTGCGAGGTTGCGCTTTGGGGTCGCGGGCGATCTATTGCCCGTCGCGACGGTTTCCGCTCTAGAGAACGTCTTTCAAGGCGGCGGCGAGCTGCGCCGCGCGATGGAGTGCGTCGGCGAGCGTGGCCATGGTTTGCCGCTTGACCGGCGGTGTTCCTGTGCCGAAAGCGTTGGAGGCGGCTTCGGCGATGCCGGGCAGTCCCCATTCGGGCACTTCGGGGTCGAGCAGTTCGAACAGTTCGTTGGCGAGGGCTCGGATCTGATGGTCGGCGGCATTCATTTCGACGGCCTCCTTCCGGGCGCGAGACGGGTCAGGGATATATGTGCGTGGGGGCTGTTTAGTGCTGCGCTCGTTGGATCAGATCGGCCAGCACCTCATCCGGTTCGTAGCCCGGTTCGTAGGTCTGGATCGATGCCATGCCGGGGTTGGCGTGCCAGTGGCTCAGGTGCGCGCTGGCCTCGTTTTCGCTGTTGAAAGGGCCGTACGCGCTGGCGTTCAAGCGCCAGTCGTCGGTGTCGTCGGTGTCCCAGTCCTCCAACAGGTAGTACCAGCAGCTGGGTTGCACTTCGATAAAGGCGCAATTCAGTCCTGTGCTCACAGCAGTTCCCTTTCGTTTGTTTGGAAAGACGTGTCCTAGAGGGCGGACGAGACATTCGCTGGGGGATTTGGCCGCAGGTGAGTCAAATATGCGGCTGGCGCGAGTCAGCTCGTCGAATGCGTCGTAGGGATCGATATTGTCAGGAAGCCCCTCGATGACATTGGCCTGCCGACACGTCAGCACGAGTGTTTCGTACGGAAATTGGGCACGGAGAGCCCGTCCTTGTCGCGCTCCACATGAGTGGGGGCCGTTTCTGCGTCGCGGACCCATCGGACGAAGGCACCGACAGCGCGCTTCTCGTCGTCGAATATCTGCTCGTCGCCGTGGCAGTTCTCGTGATTGTGATCGGTCCGCAGGATATACACGAATTTTGCGTCAGTGTTGATCATCGCTGGGGTGCTCCTGATACCTGAAGGCACGAACGGGAGATAAATTCAGGGTTTGGGTGCCGGCGCATTCGTGTTAGTAGCGAGTCCACGCGCGAGGCAGGTGGCCGCGCTGACTGAGGTGGCGATCGAGTGATGTCATGGCTGCGATCGCTCGCTGGTATGCGTCGATTCGGTCCTGGCCATCGAGTGCCGGGAGAAGCTTTCGAACGTTTCGGAATTCGGCGATGAGCTCATCGGCATCGAAAGGTGAAGCTGAATGCCCAGTCAGCTCGTAGGAGGTTCGGATTACGCGGTAGTCGTCTGGATTTTCGGAACGCTCGATATACCCGTCGCCCTCACGGCCGTAGTCGGTATTTTCGTCGTTGCGTTCCATCGCTTCAGCGACAGCCGCGTGTATTCCGTAACGCCGGGCGTCCTCCTCGTTATCCGCTGTGACGGTGACCGTGAAGCCATGGGCGGAATCGGCGAACGCGCCGTTTGCGCGTGGCTGGATCGTAATTGTCCAGATTTTGCTTTGGCTAATCGGCATTTTGGGTCTCGTTTCGTGACGGGCTTAGTGGAAGTCGCCGCGGTTGGCGTCGGTTATGGTCGGCGGGGTCGAGAGACTTGGCGAGCCCGGCGAATCCGCAGGCATCTTTGGTCTCTTCCTTTGGTGCTTCCGTTTTCCGGCGTTGAAACAACTATATCCCCCCTAGGGGGATATAGTCTAGAACAAGATTTGTCACGATTTGGTAACGTGCTAGGCGACGGCGTAGCCGTTGCCTTGTCTCTTGTATGGATTGAATCCTGTTGTATTTCAGTCTTTTTGGTTCTGATATTGCTGTATACTGTTGATGTGCAAAGGAATACGATCATGGTGCTTTCTACCCCGCGTAGCGGGGTGTTGTGGAGAGTGGGGGAGTTGGTAGGTGGTTGTCCGGCGGAGCCGGGCAA
>NZ_JAIRBR010000022.1:0-132237 GCF_020361265.1 Nocardia sp. JCM 34519.1
AACAACACGGCGGCCGGTCCTTCCAGGGCGTCGCCGTCCGCGTCGCCCAGCGAGTCCTGGCCCTGGCCGCGGCGATCACCCGAGGGCGGCACAAAGCCCGCGGCGAGCAAGGACACCAAGTCCGGGGCGGCGGCCGCGTGATGCTCGTCTACGCCACCATCGCCGACCTCACCGGCCGACTCGACCCCATCCCCGCCAACGCCGCCGCGCTGATCCGCACCGCCTCCGCCCAGGTTCGCGATATCACCAGCAACGACCTCTACGACATCACCCCCGCCGGACTCCCCACCGACCCCGACCTACGTGACGTGCTTCGAGAAGCCACCTGCGTCCAGGTCTTGTCGTGGGTCGCTGCGGGGATCGATCCGTCGGCCGCACCGTTGCGGCCCGAGATCGCCAGCCAGAGCGCCGACGGCGGTTCGGTCAGCTACCAGCTACCCGACCCCGACCGCATCCAGCGCGCCGGTGAACGCCTGTGCCACGAAGCGGTACTGGTGCTGCGCAACGCGGGCATGGCCACCGGACGACCACTCATCTGCTGATGAACACACCCGGCTACCCGCACGGGGTCATACTCGACATCTACCGCGAGGGAGACCCCGACGCCTACGGCGATCTCCGCGACGAACACGGCCAGTTGCTGGACCGGTACGCCCGCCTGCACCACAGGATCGGGCCCTGCGCCATCTCCTGGACCACCAGCGAGATATACATCGATGGCGAAGTCATCGAGATCGCCGCATCCGTCACCGCCCCCACCGATTCCGATGTCTTCGCCACCGACCGCGCCAAGCTCGACGGTCAGCCATTCCGCATCGTCGGAGCAATCCTCGTGCCCCGCAACTCCTTCACCGGTTGGTCACCGGGTAAACGGTTCCGCATCGCCCGCGGATTTTGAGCCCGATCGACTCGGGATCGCGACCATGATCGGATAGTCCCGTTGCGCGGCCGCCGGCGCGGATCACCCTTCGCAGCCGAACCCTGGACATCCGGCGTGATCAGCAGCGATGTGTATGGACGCCAACCGAGCCGACCCGTTATGGTCGGACGCATGAGCGGCAGCGGGGGGCCTTCCGATCCCAGCCAGAATCTGTCCGTTGTGCCTGATGACGTGCAAGCGATCGGCCAGTACGTCTACAACATCGCCGACACCATGAAACAAGCCCTCGACTCCGCCGCCCGAGAGGTCGACAACCTGCTCGCGCAGGGGTGGACGGGGGACGCCGCCGCCGAATTCTCCACCGGCTGGACCGAAACCCACGACGGCGGAACACAACTCCTGCAAGCCCTGACCAGCCTCGCCGAAAAGCTCGGTGTCACCGCCGCCACCTACCGCAACACCGACACCGCCATCAGCACCGGTATCTCCAGCCTGGACCTGCCATGAGCTCGGAATTCAGCGTCGACCTCGACCAACTCGACCAGATCGTGTCCCGTCTCAACGGCCTGGCCGGGTTTCTGCGCGATCATCTGGACGAACTCGACCGCAAGGTCGCGACCCTACGGCGCGGCAGCTGGGAGTCCGCCGCGGCCAACGCCTATAGCGAGGCACACACACAGTGGCTCACGGCCGCCCGCGAATTCGCCGATGGCGTGGCCGCCATGAGCGCCGCCGCCCAGCAAGCACACGGCCGCTACACCCGCGCCGTCGACGTCAACCGCCGCATGCTGGAGTCGGGGCAGCCATGAAAGTCGACTGGCAGACCTATTACGACGCCGCCAAGAAATGCCACGACCTCGCCGACGAACTGCGCAAGGCCGACAAACCGGTCCACGACGCGGTCAAGGGCGACTGTGTCGGCATGGCCGGTGACGCCCCCGGCTGCAAACAATGGGGCGAAGCCTACGACACCGCCGCCCAGCAGACCATGCAAGCCTGCTCCAGCCTGGCCAACGCCCTCACCAACTACGGCGCCGTGCTGTATGCCAACGGCTACAACTACGGCATCGCCAACAAAAGCAATCCCGCCCCCTCACAACCTTCTATCAGCCAGGTCGGCCAGTACCAGGTCGTCATCCCATCCTCGGTGGCCGACAACGGCATCGGTTTCGACCACGACGGTGGCATCAAGGAATTCTTCGACAAACTCGTCGCCAAAATCCTCTCCGCATTCGGCAAACTCCCCAACGGCGACAAGACCAAACTCGACAAGGCCCACACCACCTGGAATACCTTCGCCAACCACGACACCATCACCAGTGCCGCCGCGCGTATTTCGGCGATCTCCGCTCTGTTCGATGGCATGGATGACGCCACCAACCGGCAACTGATCCAGGGCCACTTCGCCACCCTGAAAACCGGCGCCGATACCGTCGTCACCGCGGCCCAGAAGATGGCCGACCCGGTCGGCGACTATCGCGACGCGACCGTGGCCCTCGGCGGCGAAACTACCAGCGCGATCAACAGTGTCGAACTGACCATCGGCATCACCGCATTCGTCGGTGGTGCGCTGTTCCTGTTCAGCCTCGGTACCTCCGCCGCGGTCGCGGCCGGCGTCATCGACACCGACGTGATCGCTACCATCAACGCGATCCAGGCGTCCTACCGTGCCAGCAAAATGGCCAAGGTGCTCGGCATAGCCAGCCTCGGTCTCGGCGCTGTTGCCATCATCGACGCCTTCCACGCCCTACCCACCGTCGATCTCGACAAAGCCATCACCAACCTCGCCGCCATCATCGGCATGAAAGCCGTGATCGATGACGCCAATGATCTCGGCGATGCGGACAAGGCCGGGCAATCGACACCGACAGATCGCATCAAGGAGCACCTGACCGATCGGGACCTCGACGCGGCCAGACGTGAACTCAACGGCGAAGTCGTGGCGGAAAAGCCGGACGGGACGCCATGGGATCACGTCAATGAGGTCAAGGACGCCCAGAATGGTCTGATCAAGCGAATCGGGCAGCTCAAACGCAGATTGAGCTGGCCCAACTTGTCCGACGAGGAACGCCCGCTGGTCGAAAAGGAGCTGTCGGAGGCCAGCCGCCTGCTCGACTACAGTGAGCAGTTCGTGCCGAGGTAAATGTGTGCCGACCAGAACCAGGGACAGCGTGAACGCCGATACTTCGAACCAAACCCTAGAGCAGGTAGACGGCCTCGTCTGGCCGGACCCGCCGCCCGACGCGACGCGCGTGATGAAGACGGTGCACACATTGCGCCGCAAGCCCATTCGCCTGTTCACTGCCGAAGATCTCCGCGTCATGCTGGGACAACGGGAAGGGATATCGGTTCTCCTGCCCCGAGCGCTCGACGTACTGGAGCGCGACCCGCTGGCCGAAGGTGACTACTATCCCGGCGACCTCCTGGTAGCGGCGTTGAAGATTCCCGAAGGCGAATGGGCTGCGAACCCGAACCTCGTGACTCGCCTGCGTGCCGTGATCGATCAGCTGACGCAGCGGGACGATCTGGACATCTATTTCCCCTCCGATGACGAAATATGGTCTCGAATAACGGAATTGAAGTCCTCCGACATACTGTGACGAGCCAGCTGCGGCCGGAACTCGATGACATGCTGGAGGATTGGTGGATTACGACCCGACAGGCAATCAGTTCGACATCGCGGTCGGCGAAGGTGAGGGCACCCGGCAGGCCCTCGAACACATCGCGGCGCGCGGTGCCGAATATTGGCGTACCCGCTCGCGCCACCGGACCGGCTTCAACGCGATCTCGGTGATCGGTTATGTCGATCCTGGCGACGGCCACCAGTACGGGGTCGTCTACGCCTACGGCCATTACGCGCGCTATCGAGAGCAGGGCACCCGCTACAACGCCGCCGAACATGTCATGGCCGACTTCCTCCACGGTATCGACGAATTCTGATGCCCACCTACCCAAACGTCCACGAGGTGCTGATCGCATTGCTTGCGCCGATCGCGCCGACCGTGAAATCAAAACGGCAGGGACAACCGTTGCCCTACAACATTGTTCGCCGCATCGGCGGAGCCGAGGACGGCATCACCGACCGGCCCATCGTGCGCGTCGACACCTACGCCGCCACCGATGAACAGGCCGAACAGTTGAAAGAAGCCTGCCGCCAACGCATCACAGAATCCGGACGAACCCTCGTCGGCGGCATGCTGATCGACACCGCCCACGAAATCACCGCAGGCCACGACATCACCGCCCCGGACCCCGTCGACCACAAGCAAACGGCGGTGTACCAGTTGTCATTCCGAGCGCATTCCTGATTGTGGCTGCGCTGGTGAAACCGACGCCGGTCACAGCGAACAGCGGCGTCGAGCCGTGGGCAGGAACCGGTGAAAGCGTTCGCCAGGACGCCCATTCCTAGAGGCGGCGGCACACACCTACCATGATCGGGTTCGCTGTCGCGCGACGATTGCCAGCCCGCTGGTGTGCGACCGCGCGAACCTCGGATCATTGGTTCGCATGCTGCTCGTACCAGGTACGCAGTCGTTGCAGAGCAGAGAGCAGAGTGCCGTCGCTCAGCGCTGCGAGGATTGTGCCGTCGTTGAAGCGCTCGGCACGGATCACAGCGGTGAGCACGCGTGCGGCATCGGCGACCGGAGCAGTATCCAAGCCCCAGCCACCTGGATAAGCACTCTTGAAATCCCATTTCATCCATGGGAAGTTCACGATCGCGTCGACGTCATACAGGGCCTCGGTCATTCGATGGATCGCGTTGCTGTAGTCGACGTGCGGCATCGACAGGGAGCCGTCGGAATTCTCGAATCGCCAACTCGCTTGGGACTCGGGGTCCTCGGTGAGGATCTCATCCACGGCGGACCACAGTCGGCGCCAGGCTTCCGGCCGTGCGGCACGGAGGACGGATTCGATGGCAGGATCTTCGCTCGGGTCGGGATGGTAGGGGTTGGCCCGCAATTCGGCCTCGGCCTGCCGCACTTTGCGGTTGAATTCGTCGAACTGAGCGTTGATCCGCGCCATCTCCTCCTCGGTGTATCCGGGTGGAACGTACTCGGAGCTCCTGCCGAACAACCTTTTCCACCATCCGGCCACGATTCTTCCCTCCCGGCTCGTCTACAAACTCGCCACCATCCCACGCTGGATCATCAACCAACCCGGAGGAACCCAACCCCGCCAGCCCTACTACTGGAGCCGCGGCCTCGACGGCGGCGGTTCCGGACCCGGCTATCCCGCACCACCACCGGTCCTCGCCGCCCCCAACTGCGGGACAAACCACTGGTGGCCGTGGTTCCTGCTCGGCTGACATCCGCAGTTGGGCAACACCATTCGTCGCACGCCTCCCGGAACTGTCATGGTCGAATTCCTGGGTTACCGTCCCAACAAATACACCCTCGTCCTCAGCAGATCCGCCGCGTTCACCCAACGCTTCGAAGTCACAGGCGACCCGCTACCGGACGACACGACCTCCTGGATCGACATCTACGACACCGACGACCAACTCCTCACCACCTGGCATGCGACCACCGTCGAACCGACGGCCGTCGAGTACCTCATCGAACCCATCCACACCGATACGATCGACGCCCACACCCGAGCCGCCTACAACCTCTACTTGAACTACCCGGGCACCCGATTGCCGTACTGCTGGTTCCGCGGTCCGGTCGTCCGCGAGCAATAGATTCTCCTGGGCTGGACCCCCTTCGGGTTCAGTGGCGCGGATCGTTGATCCGGCCGTCGAAGCCAGTGGATACTTAACGCTGTTGGCCGAAGCTAAGTCGGGAGGGTTCGGCATGGTGGGCGACAAGGCTATATCCTTTCAAGCCTTGATAAGTCAGCAACAAGCGGCTGGGTTCGTAGGGCGTGAGGGCGCCCTAGCGCAGTTTCGGGCTAATCTTGCTGTGCCGATTGGGGATCCGGCGCGTCGGCTGGTGTTCTTCATTCACGGTGACGGCGGAGTCGGCAAGACATCGTTAGTGATGAGGCTGCGGGAGATCTCTGCAGATCACGGGGCGGTGACTGCATATCTGGACGAGTCGGTGTTCACTGTGCCTGATGCAATGCACGCGATTGCCGTAGAGCTGGGCCGCCAAGGACAGCCGATGAAGCGATTCACCCGCCTGTTCAAGACATACCGGCAACGGCGTCTGGAGGTCGAGACCGATCACAATGCCCCGCCGGGGACAGCAACGTTCTTGACCTCGACCGCAGTCAAGCTCGGATTGCACGCTGCGAAGGGAATACCAGGTGTCGGCGGTCTGGTCGAGGTTGTGGACGCGGCAGCGCTGGCCGAGCAAGCGGAGCAGTTCCGCAAGTTCCTGGGCACCAAATTTCGCAGCCACCAGGACGTCTTGATGTTGCTGTCCCCTGTGCAGGCTCTGACACCCGCGTTCGTTGAGGATATCGCCGAGGCAGGCAAACACAAGCCGCTAACGCTATTCTTTGATACCTACGAACGCACTAGTTCGATTCTGGATGAGTGGTTGATCGGACTGCTTGCTGGGACGTACGGGGCTTTGCCACCAAACCTAGTGATTACAATTGCTGGTCGTGCCCCTGTGGATATCACTCAGTGGGCCCACTACCTCGATGTGGTGGCGGATACGCCGTTGGCGCCATTCACAGAGGTGGAGGCGCATCAATTCCTCGCAGTACACCGAATTACTGATCCATCGCTAGTCGAGGTGATGCTGGGTGTCTCGGGTCGGCTTCCGCTGTTGCTTGCCATCCTCGCGCAGAACCGTCCACACGACCCCGCACAGCTCGGCGACCCTAGCGGCGACGCGGTTGAGCGGTTCTTGAAATGGGAGACCGACGAACACCGTCGCGCCCTCGCCGTAGTGGCAGCGCTGCCGCGCTTCGTGGACGAAGATGTCCTTTCAGTCCTGGTCGATGAGGGTGCCAACAGCAGGGAATTGTTTGCGTGGTTGCGGGCACAGCCGTTCACATCACACCTGGCGGGTCGCTGTCACTACCACGACGTGGTACGGGCCGCGATGATCCGTGTGGCTCGTGGTCAATCACCGACCCACTGGCGCGAAATACACGGGCACCTCGCCGAACAACACCGGGCGTGGCGTTTAGTTATCAGCGAACAGGACGCCTGGGGTAATCCGGAGTGGCAAGCCCACTGGATCGAAGAGATTTATCATCGGTTGTGTATCGACGCAGACGGCTCACTGCCGGATGCGTTGAGAACCTTGGTGCAGGCGAGTTCGGAAAGCGAAGCCCTGCGGGGCCAGTGGGTAGAAATGCTCACCCAAGCTGGAATCGACGCTAAGGCTGCGCCACTCCAACAGTGGGGAGAACAATTAGAAACGGCTCTGCTGGCCGATGAGGCCGAAGTAGAATTCTACAATCTGCTCGCCGGGGCGGCGGCCATACCGACTGCCGCACGTGCGGAGGTTCTGCGTCTGCGGGGACGAGTCCATCGCAGTGTCGGTCGGTACGCAATCGCGCTTGCCGACTATAACCAAGCTATCGGGCTGTGCGATAACTTCGCATTCGCCTTCGCTGGCAGGGGCGAGACCTACCGGTTGATGGGGCGATATGACGATGCTCTGGCCGACTTCGACCGCGCTATCGAACTGGACCCGCGGGACGCGTGGACTATCGTCAGCCGGGGCGAGACCCGCCAGCTGATGGGTCGATACGACGATGCTCTGGCCGACTTTACTCGCTCCTTCGAACTCGATCCCAGCTATGCGAGGGCTATCGCCGATCGTGGAGAAACCCTTCAGTTGCTTGAGCGCTTCGACGATGCTCTGGCTGATTTCGACCGCGCGATAGGACTCGACCCTGACTACACGTGGGCCATCGCCAGCCGTGGACGGACTTATCAATTGATGGGTCGCTATGCGGAAGCTCTGGCTGACTTCGACCGCGCGATAGGACTCGACCCTGACTACCCGTGGGCAATCGAGAGCCGAGGTGAAACTTATCAATTGATGGGTCGCTATGCGGAAGCTCTGGCTGACTTCGACCGCGCGATAGGACTCGACCCGGACTGGCCGTGGGCTATCGCCAGCCGTGGACGGACTTATCGATTGTTGGGTCGCTATGCGGAAGCTCTGGCTGATTTCGACCGCGCTATCGAACTCGCCCCGGACTACCCGTGGAACATCGTCAGCCGAGGTGAGACTTGCTGGTTCACGGGACGCTACGACGACGCTCTGGCTGACTTCGACCGCGCTATCGAACTGGACCCGGACTACGTGGCGGCCGTCCTCGGCCGCGGGCGGACCTACTATTTTATGGGGCGCTACAACGACGCCTTGGTCGATTTTAGCCGCGCTATCGAAATCGCCCCGGAGTATGTCGCGGCTATGACGGCCCGGGCTGAGACCTACCGGTTCATGGGACGTTACGACGACGCCCTGGCCGAGTTGACCCACGTAATCGAACTCGTGCCGGACTACGATCGGGCTCTTGCTGCCCGAGGTGAGATCTACCGAATGACGGGTCGCTTTGACGACGCTCTGGTCGATTTCGACCGCGCTATTGAGCTGGACTCGGATTATATCAGGGCTATCGTTGGTCGGGGCGAGATTTACCGTTTGATTGATCGCTGTGACGACGCTCTGGCCGATTTCGACCGCGCTATCGAACTCGCCCCCGATTATGTAGAAGCGATCGTCGGCCGAGGCGAGATCTACGGCTCTATGGAGCGTTACGGCGACGCTCTGGCCGATTTCAACAGCGCTATCGAACTCGCCCCAGACAACCCAAGGGCTATCGTCGGTAGGGGCCAGGTTTATCGTTTGATTGATCGCTGTGACGACGCTCTGGCCGATTTCGACCGCGCTATCGAACTTGTCCCGGATTATGTAGAAGCGATCGTCGGCCGAGGCGAGACCTATCGCTTCATGGGACGTTACGACGACGCCCTGGCCGAGCTGACCCGGGCTGTAGGACTCGCGCCGGACTTCCCATGGGCCATCGAGAGTCGCGGGCAGACAAGCCTGGCAATGGGGCTTGGCCAGGACGCATTGCCAGATCTCACCCGCGCTATCGAACTCGTCCCGGGCTACACCAGGGCTATTGCTAGCCGGGGTGAGATCTACCGGTTGATGGGGCGCTACGAGGACGCCTTGGTCGAGCTTACCCGAGCTACCGAGCTTGCCCCGGACTACTACTGGGTCATTGTCACAAGAGGCGAAGTCTACCAGCTGATGGGTCGCTTCGACGATGCTCTAGCCGACTTCGAGCGTGCCATTGAATTAGTCCCGGGCGATAGGAGGGCTATCGCGGGCCGAGACGAGATCTACCAATTGACGAGGCGGTACGACGCATCGAGTGAGGGGTGTCCAATTAACGACGGATCCGATTCCGGCAGTAGTTAGTTCCGGCTAGGTGGATCTGTCCTTCGAAGGTGATATGGCGTTGGTGGAGCAGATGATTCGTCGGATCTCGATATCGTAGTCGAGGAACGACATGAATACCGGCCAGGCGTTGTCCCACAACCGAACACCGCTGGTCCCATTTGGCAGAGAATTCAGCGAACCGTTTCCGTCTTTCGAGCCGCTGTAGAGCACTCCGTACCGCCCGGTATGCGACATGCGTTTGTCGGTGGAACGCGCGGGACACCTCCATACGGTGCGAAGCCCCACCATGGATTTTTTTTGAACCGCCACCGGAACTTGTCGGCCGAATTGGCGAATAGTTCGAACTTGCCTGCCATGGCTACCTCGTTCCACACCCTTGAGAAAAGTGCATCTGACAAATATCAGCGTAAGCTCCAAATCCTGGATGTTCGGCATGGACATGCGCCGGCGTCAAACGTGGTACACAACGGCGGCGAATAACGGTTCACTCTCGCCTTCCGCCAGCGCCACAGGTCCCTTGAACACCCACTTTCACTTGATGCCTTTGCGCGCCAGTCGAACTGGATTGCCGCAGTGTTCCGGCGGACACGCCTGCGCTCACCGCGAACATCTCCCGAAAGGTGAACACGCCATGTACCCAGACCACGACCAACTCGTGCCAATCCCTCGATGGAGTCGACGCCGAATTCTGGGCCTTATCGGCACCAGTGCGACGATCACCGCAACGACGAGGCTGCTCACCGGATGCTCGAATCTCTCACGCCCGCATACCGATCCGATCGAGCCGCTGCTGGTGGACAACGTGCGCGGATACACCTGCACCAGCGACGGGCGACTACGGGAATTCGGTAGTCTCCTCATCGGCGCAGACGGGCGGGTTGCCGCGGTGGACCCCGCCTCGGTTGGGGGTGTGCGGCGTATCGACGGTCGCGGACGGGCGTGCTTGCCCGGAATGCACGACGCGCACGGTCACGTCTGGGCGCTGGGTGCGGCGACGACCCAGGTGGATGTGTCGGAGTCCAAATCCCTACCCGAAGCGCTTGCGGTGATCACGGCATGGGCGCGGGCGCATCCGGAGTCACTGTGGATCCTGGGCTGGGGATGGGACCAGGGAGCGTGGGGACTGGGTCGGATGCCGACCGCCGATGACCTCGCCACGATCGATGACATATTGGATGGGCGCCCGTTATGGCTGAAACGCCGCGACAACCACGCGGGCTTGGCCAACCGGGCGGCCTTACGCGCCGCTGGGGTCCTCGGCCCCCACTACGACGACCCGCCGGGTGGACACATCGAACGAGACGCCGCCGACCGACCCACCGGAGTATTCGTCGACACCGCCAAGGCATTGATCGAGCAGGTGATCCCTGCGGCGACGCACAGCGACTACGCCGATCGGCTCCACGCCGCTCAACAGATGCTGCACCAGGCCGGTCTGACCTCGATGAGCGAAGCCTCCACCAATCCCGAGCAACTCGCGACCCTCTACGACGCCGTCAACAATGGCCGACTTACGTTGCGGCACAATGTTTTCCTCAGCTGGGAAACGTTCGACCAATTCGGTACGGCGGCTCGTATCGACTCGGTCGCCGACCATCTACTGCGGGTGCGGACTGTCAAGCTCGTGCTCGATGGCGCGCTCGGATCCTATGGAGCGGCCTTGCTGGATCCCTACAGTGACCAGCCCGGCACCTCCGGTCTGCCTCGGTTGGGACCCGACGAACTATCCTCCCGGATCCGCCGGATCATCGCCGCCGGGTACCAGGTCGCAGTGCACGCCATCGGCGATCACGCGAATCGGCTTCTGCTCAACGCTTTCGAAGACGTACTGGGTTCCTCACCCCGAACTCATCTGAGGCATCGGATCGAACACGCCCAGGTGGTCGCGCTCCGGGATTTCCCGCGCATCCAGCGGCTGGGCCTGATTGCGTCTGTGCAGCCCTCCCACGCGGTCGACGATCGGCTGATGGCCGAAAAACGCCTCGGTGCCACGCGGATGGCTGGCGCCTACGCCTGGAGGCGATTCCTCGACCAGGGCACGATCCTGGCCGCGGGCAGCGACTTCCCCGTCGCCTCCTACCGTCCATTCGACGGCTGGCACGCCGCGGTGACCCGGACCGACCACCACGGCCAACCCACCGGAGGCTGGCACGCCGAGCAGACGATGACACCCTACGAAGCGCTTCGCGCATACACCCTCGACGCAGCCAAGGCCGCTCACCAAGAGCACATCCTCGGAACGCTTCAGCCCGGCAGAATTGCCGACTTCATCATCACCGACCAGGACCCGATCCACCTCGACGCTGGCCAGCAGACTTGGCGGACCGCCGTTCTACAGACCTATGTAGGCGGACGCCTTGTCGGCGAATACGGCCAACTCTGACCACACCTGCGGCGATCCCCCAGTTCAGACCGTCCAGGCCAACGCTCCGGGAATACCAACTCTTCGGCTCACACCACCCACTATCCCAGCGCTTCTGGTGGATTCTCCAGCGATTCCGACCGTCCGAGGTGCCGCAACGATGAAGACGATGCCCGAATTCGAGAAGGCAGAAACAGGGCTCCGTTCAGGAGAACCTCCTCAAGACGCACCCCCGGCCGCTCATCATATGCGCGGTTAATATTCGCACCGAACTTACGGCACGCCGATGCCGCCCCGCATGTACGCCGACAGAAATCTCCGTAGCAGTAATTCGACAAACTCACTGGTGCAAGTAAGTTTCTGAATCTCTTCGGTCGTAATGACCAGCACCTTAATGCCTCTCGCCAGAGCGCTTACCCCCAGGGAGTGCGCATAGGTATGATCCCGCGCCTCCCCCGTAATGCCATTTGCTGCAATAAGTATGCCCGCTTCAACCCTGCGGTTATCGAGTATATTTATGAAGTATCCAAGAGTGCTACTGTCAACTGGCTGACTCCAGTCCTTGCATTCGACAAGTATCACGTGAGGAAGCGCATGCAATCCGTCCTGATGCTTTCCATTGCAAACGCCGACGTCGATCTGCTCGCTACGGAAATGACTCACCCCATTCCGTTCGGCGAGACATCCCGGAATGCATTCGAACAAATAGAAGGCAAGCGCTTCGAGCGCTTTGCCCTGAGTGTCAGTATCCGGCGCGGTTCGTGCGACGTCGAGATAGTGTCGGACTATGGCGGGATCCAGTTCCGTCATTGACCATGCACCAGCTGATTGCGGGTATGCGCAAGGAAGGAACCCAAGCGGTCCGGTTCTACGCTGGCGACGAAGTCCATAAGACTCAAAGCCAATATTTGGGGGTAATCGGGCGAAAAGTTAGGCGTCGATGCGCCGGGCAGTTCGTCAAAGAGAATCAAGCCGATGGATTGGCTGTTGTTCCGCATATATTTGGACAATTGCCGCCGCGCGCCATCAAGCGAGCCTTCCTCGCCTCCGAACTTCTTTATCTCAACAAGAACGGTTTCCCGAATACCGGGATGCGTGAAAGCTAGTTCGATTGCCCCGGATTCCCCCCGCGCCTCTCTTTGAACAAGAGCACCTTGGGACTGTAGCATCTTCTCGATATAGGTGGCTATCTGGGACTCGGTGTACTCCTGTCGAGAATTCCTACGAAATACTCGGTCCAGTTCCGCTTTGATCGCCTCTTCATTCCACAGTCTTTTAATCTCATCGGCACTTCTGTCCGCCCGCTGGACATCGTAGAACTTCCACAGCGCTGATGTTGAGGCATCCCTTGAGAGCGGGGCCAAGAATAGTCCGATATGCAACCGCAAGGCATCTGCATTGTCGATACGCGTTCTGACCTGCACAAGATCTCCCAATGCCGGGAGCGGAGGCTCATCAGGAGAGGTGATAACTAGCACAGGGAGGTTACGTGCGGCCGCTATACCAATCTCAAGAAATATGGCAGCCCTCACGCCACTGTTCTCCGCCGCATCGTCCGGGATGATGGCAATCCCAAAATCGAAATCTTCGAGAGGCACTCGAAGTAGATCAACTCCCGGCCCAAGGATCGAGGTTGACTCAGATTCGGCGTGCAGATCGGCAAGAACCTCGTGCAACACCCCCAGATCGAGCGACGCCGATGCCATGATGAGACAACGCATAAACAGATCGTACTCATCCGGCTCCGTAAAGGATCGCTCGACCACGAGCCCGGCTCCCCCTTGTCAGCAAAATAAGACGGTAGTGCCACAACTGCAAACGACGGTGATGCGGTGAACACCACGTCCATGAGACCGACGCCCCTCCAGAGCTTCAGCATCCTGTATCTGTCTGCTGGTCGAAGTTGTGGCTCTATGAGGATCAACGGTCAGGTAGGGCCTGGGCTTCTGCAAGATTCGTGGAACTTTGCGAGTTGACTCAAACGTGCCAGGTTTGATTGAGCGACGTGCTGCGCTTAGCCACCTACCGCGCTGACCGGATCGGTCAGCGCACGGCGTCGGCGACACAACTGGAGTCCCCGTCCAGACATCAAAGGGGCTCAGTAGCCGACCGGCAATAGCCGGAGGCTTGTCGTCTGCCTCAGCTGATACGGCAACCTGCGATACCCCAGTTCACTCCGCCTCGTGATTATGTTTCTGCAGAAACTGGAGTGCGCTCGCCCACCAGCTTTCCAGACGTTCCCCGTGTGAGAGCGCCACGATTACCGTGCCGGGCGAAAGTTGTTCATCCGCTGCGCCTTTCAATGCGACAGCTTCGATGAAGGCGATGTCGCCGACAGCAGCGCGATCGTGTTCATGCCACCTTCGCAGATCTTCGATCGGCGAATAATCGGCCAACGGATGGACGGGTGGTCGCACCGTGTCGAGAAGAGTCGGGAGCACTTCGAGGTCACCGAAGATGTTGTCGAGGTCCTTGCCGGTATGGGTTTCCAGGTAGAATACGGTGACGCCGATCGACGGCAGCAGCGGAGCCATCCGTGTGTGCCTGGTCAACAGCTGTGTCAGTTCGAATGTTGTCCGCTGCTTGAATGCGGAAGATTCACCTGGCCGTGTCGGTAGCGGGCCCAAGTTGACGGCGAGGCCGTATTCGAGCAATCTGTGCAGCGCTACGTTGGTCGTGGGTAAGCCGAAGCGATCACGGAAGCGCTTGTCTGCGTGGGTGAACACCACGGCCGACGACAACTGGTCAGTGAGCCCCAAAAAGGTCAGCTGGTATCCCAACCGCTGTCGGACATAATCACGAAGGGTGTATTCGCGGATGGTGTTTTCATCCAAACCGGCAGCCTGTAAAAAGTCCGCGGAAACTCCCTCGTAATAGTAACTGTCTTCATCGAGGTCACTGTGCAGGGCCAGCTGCCAGTTGGCTTCGCCGACATTCCAACGGCAATCGAGACTATCGACTCGCCGAAGCCCTTCATTAATCCGCGCCACCGTTTGCGCGGTCACCCAGATCGACGGTTCGTCCGCATCGTGGGCGAGGCGTGCGAACAGCATCTTAACTTGCCGGTCATCGGTGTACACGATCGGATCGCCATGCTGACCTCCGAGCTCGTCCAACAACCACTTGCAGTACTTGTCGATCCGAGCGGGATCACGCAGTGTCGTGCGCATCGTGATATCGACTGCTAGGTCCGCGCGTGACCGAGGCCATCTGCCGCCGTACTTCCCGTCCAACCGGTGCCACGTGGCGGCATCGCGGAGCAGCAGGTCACGTAGTTCTCGCTTGCGGGCTTTTCCCTTCGCCCCCTTCGTCATTGGGTTTTGTTCGAGGCGCAGCAGCAGCGTCGATACCAACCGGTGTGTGTCCTTGAGACGCAAGCCGGCTTCGGTAGTCCAGTAGGACCCCTCGTACATCGCTCAATACGAGCACGTCGTACGGCCCGAGACAAGTCAAATTCGACCGGGCTGCTCGGCAGGGTGAGAACGGGGCGAGGAAGGCGACGACTGCGAGATACAGGAATATCCGCACCGCGTATCGGTCATCCGGTGCGATTCGTCAGTGCGATGTCAGTACTAGCTCGTCATCAGGAATGTCAGAGCTGCATATTCCCCAGCATGGTGCTGAACTGGTTCAGCCAGTCTGCGGCGTAGGCGTGGATGTTCCCGGCTGGCTCCCCGTCCTTGGTCGCCATCGATATCAGCAGCGCTTGGGCGAGCGCCAGTTGTCCGACTATCAGCATTTCGGAGTCGACCGCGTTGGGGCCGGTGAGACGCGCCTGAACGTATTCGCCCACGGCCTGAACCTCTTCCTCGCTCTCGGCCGCCATGTATACGGCCAAGAACTCGACGGCGACGCGAATGGCTTCCACGAGACTGGGAGAAGATTCCGTCATGCTGCGACGGTAGGAGCTGCGACGGTTCAAGTGATCGCGACACGCTTGTTGGATTGACATTGCAGTGACGAACCCGCAGGTCAGGCCACTGACATTTCCGTGGCGAAAACCACTGACACTGAGTGGCGAACCCGCTGGTCAGCTACTGACATCCTGATGGCGAGGCGCAATCCGGGAATACGGCGTCCGTCAATCAACAGCGCGACGATCCGTTCTACTTCCGTACTGCTGTCGGCCGGAGTTGACATGAGAATTTCCCGCAACTGTGGCAAACAACAATGTTTGGGTAGCGGCAGGTTCGCCACCAACTCTGTGTTCTGAGTTGGCCTCAAGGGGTGGTCCTACTGAAACCGCGTATCACACAGCTTCTGTACTCTCTATTTACTCTCTACTTTCACTGAGATACAGCCGAATCAAGCTGAATCCGAACGCATCTCGACTCCATGATGTGATTCAATATTCTTCCTGGTAAACGTATAAAAACGCATCTATCCGAACATGGCCGAATGGTTTCGGCAGCCGTGGACTGCGAATCCATTGGTCGCGGGTTCGAGCCCCGCCCGCCCCACTCGATCGAGGGCGTGCCTGCTCGGCGGGCACGCCTTCGGGGTGGGCGATCATCGTCGTGTTTTGTGGGGGCCGCGCCCCCACGCCCCCGGCCGGGGGCGAGCCCCCGGACCCCCGGATCTTGTGGTCATCCTGTGCGGTGACGTTACCTGTCGGCGTGTTGGTTCTGCGGTGTTAGGCCCGCAGACACCTCTCTGGGCTGCGGAAACCGCGAGTTGAAGAACGAGTTCACTGCCGAGCTGTGTCGGGAGAACCGCAGTAAGAACACCTCGATGGTTATCTGGTCCGGATCGATTACTTCGTCTAGTACCTGGTCGAGAACAACCTGCCGACGTTGGCGCCCGAGGTCACACGCGATCATCTCGGATCGTTCATCGAGTCCTTGCTGACGCGGCCGAACGAGCGGACGGGCAAGCCGCTGTCGGCCGAGTACGCGCGAGGTCATTACCGGGCACTTGAGCAGTTCTTCAAATACCTTGTGGCAGAGGACATCATCTCCTCGAATCCATTCGACAAGATGACCTTGCCCGACGCGCCGGAAGTACTTGTAGCCGACGAGAGGGCTAAGGCAGCCCACCGTCGCGCTCGTCTCGGCGACAAGCTGTAGTGGGCACGACTCCCTGTTTGGGATCCGTTGCGACACAAGATGGTTCGATCGAGCTTGTGGATGTGTCGAGCTTGTCTTCGGTGAACAATCACGACGTTCGCGAGTGGTCGGAGAGAATCGACATATGACTGGGCTTTCGTTGACGACCGAGCGACGGGACGAACTGGCCGCACTGCTGGGGGACGAGCAACGACTCCGAACCGAGTATCCGAAAGTCGCTGATTATCTCGATATGGCACCTCAGCTACCCGGAACCGGTGATGACGTTGCCGATGCGGCGTTCGATCTGCGATTCGTGCACTTCATGACCGGCGGTTCGACGACATCGGCGAACCCGTACTGGGACATCGTCGGCCCATCGGTCACCGGCACCGAACAGCGAAGGGTCGTCAACGGTGGTCGGCCGAACGGCAATGCACGACTCGGCTACGCACAGATGATCCTGCAAGCCGTATACGCATACGCGATCCCATCCCCCGAAACCCTGTCGTGGATAAAGGAATTCACCGAAGGGCAAAGCATTCTCGAAATCGGCGCGGGCCGCGGCTATCGGGCCAACCAACTGACAAAGCACGACGTGGCAGTATCGGCATTCGACTCCGAACCACCGGACCAGACCGCGAACGTGTCTTTCCCATCTGCCGCCGGACAACTCGATGTCTGGTATCCGGTCGGCACCCTCGACAACCTCACCGCCGAACAGCAGAAAGACAGCGTTCTGTTCCTGTGCTGGCCACCGGGATGGGGCGATGCAATTGCATCCCGAGCACTCCACGCCTTCGAAAACGCCGGCGGCGAACGCCTGATCTTCATCGGAGAACCCAAGGGCAGCAAAACCGGAGACGACGCCTACTTCGACAGACTCAACACCTCCTGGCAATTGAAATCCCAAGACACACAATACGTTTCCTGGTGGAACCTCGGCGACATCGCCCAAGGATGGGTACGCCGAGGCTAACTCCGGGGTGACCGCGGGCCAGGTGGGGGAGGTGTTGCAGGCGGTGTGGGCGGCGTTTCCGGGCTACACGTTTCATGACGTGCAGCGCGCGCCGGGTGTTGTCGCGGATACGAGGCGTCCGGGGACCTGGTTGTTGCAGTGGCTGGATGGTCCGGATGGGTGGGCCGCATTGTTTGTTGATCGCGGGCAGCCGGTGCCGGGCGTGACCGTGCGGGCGACGCGAGACAGCCTGCATATCTCTCCCGAGTAGTGGAGAAAGCCTCTGCACTGGACTGGCCGAGGGGTGGGCGAAGTGGATGAGTGCGGGGTTCGGCCGTGTTCAATTGTTCTCCCGTAGATGCGCGAACCGGTGCCAGCTGGTTGTGTAACTGCCCTCAATTCTACTGGGGTAGAATAGTTTTACGGATTATCGGATTCGGATAGTTGCGAATTCCATTCCGCGACTGATTATTCGGCTACTCGCCTGACAGCGCGACGATTCGGGTTGTGTGAATCGTCTAGGGCTGCTGGAGATATCAGTGTGCCGCGACAGCCTTCTGGAATATCGTTTACGGCTTCCGTAGAAAACCGGTGGGATCGGCGGGATCCCGGTCGACGACCGGACCGGGCGGCCATACCATGTTCGCGCCTCGGTCCGCGATCGGCGATGCACCGCAGTATATTTCGTGTCGCAAACAGCGCTGAATGCGGAATTGTGGAGTGTTCGTTCACGACCGGACGAGTCGACGCGCGGTAGAGTCGACGTACATGGTGTTGGGAGTGGTGTTGGTAACCGGTTCCTCCGGTGTTGTCGGTGCTGCGGTCGCACATGAAATGCATACCGCGGGTTGGCAAGTGCGTGGGTGGGACCAGCGCCCGGGGCGTTGGACGACCTACTGCGGCGATTTGCGCGATGCGGAGCTTCGAAAACGTGCTGTCGACGGTGTGGACGTCGTAGTACACGTGGCCGCCCTGCATGCCCCGCACGTCGGTTCGGTTCCCGATAGCGAATTCCGGGCGGTCAATGTCGATGCCACCGCCGATTTGCTCGCGCGAGCGGCCGACTGCGGTGTGCGGAGGGTGATTTACACCAGTTCCACCTCGGTGTACGGGCATGCGCTGGTACCCGATGATCGTGCGGTCTGGGTCGACGAGTCACTCCGGACCGAGCCACGCGATATCTACGACGAAACCAAATTCGCGGCAGAGAATCTGGTCCGGGCGCCCGATCACCCGTTCTCGACGATCGTGTTGCGCATCGCCCGATGCTTTCCCGAGCCGCTGGCTGTTCAAGCCGCGCACCGGCTCTACCGTGGGGTCGACGTCCGCGATGTTGCCAGCGCGCACCGACTGGCCGCCGAACGCCCCACGGTGACCGGCCTGTTCAACATCGCCGGTCCAATGGTGTTCCGCCCCAACGACACACGGCAGTTGTGGCGCGATGCCACGGCGCTACTCACCCACCGGGCACCGGAGACGGTGGCGTTGTTCCGGCGGCGGGGCTGGCCTCTACCGGCTCGGATCGACCGGGTTTACGACTCCGGCAAGGCGGAGCGAAAGCTGGGCTATCGTCCCGTTCATGATGTCGCGG
The DNA here is from genome assembly GCF_020361265.1 of Nocardia sp. JCM 34519.1. Lineage (NCBI taxonomy): Bacteria > Bacillati > Actinomycetota > Actinomycetes > Mycobacteriales > Nocardiaceae > Nocardia > Nocardia sp. JCM 34519.1. Next base: position 19,161 of record NZ_JAIRBR010000022.1, read on the forward strand.
CACTCGCGGCTACACCCGTAACCGCACCGGGTGCAACTCCACCGTAGACAGCACCGACATCCGCTCGTCGGCATGTGCGAACGTCTTGCGCCGCAGTCGGTTTCGCTTCATCGGAGCGCCCGACCGCGGCAAGACACCGGTATTCGCTTCCGGTGAGCTCAGTACGAGGCCGATCGATGGTCAAGTAGCCTGCGGTATAGGAAGATTCGTCCATGACCACTATCGATCCCGATCAGAACGTTGTGACTCTGGTCAACGTTTTCACCGTCGAACCCGCCGACCAGCAGCGGCTCCTCGACCTGCTCGACCGAGCGACCGAGGATGTGATGCAGCACCTGCCGGGGTTCGTCTCTGCCAACCTACATGCCGGCCTCGACGGTACCCATGTCGTGAACTATGCCCAGTGGCGGAGCGTCGAGGACTTCCAGGCCATGCTCGAATCCCCCCTCGTGCGCGAACACATGGACGCGGCAGCCGAGCTGGCCACAGTCGAGCCCAACCTGTATCGCGTGCACAAGACGTTTCTCGCGCGGCAGTAGTCGGCATCCGCCGTCGATATCGTTTGTCCCAGTCGGGTACTCGACCGCCGCATCACTTGTGTCGACTGTAGGCAGCCGTTCGGGTGGTCCTGTCCACTTCCGGGATGTCATCGGTGAGGCCAGCGTGAATCGAGGCGCGGTTACACCTGATGCGGCCAGGCGATGAAGAACGCCACGCCTGGCCGGCGGCTGCTCGAATGAGTATGCAGAAGTGGGCCGCTACGACTTCGGGGTGTCGGTGAGCGTGCCTGAGATCTTGCTGTCGTCGCTCGTGCCCCGAAAATCGTCCGGGCTACACGATCCCAGCTTCAGGCTCGTGACCTGACCGTCGAACGTTATCGTGCTTTTCTTTCCGAGCAGAGACAGAGTGCCCTCGACGTCAACTTTTGCGTCACCGCCCTTCGAAGGAACGACTATCGAACCTTTCGTCATTTTGAATATTTCTTCATCACCGTTGGCGTCCTTGTCGTCGGTTCCCACCTTGGAAAGCGAGATTTCACAGTCGCTACCGTTCGAATGGAACTGGAGGTCATCCCTGTTCAAAGGATCATCGATGGGCAACTCGACGCAGCTGGAATCGCTGTCGGAGGTGTATTTGAGGTCAGACTTGACGGTGAATTCCTCGTCGCCTTTGTTCCGTGTCACCGAGATCGGGGTGTTCTCGGCGATCGTGCACGTAGTCGTCTTCGCGCCCGGCTTCTCCGCCATCGCGGCAGGGGCGGCGACCGCGCTGTAGCCGAGTGCCCAGACGCTCAGCAGCACCGCGGCGGCCGGGGCGAACCGGCCCGGTCCGGTGTGACGGGAACGTGGCGAACTCGCCGGTGCCTGTGCTTTCGATCGTTCGATTTCCATGCAAACCTTCCGTCGTTCGTGTGGCGCGTCGATACGACAACGCCGCGCCGCCAGGACAATTCGGCCCGGCCTCGCCACGACCCCGGGCTGAGGTCGGGTAGAACCGATCACCAGCCGGACCTCGTCTCCGCGTGCCGGATCGACGGGTTGCGCCGGACCAGGGCAGACTGCTCCAGCCGCTAGCGACCGATTCCGAAACCGCATTCGTTGCGGTACGGGATACAGATGGGTCGAATCCGGCAAACTCGTCACCCGTTGCGGTCCCGGATCGGCGGCCAGGTGCCGCGCCGCCCCCAGCACCGTTCCACGAACGTACGGAAATCGGCTACTACCCTGCATTGGATCCACCAGATCAGCTCGGCGCGTTGATCTCTGGACCGCGCTCCCATCCGGAATCGTCCCTGTGTCTTCAATTCTGCTGCCGGGAGATCGAGTTCGGTCATCGAGCCCACTTCGAACCGCAGGCCGGGGTGGTCACGCCGCGCCGTCGCGATCATCCCGGGAGACAGGGCATCGACACCTAGCTTGTGCAGGTGGGCGGTGACTTGCCCTGCGCCGCAACCGATATCGGCCCGCCGCATGCACGCTCTCGGCGGACACCGCAAGCGCCCCGCGCAGGTACCGATGTCTGGTGATGGCATCGCGTACCCGGTCGGCATAGTCGACTATCCGCGTTCACCGGCCGTTCGAATTCGGCTTACGAGCGTGCGGCGGAATTGATTCAGGTGTCCCGACATTGGTCCCGGATCTCGGAAAGTTGTTGGAAGCCAGCCGACTTGTAGGTGGCGACGGCACCGATATTGGAGCTCGGGGTGCAGACGATCGCGCTCGACGAGCCGAGCTCCTGAAGTGCGGCCGCCGCGGCGACGGTGATCGCCTTGCCGTAGCCGTGACCGCGATATTTTCGATGCACGCCCATCGGCTCGAGCAACCCGGGCTTCGCAGGACCGGCCGACCACACCGTCACCGCCGCCACCGCCTCGCCCTGGTCGTCGTAGGCGACCAGACACCGGGCGTCGGCGTAGGGCAACCCGGCCGCCATCGCGTGCCAGCGCTCGCCGGTGAACGTCGACCCGTCGAATGATGCCCGCTGTACGGCCGTCCGCACGTGCGCCTGCTCCGGCCCGATCACCTCGATCCGCACGCCCGGGTCCGGCACCGGCTCGGTGAGGTCGCGGCGAAGCGGCGTCCACGGCTCGTCGGCATTCCAGCCGCCCCCGGACAGCAGATCGCGGACCAGTGCATCCGTCGGCGCGGCGACACACGCCTGCCCCTCAATCAGTACGCCGCGCTCCGGGGCGGTCACGTCCTCAACCAGCTGCCGCGCCAGCTCCTCGTCCAGCGCAGCATCCGGCGCGATCGCCAGCCGCAACAACGTCGGCCCGTCCAGCAGCCCGACCGCGAGAATCCGTCCCTCCCGACGCCAAGTCCGCACCGCCGCGGCCGTAGCCTGTGCACCGAACCGCCAGAACCAGCACAGATCCCCCGGATGCAGCTGTATCGGCGCCCCGTCGTACTGCCACTCCCGCAACGCTCCCACAGGCTCGCTCAGCCCGTCGACTCCCGGCGTGCCCAACACAATCGCCATACCCGCGATCACACACCACCGTGCCGACCGTCCGCACCCGGTTTTTCGGGCGACCGGCGGATTCGGGAAGGGCGCGAGGCGAATTCAATGATGTCTGAGCAATCCCACCAACCCTCGAACACCGAATGATCAACGCGCACAAATGAAGTCATCCTGCGATGCCTGGGGGTTCAGGCCGTCAGATCAACTGGGCAACATGGCATTCAAACGCACACATGCCGATTAGACGGTATTGCGCGGAGCGCCGCGAAGTCACCGGCTCGGATCGGGTTCGACAGTGATAGGCAGCGATGTCGTGGGGCTGTGGCCGAGCGCGGTATTGGTGGCGGGGTTGGTGACCGTTACATCCACGGACGACTCGCCGCTGCCGATGGCCGCTTCGTGGTCGGCGGCCAACTGCACCTCCAATTGGTAGGTGGCGGTCTGTCCGTGGGCAAGGGCGAACGGTGCGACGACGGTTCGGCCGAGGAAATCGGTGCCGCCGCCTTCGGCGACGTAGGGCACCGCCTGCCAGACGTTGGTAGCAGGGTTGAGCATCAGCATCGACCCGGCGGGCATCATCTTGACCGGGCTCGGACTGCACGAACAGTGCCCCAGTGACACCACCAAGCCCACCGCGGGATTGTCGGTGGTCGTGGTGTTGGCCAGTGTGACGGTGAAGCGCATGGGCGCCCCGCCCGGCCGAAGCGTGGTCGGGTCCTGCGCCGAAATGGTGACGTCGATACCCTCGGCCGATCCTGTCTCGGCGGAGGCGGAAGCGGAAGTGATCAGCGAGAAGCCAACCGCGGCAACAGCAATCGCGACCCCTGCCAGTCGCCTGTTCGTCTTCTCCCTGCGCATCGAACCTCCTGGGGTCGCTCGTAGCCTGTCGAACCCGACATGGCTGGACATCGCAGTCCACACCAGCTCATATCCGGTACCGGCGACTGTAGGGGCGGCGGCCGCGTTCTACTTGCCGGTCAGCGCACCGAACTGTTCGTCACGCGAACATCCGCCATATCTGGCGTCCCTTGGCAGGTTCATGTGGGCGGTCGGGTGACGGCTCGGCAGGTAGGTGACTCCTCCATCTGGCGCTCCGGCGCGACTCGTGGGATGAGTGCCGTTGGGAGACAAGCAGATCGGCGGTCTCTGCTGCAGACCGTATGCTGTCGGCAGACACCGCCGATCAGCTCGCGAAGCTTCTCGCCACCCGGTCCGAACAGGTCGGGCATCCCGAAACCCTCAGTCGGCCACGGCTTTCTATCGCATTTCATTCGACATGGATCGCGCGTGGATCCAGGGCCGGATTGTGCGGGCGAGGATTCCGAGAGCGACAAAGATGAATATCAGCCCCGCAAGCATTTCTGTTGTTGCGTAAGTAGTGTCGGCAGGATAGATCGTCACCCCTGACAATTCTGGTGTGGGGATACGAAAGACATGAAGTATCGCACCGCGGTCGTAAGGGCCGCCGCCGACGACGATGGGACTCGAACCCGCGCCGCCGCTATCGGGTATGAACGCGCCATCACACATTTTCTTGTCGTCGCGGTGGCATTGGGAGACGATGACGCTGCCCGGAGTACCGATCCACCCGAGACGCCCAGCGCTCTCGTAACCGGCGCTGAACCCGGCAAACACGCATAGGAGAAAGAGGAGCAGCCCGAGTACGATCTTGGCGATCCGATAACCAGCAGCTGCCTGGCCCGACCTGAACGTTCTCCCCACTGTGCCGCATCTCCTTCGAGAGCGTTGTTGCCGCCGACGATACGCCCGAATCTCGAGATTACGCCCGTGTGGGCCGTTGTACCTGCGGCGGATGCGGCATCGTGGATATTGTCGGACTTGCGATACCGGGAGGCGATGTCATGGTGACGAAGTCGAGTCGGGATCTCTGGGTGAGGATGCTTGGCGCCGAAGGGCACTCGGCGGTGATCTGTATCCGGGTGGCGGTCGGGTTGGTGTTCTTCAGCGAGGGGGTGCAGAAGTTCCTGTATCCGGACAAATTGGGGCCGGGCCGGTTCGACAAGATCGGAATTCCGGCCCCGACGTTCTTCGCAAACTTCGACGGTGTAGTCGAAATAGCTTGTGGCGCACTGATCGTGGTCGGATTATCGACTCGGCTGGCGGCGATACCGTTGCTGATCGATATCGTTTCGGCGATCGCGCTGACCAAACTGCGTGAGTTGCGGCCCGGCGGTTTTCAAGGGGTACAGGGCTTTTGGGGCATGGCACACGATGCGCGGACCGATTTCGCGATGCTGCTCGGCTTGGTCTTTCTGCTGTGGGTAGGACCCGGCCGCTGGTCGGTCGACGCGCTGCTGGCCCGACGCTCGGGTGCGTCGTCGTCGACAGACGTTGCGGGAGAACATGTTTCGTAGCCGCCGAGGTGCTCGCTGGATCATCGGCGGGTCAGCGAGATTCCCGTCAGCCCTTTGATATCCCCTCGGGGGCGAGGATCGTGAAAGATACATCCACTCAGGAGGCGCGGATCATGACACTCACCCCTGGCGCCAATATCCAGGTCACCCACGACAGCAATCCGAATAACGATCGGAGCGAGTCCGCACTCGCGGTCAACCCGCAGGATGCCAACAATATGGTGGGGTCCTCGAAGCGATTCACCGATCCCGCGACGTATGCGTTTGCCCTGTCCACCTACAACACCTTCGACGGCGGCTCGACGTGGACGGAGTCGATGCCGGCGGTGCCGTCGGATTGGGCCGGTACCTCCGATCCGGCCGTCGCCTTCGACCGGAGCGGAAATGCGTATCTGCTCGCGCTGCCGTTCGGACCCGGCGCGAACGCGCCGCTCATCGGCATCGCCATCTACCGCTCGACCGACAGCGGACGCACCTGGGGCGCACCACAGCTCATCCATCAGAGCAGCGGCGACGACAAACAGGAACTCACCTCCGACACCTATCCGAACAGTCCCTTCTACGGCAATGTCTACGGAGCCTGGGACGACGGCACGCCGACCCAGGCGGCACTGCGTTTCGCCCGCACGACCGACCTGGGCCAGACCTGGCGTGGCGCCGGGAGCGACGCCGTCGGCACCGGTTTGGCCGACGACTCCTTCTCGCCTTCCCTCACGGTCGCCCCTGACGGCACCCTCTACATCGTCTGGACGAACCAATTCGAGCTGAAGTTCGTCAGGTCCACCGACGGCGGTGAAACGTTCTCCGATCCCGCGGTGATCGCCAGCGGCATCACGTCTTTGGACGCCGCCGGGCTGAACGCACCGGACGGCTTCCCGGAACTACCCGGTGGGACCTTCCGAGTGGATACGATTCCGGCCGCAGTCGCCGGACCCGGCGGGAGCCTCGTCGTGGCCTGGGCCGACTATCGGGAGAATGTCTCCCGCATCTACTGCCGTCGCTCGGGCGACGGCGGCCAGACCTGGGACGGCTCGCCGTCCGGCGATCCGCTGCTCACGGGAACAGCCGTCTCCGATCCCACCCTGCACGACTTCCATCCGCAGCTCGCCGTCACACCGGCGGGGGTGATCGGTTGCGCCTTCTACGAATTCGGGCGGATGCCGACCACGCCCCTGATCAATGTCGTCATGGTCGCGTCCTACGACGGTGGAAAGACGTTCATCGATCGCGTCACCGTGACCGATCACCCCTGGGACCCCGCGGTCGACGCCCCGCTCTCGCACGGAAGCTCGACCACCACGTTCATCGGGGACTACTTCGGCCTGGCCGCCGGCCCGCTCGGCTACTTCCCGTTCTGGACCGACACCCGCACCGGCATCCAGGAAATCTTCACCGCACGCGTCACCGTCAGCTGAGACACCCCCGGCAGCGCCTGCCCCGGCTGGACTCCGATTCGACCTGAGGCGCTGCTCTCCGCCACGAATAGTGACCGTTCCGGTCAGCGAGCGCGCAGCGGGTCATGTCCGATCGACATCAGCCGATGCCGCCACTGTGGTTGTCCGGCAATGGATTCCGGTTCAGCACCGTGTTCGTCGGTCACCTCCCACACCACCGCTCGCATCACCTCGGCATCGTCGGCGTCGGGATCGGTGCGGCGTTTGGCGAGAATCGCGAGCACACGATAGCCCAGCTCGGTGGCTCTGCCGTCGGGTAGCGGCTCGGTGTCGGGGCCTGCGGCATTGGTGCGCAACCAATCCCGCAGCTCGCGGGAGGTCATGTTCACCGCATGGTGGAAATCGGTCCACAAGCGGTCATCCACAATGGTTTCGGCCATGTCAGCCTCCATTCGTTCCGGTCGTCGATCATGACGGCACCGTGCGGCGGCCGAGGGTGTGGGCGAGATAGTCGCCGAGTAGATTCCTCCGTCCGGTCCGGCCGCGCACTGATATCGCGCCTGACCGTAGTGCGGTCATGAGGCGATTAACCACGAATATCGGGCCGAAAACCGCAACCGCTCACAGTGTTCGGCGAGGGAGGTTTTCGCCCTCGCGACACGGGAAGGCCGTAACCGAGGGTCTTTCAGGAGGTTTCGACATCGTGTTCAAGGATCGCCGAGAGGCCGGGCGCCGGTTGGCCGAACGGCTGTCGCTGCCGCACGGCGAGGATGCGGTGGTGCTCGGGTTGACGCGCGGTGGGGTTCCGGTGGCCTATGAGATCGCGCGGGCACTGGGCGCGCCACTCGATGTGCTGGTGGTGCGCAAGCTCGGGGCGCCCCAGCAACCCGAACTGGCCTTCGGCGCGATCGGTGAGCATGGGGTCCGCGTGCTCAACCCGCAGATATCGGCGCTACTCACCGACGCCGAGAAGGCGGGCGTGGAAGCTCGTGAACGTGCAGAACTTTCCCGTCGAGTCGAACGGCTGCGGGGACCTGATCCGCCGATTCCCCTGACCGGGCGCACCGCGATCGTCGTCGACGACGGCATCGCCACCGGCGCCACCGTCCGTGTCGCCTGCCGCGTCGCCCGCGCCCGCGGCGCGGCCCGGGTGCTGCTCGCCGTTCCCGTCGCCGCTCGCGACACCCTCGCCACCCTGCGCGACGACGCCGACGAGGTGATCTGCCTGCACGCTCCGCCGGTGTTCCTCGCCGTCGGGCAGTGGTACCGCCACTTCCGCCAGACCAGCGACCATGAGGTGGCCGAACTACTGCGTGCCGCCGCCGCGGAAACCACTGTGCCACACCCCGTTTCAGCCGCCGACCCGCCGCCGCACGACGAGGAGATCGCCATCCTGGCCGAAACCGTGGAACTGACAGGACATCTCACCATTCCCGAGCATCCGGTCGGGTTGGTCGTGTTCGCACACGGCAGCGGCAGCGGCCGCCACAGTCCGCGCAACCGCTACGTCGCCGAGGTGCTCGAGCAGGCCGGGCTGGGCACGCTGCTGTTCGATCTGCTCGCCCCCGCCGAGGAAGCCCACCGCGACAACGTCTTCGACATCGCGCTGCTCGCCCGCCGCCTGGTCGACGCCACCCTCACCCTCGCCGAGCGGCCCCACACCGCCGGACTGCCGATCGGCTACTTCGGCGCCAGCACCGGTGCCGCGGCGGCCCTGCGCGCGGCCACCGACCCACGCTTGAACATCGCCGCGATCGTCTCCCGCGGCGGCCGCCCCGACCTCGCCGGCGACGCACTGAACCGGGTGCGGGCCCCAACCCTGCTCATCGTCGGCGGCCGCGACCCGGTGGTCCTGGAGCTCAATCGCCATGCCCAGCACACACTCCCGGTCGATACCGAACTCCGCGTCGTCCACGGCGCATCCCACCTGTTCACCGAGGCCGGCACCCTCGAACAGGTCGCCGAACTGGCCCGCGACTGGTTCCGCACCCGCCTCGCCCCCTTACCCGCGACCGGACGCGCCCCCTCCTGAACCATCGAAAGCAACGCGACAACGACAGGCAACGGTCACCCATTCGCCCGCGCCGAACAAAACGCGCGAACCTGCATGATGGCGTCGAGCCAGTCCACCGCTTTCTCCTCAGCGGAAGGCATCACACTCCGCCGCGGGCGAGCCCGCTATGCCCGATCCCGTGACCTCGAAACCGCCCGCTGCGTGAACAGGTTGATCACCGCCGTGATCGCGAAACGGTCGTAGCCTCGACCATATGGCTCTGCCGTATCCGCCACCGATTTCGCCGATCACTCGATCCGCGGGGTCATCGCCGGCATCGGCGGTGGAGACCAAATCACCGTCATCCCCACCTGGACGCCGAAATCATTGCCGCGCAATGGCTTTTACCCGGGAGGGGCGTGAGGATCGATGAATGGGAATGGCATCCGCGTCGCGGCTGTCAACGATATTCCGGTCGGTGCGGGTATCGCGATCGATCGCAGCGTCACCGGCACAGCTGACGATATCGCTCTGCTGCGGGACGGCGACGGCACCGTGTGGGCACTCGATGACACCTGTACCCACGACACCGCCTCCCTCTCGGAGGGCTGGGTCGAGGGCGGATGCGTCGAATGCCCTCGGCATTCGAGCATGTTCGACCTGAAAACCGGTGCGGTGCAATGCCCGCCGGCAACCGAGGACACCCGTCCGCACCGGGTCGAGGTACACGACGGCGACGTCTACGTGTTCCCGAACGAACAACCGTAATCGGACCAGACCCCCCGGGTGCCCGTCGGCTGAGTCGCAGACGCGGGGGCGGCGCGGTTCTAGCCCACGGTGGCGATGGCGCGGACCGGGAAGGAAGTCATCCCACGGATCGGTGGTGGAAGCGCGGTGAGCCGGGCACCGATATCCGGCACCCGGTCCAGGTTCGTCAAATGCTCGATGATCGGTATCCCGGCGCCGAGCAGGGTGTGATGAACCGGTCTCGTGGGCCGAGAGGTGTCGTCGATGTCGAGCGAGTCGATGCCGACCACGGCGACATTGGCCGCGACCAACGCGTCCGCCAGGTCGGAGACGAGATAGGGATGATCGGATTCGCGATACGCGGGTGATCCCCAGCGACTGGACCACCCGGTGTGCACGAGAACGGCTTTGCCCCACAACCGTGCAGGGTCGCCGAGCAAGTCGGGTCCCACCGTGCGTTCGTCGGCCGCACGGATCATCACGATGGGCACATTGAGTAGTCGTTCCACGGGCAGATCTGCCATGTCGGCACCGTCCGCGTCGAAGTGGAATGGGGAATCGACATATGTGCCGGTGTTACCGACCAGATCAACTCGCGCGATCTCGTATGAGATGTCGACCAGTGGGCCATCCCGCCGCGAGGTATGCGTCGTGATCAGTGGTTCCGGCAGCCCGGGAAGGGTTGTCATCCCATTGGTTACGGGATGCGAAAGGTCGATGAACACGCTATACCGGTGTTCCGGCGATCTCGACGCAGTGGCCCGCGGGGACGATGGTGGGCACGACGTTGTTCATCACGGTCTCCTTGGTGACGACGATGACGTCATCGCGGCTGGCTATGTCATACATGACCGGAAGTCGAACTTCCTCCATGATGGCCCACAAACCACGGCGCATGTTCTGCGCCACCGCACGTGCGCGCTCCACCGATGCCGAATAACCCTGGACTCAACATAGCGAGTCACCACCAGCCGTAATGCCGCCGCGCGGGCGTTCGATCGACTCGTTTTCGGCGCATGCTGGAGAGCAGGACATCCGACGACGACGGCGTTTGCGGTCCGCACCCCGGTGGGCAAGCAGGCGCTGACTAGGAGTGCAGATGGCTATCGACAAGCTCTCTGAAAATGGTCCCCAGAACGTCGCGCGCAAGTTGATCCGGTCCCATCTGGTGTCCGGGGTGATGAGTCCCGGTGCGGAGATCGGGTTGCGGATCGACCAGACGCTGACCCAGGACGCGACCGGCACTCTGGTGATGCAGGAACTCGAGGCGCTCGGGCTCGACCGGGTCCGCACCGACCTCAGCGCGCAATACGTCGACCACAATCTGCTGCAGACCGACGAGAAGAACGCCGAGGACCACGAGTTCCTGCTGTCGGCGTGCCGCCGGTACGGCCTGTGGTTCTCCAAGCCGGGCAACGGTGTCTCACATCCGACACATATGCAGCGTTTCGGCAGGCCCGGTGTCACCATGGTCGGCTCCGACTCATACACCCCCGCGGGTGGGGCATTGGGCATGCTCGCGATCGGCGTCGGCGGACTCGAGGTAGCCCTCGCGATCGCCGGACGACCGCTCTACATCCGGATGCCGCAGATCTGGGGCGTGGAGCTGACCGGTGAACTGCCGCAATGGTGTTCGGCCAAGGACGTGATCCTGGAAATGCTCCGCCGTCACGGAGTCAAGGGTGGGCTCAACCGGATCATCGAATACCACGGCCCCGGCCTGGCGACTTTGACGGCGATGGACCGACATGTGATCGCGAACATGGGCGCGGAGCTCGGCGCCACCACCACCGTGTTCCCCGCCGACGGCATGGTGCGGGAGTTTCTGCGGGGCGAGGACCGCGAAGACGACTACACCGAACTAATCGCCGACGCGGGAGCGACCTACGACATCCACGAGCAGATCGACCTGGCGACCATCGAACCGCTCATCGCCAAGCCGTCCTCACCGGGCAATGTGGTGCCCGTCCACGAGGTCGCCGGGGAACCGGTCGCCCAGGTGGTCATCGGATCCTCGGCCAACCCCGGCCTGCGCGACTTCGCGATCGCCGCCGCGATGGTCTCCGGGCGTCAGACCGATCCTGCCGTCAGCTTCGACATCAACCCGACGTCGCGGGAGATCTTCGAGGATCTGACCAGGATGGGCGCCACCTTCGAGTTGATCCGCGCCGGGGCCCGCATCCATCAGTCCGGCTGCATGGGCTGCATCGGGATGGGGCAGGCGCCCGCAGTCGGACGAAACTCGCTGCGCACCATGCCGCGAAATTTCCCGGGCCGCTCCGGCACCCGGGAGGACTCGGTGTGGCTGTGCTCGCCGGAGACCGCTGCGGCCTCGGCATTGACCGGGGCGATCACCGATCCTCGAGACCTCGCCGAGCAGCTCGATCTGACATACCCGGAGCTGGCCCTTCCCGCGCACGCGTCGGTGAACACCGCCATGCTGGTGCCGCCGCTACCCGAGCAGCAGGCCCGCCACGTGCCATTGGTCAAGGGACCGAACATCTCCGCACTGCCGGACTTCGAGCCACTGCCGGATGTGATCGAGGCGCCGGTGCTGCTCCGGGTCGGCGACAACATCTCCACCGATGAGATATCCCCCGCCGGGGCCCATGCCTTGCCGTTCCGGTCGAACATTCCGAAACTGGCCGAGTTCACCTATACCCAAATCGACGAGACCTACCCGACACGGGCCGCCGAGATCGCTTCCGGCACCGGGCATATCATCGTCGCCGGCGAGAATTACGGCCAGGGCTCCTCCCGCGAGCACGCCGCGATCACACCCCGCTACCTGGGCCTGCGGGCCGTCATCGCCAAATCGTTCGCACGAATCCACTGGCAGAACCTGGCCAACTTCGGCATCCTGGCGTTCGAATTCGACAACCCCGACGACTACGACCGGATCGACCAAGGCGACGTGCTGCATATCGACGGGCTCCGCAAAGCACTACAGACGGCAACCCCCGATTTCGGTGCACATCACCGGCGGCCGAGGTGACGACATCCTGCTGCGTCACCGGTTGTCCGAACGCCAAATCCAGGCGGTGCTCGCGGGCGGAATCATCCCCCTGCTCGCCGAATGACCCGGCGGCGGGACCCCTCGGTGACGAACAACCGCCGGGCGACCTCTGACATCGACATCGACCGGCGCAGGTTCTGGCAGAGGATCGGTCTCCGGGCGTGCCCCGATCAGGAGCGCCCGGGTACGGAATAAGCCGTCCCGCATCGGGTATCCGGCGGACGAAATCCACCGGAGGAGAAGTTCGTATGACTACTCGGCTTATCCGCTTCGCCGCAACGACCGCCATGGTCGCGGCGGCTGCGGTCGCGACGACAGGGCAGGCGGCGGCAGCGCCGGCGAGCGTATCGATCAACGGCAATATGCAGGTGATGGGCCTGAGCGTTCTGCACGTCGACGCGCAGGGACAGGGAGACGGCCCCGCTACCGGAACCTACCTGGCCACCGCCCAATTGGGCGGCATGCCGCTGCCCGTGCGGGTCACCGGCCCCGTGACCTGCCTGCGCGTCGAAGGCGACACGGTTTCGCTGATCTACCCGATCACCACCAGCGAACCGGTCATGGTGTTCGCACCCGATTCGATGGCGATCCAGATCACCGTCGCCAAGGGCCGCGATGGTGCGCCCAACATGATCGGCTACGGACTGCCCATGCCCACCAACATGTTCCGGGACTGCCAGCCCGGACCGACACCGATGGTGTTCGACGGGACGATCGACATCAGCTGACCGGAACTTGCGCCGGGCCGCTCAGGACCGAGATTCGATGCGTGCCAATGTCCGTGCGCCGCCGTCGACTTCGAGCTGCACGTGCAGCGCGGAATCGGACCGCCAGGCGCGGATGAGCACGTCGTCGCCCGCCATCACCGGGCCGACGTGCTCGACGATCACCCGGTACGGCGGCGTGTGCGCATCGGGGAACCGCGCGAGCGCCTCCTCCACCGCTTCCCAGTGCACGGCGTTGTTGACGTGCCCGTAGTGGTCGACATCGGTCACCCGCAGGGGAAAGGGCCACGTCTCGGCGTCGGCGCGGGTGTACTCGGCCAACGCGGCTTTCCACCGCAGCCGGTGTTCCGTGGTCGCCGCAAGCATCGGCGCCATGAATCGGTCGCTCATCCGGGCCGGGCGCCCGGCTTCGATATCGACGTGGATAAGGAACATCTCGGTCTCGATCAAGCCACCGTTCTCGCTGCGAACCTGGATGCGCATATTGCACCACCGATTCGACAGCGCCGACGGCCAGCGCCGCAGATGCACCCGGTCGCCGAACTCGATCGGCCGCAGCACGTCGATCACGGTGCGGCGCACGATCCAGCCGGAATGCAGGTCCCCCTCCTCGACCACCTTCAGATGGTCGTACCCGATGTCCTGGAGATATCTGGCCACCGCGTCGAGCCGCAACCGCTGCTCACCGTCGGTGTCTCCCAACCGAACCGGCCATTCCTCATGGAAGGCCCGGCTCAGGTCCGGACACGGCGGCAACGGAAACGCGATATCGGCCAACCGATCGACGGCGGTGGCGGCACTCATGAACGCTCCTTTCGCAGGCCAGGCGCGAGCGTACCGACCGAGGCACCCGACAGCCCGGCTCGACACGGTGCGAGCTTGTTATGTCATAGACGCTCGCCTATTCGACGGCCGATCCGGGCCGGATGGGAAAGACCGCGGCCACCGTACTTTTCGGGATTTCGCGGCGTAGCGTCGATTGTTCGGCAAGGATTCGGGTCGCCCGCGCCGGTGCGGGCGAGGTGTCGACCGGCTCTGGCCGGGTATCGAGAAATCGTGACGTTCGACTTGACACCGACGGTCGCGCAGCACGACTTGGTGACGCGCGTCCATGAATTCGCGCAGGACCGCATCAGGCCGGTGGCCGCCCATTACGACCGGACCCAGGAATTCCCGTGGCCGGTGCTCGAGGAAGCCGCCGAGCGAGGGTTCTACAGCCCGCTTTTCTACCGCGACCTCATCGGTGACCGAACCGGTTTATCGCTGCCGATGTTCATGGAAGAACTGTTCTGGGGCTGCGCCGGTATCGGATTGGCAATCGTGATGCCCGCGCTGGCCCTTTCGGCGATCGGCCAGGCCGCCACCCCCGAGCAGATGCTGCGGTGGGCGCCCGAATGTTTCGGCACCCCAGGGGATTTGAAGCTCGCCGCGCTCGCGATATCCGAACCCGAGGGCGGCAGCGATGTGCGCAACCTGCGCACGCGCGCCGTCCGCGACGGCGCGGATTGGGTTATCGACGGACACAAGATGTGGATCGGCAACGGCGGCATCGCCGATGTGCACGTCGTGAACGCGGTGGTGGACTCCCGGCTCGGGCACCACGGCCAGGCGCTGTTCGTAATACCGGGCGGCACACCGGGTTTGGAGCTGGTGCGAAAGCTGGACAAGTTGGGTTGCCGGGCATCGCACACCGCAGAGTTGAAATTCGATCAAGTGCGGGTGCCGAGTGATCACCTGCTCGGCGGGCCGGAGAAACTCGAGCACAGGCTGGCCCGAGCGCATGCGTCGGCCCAGGACGGTCACGGCGACTCGGCCACCTTGGGCACTTTCGCGCAGACCCGCCCGATGGTCGCCGCGCAAGCGCTCGGAATCGCCAGGGCCGCACTGGAATACATGACCGACTACGCCAACCGGCGGGAGGCGTTCGGCGCGCCGATCATCGACCATCAGGGCATCGGCTTCCCGATCGCGGATCTGGCGACGCGAATCGATGCCGCGCGGCTGCTGACCTGGCGGGCATCCTGGATGGCGGCCAACGGCGTGCCCCACGAACGCGGCGAAGGTTCGATGGCGAAGCTGGCGGCCAGCGAGGTCGCGGTGCAAACCACCGAACGCGCCATCCAAACGATGGGCGGATGGGGTTACATCACCGATCATCCGGTCGAAAAGTGGTACCGAGACGCGAAGCTGTACACCATCTTCGAGGGCACCAGCGAAATCCAACGCATCGTGATCTCCGGTGCCCTGGGAGCGGCGGGCGGCAAACCACCGATGCATATCCGACTCGAGCCGTCCGGCGGCCCGCTGAACAAGATGTTCGGCCGCGGCACCGAGATCCGAATCAGGGCCGCGGCCGCGGCATTGAAGATGAAAGACCATGTGCCGGAACCGGTCAGGAAAGCCGCGATGAAGGTACTTCGGCCACCGCACTGAGCCATTCGCGCTATCGGGCCGCAGACGACCTCACGAACATCCGCGATCGCGGCCGCACCGATGAATTCCGCGCGGATCAGTCGTCGAAGTCTCTGAGTACCGAATGAGATCATGGTCCGTCAGGAGTGGCTGATCTCACCGACGCGGAGAGGAATTCGGTCATGACGAGACCATTTCGATTCGGGGTCGTCGCCCCGCTCAGAACCGACGTGCCGACGTGGCGAGATCGCGTGCGCCGCATCGCCGACAGCGGCTACTCGACGCTGCTCGTGCCCGACTTCCCGCAGCTGCAACCGGCGCCCGGTCCCATGCTGGCCACCGTCGCGGCACTGACCGACCTGCGCGTCGGCACGTGGGTGTACGCCTCTCCGCTGCGTCCGGCCTGGCTGACGGCGTGGGAAGCGCATTCGCTTTCGCTGCTGACCGAGGGCCGCTTCGAGATGGGCATCGGCACCGGCAGACCGGGAATCGAGGACGAGTTGCGCGATAAGGGGATGCCCGCCGTACCGCCGCCGCACGAGCGGCTGGCACAGATCCGTGAAACCGTCCGGACACTGCGCGAACTCGACGGCCCCGGCCTGCACACGCCCGTGGCAATGGCCGTACTCGGCCCGAAGGCCCAGGCGTTGGCGGCCGAGGTCGCCGATACCGTCACCTTCGTGCTCGGCGCTCACCCTCGGCACGAAGTCGCGCGGCTGGCAAGCGATTTCCGCGCTCTCGCCGATGTCGAACTCGCGCTCGCCATCCCGGTTATCGGCGACACCGTCGCACCGCATATGGCGCCCCCCGACACCGACACCGCCGCACTCCACGCCGCGGACGCATTGACCGTGCTTCCCGACGACCCGGCGGCCGCCGCCGAGGAAATCCAGCGCCGCCGCGAGGAAATCGGCTTCTCCTACTTCGTCTTCGGCGCCGACTTCGCCGAAAGGTTCGCCCCGATCGTCGCCGAGCTCGCCGGACGCTAGCCGAGCGTCGATCTCGGGGGCCGGTAAAGGGGTAGCCGAGTACCGCGGCGGCCGAGCGGGTAACGTCGACAGCAATCGAACACGATCTTCGGCCGTCACGCAGGATGCGGCGGGTCGTGGTCGAGTATCGGCCCTCGATCGCAGGCATCAGGCGTTCGGTCGGGGCTACTCGCAAGGAGTCTTCATGGCATCGGCCCGAAGTAGCTGTTTCGTCGATCCGGCAATCCCGTTCGCGGATGTTCGCGCCGCTGAGAAGGCGGCGCATCTCGAGCGGAACGCGCTGGCGGCGAGGACGACAGCCGTCCACGCACAGGACGCTGCCGAGTGCATACAACTGCTGGCCATGCTTGGCCTCGATTTGTCCGAATTGAAGTAGCGGGCGAAGTACACCCGCGACGCTCAGCGACGGCGGCCGCGTGGCGTCGTCGATCCACTGCTGACCGGGCTGCTTCTGGCTGACACGCAGGAGTGTGACATGCTGGGCAACGAGCACGGGTTGTTGATGTGATCGCTCGGCTCACAACAGGAAGTAAAAACAACAGTATGTCGCAAGGCAGTGTGAAGTGGTTCAACGGCGAAAAGGGCTTCGGGTTCATCGCGCAAGATGATGGCGGCCCCGACCTTTTCGTCCACTACTCCGAGATTTCCGGCTCCGGCTTCAAGTCCCTCGAGGAGGGGCAGCGTGTCGAGTTCGAGATCGGCAAAGGCCAGAAGGGTCCGCAAGCCCAAAGCGTCCGCGCCATCTAGGAGCCGACAGTACGAAACCCGCGCCAACGGCGCGGGTTTCCTGCTTTTCGGGCGATTGCGCGGAACAGCACAGCCGGGGCCACGCGAAACCCACATGTCACAACAACCGAGAAAGACAATTGTGAGCGACGAGCACTCCTTCCGTGCCCAGCTGTTCAGTCACGAGCACAAGGCTCCCGACAGCACACCAGCCGAGACGGCCCACATCGATCGACAGCCGCTATTCCTCGCGGTGCCCGACGATGTGCGAGAACACAACTCTCGCCCCAAGTCGAGCCCGGGTGAATCGTCCGTGCAGCCCGAACCGCCGACCGACCCACCGACCAGCTCTTCAGACAACACCACCCAACCTGCCCGAACAGTCGCACCGAAATGATCTAGAGGGCGGTCTTCACGAATCTCCCTCGGCCGCAGACACATCGGTACGCTGGCCGCCGAGGACCGCCCGGCGGCATTGCCCGCTATGTCGATTCGCTTCCCGACGACACAGTGCTGGCCCGGGTCTACTGCCACGGCTAGGGCCCGATTCGGCTACACGATCATCCGCGGGTGCGGCTGCCGGCTCAGGCCCTCGATACCGCGCTCGATCCAGTTCTCGTAGAAGTCAAGGAATTCCGGGCCCAGCTGCCATTCGGCGCTGTTGTACAGCAGGAACACCACGTGTCCGCGAGACTGCCCCGCGGTGATCACCGCCACCTCGTCCCCACAGCCCATGTCGGTGATCACCAGGTAACCATGCTCGATACCGTCATCATCCTCGTCGCGGTAGATGGGGCCGCTGCTTCCCGCCGGAAAGGCCTGCGCGCACGCCGGGCTCGCGCAACGCTCCAACTTCGACCATGGAATCCCGTAGTACGGACCGCTACCGGTGCCGATCCGGCTCAGGAAACCTCGAAAGCCCTCGGGGAGCGGACATTTCATCGCAGCCTCGAGACGCTGCAGCGCATGTTCCGGTACCGCTCGGTTCTCGTGGCGATGGAGATCGGCACCGAACATCACATAGCCGGGGAGCCGTCGGTCGTCGTCATCGACGAAATTGGACGCGCCCGGCCGAGGCACATCCAGCTCACGCAGATGCGCCAGCCGACTCTCAATCCGCGCCAACCGCTCCCCCAGACCCTTTTCCACTCGCCCATCGTGACAACAGACCATTCTCGACGCCACCGAATAATCCGGTGATACGGCGTCAGCGGCGGGCGACTTCTCGGACGGTCGCGGCGACGGCGCGGAAATCTTTGCGTACGACGGTGGAGTGGTTGCTCGGGACGGTCGCGCTCACTCGGACGTTGGGGTTGCGGGCCAGAATCGGGTCGAGGGTGGCGCGCATCGCGGCGTGTCCTTCGGCGGTGGCGCCCAGGGCCGAGCCCGAGGCCACGACGAATCGCATGGGGAAGCTCACCCGGTCGAAGACGGGGGCGCCCGCGGCGACGATCTCGTTGAGTTCGATATTGATCTCGGCGTGTTCGGCGGCGCTCATGCGGGCCGCGTTGCCGGTCAACCGGACCAGCGGCAGCAGCGGCTTGAAGCGCCGGAACAGCCGCCGGATCTCCTCTTTGCCGGCCTCCGGGCCGCCTTCGACGGTGGCCAGATAATCCCAGGGATAGCCGCCGTCGACCATCACCACTCCGGCGACGCGGTCGGGATTCCTTGTGGCCCAATGCAATGCGAGCGCGGCCCCATAGGACCAACCGACCAGCACCGGCCGGTCCACCCCGCGCGCGGCCAGCACGGCATCGATATCGCGCAGGCAGGCCTCGAAGGAGTAATCCGCCGACCTCTTCGACCGGCCGCGGGCGCGTTCATCGTAGGTGATGTGCCGCCAGTCGGCGCCGAGTTCGGCGACCACCGGTCGCCAGTGCCGCTGGCTGGCGTAGGAGCCGTTCAGGTAGACCACGGGACGGCCGGGACCACCGGTGTCGGTGACGGCCAGCTCGGTGTCGTCGACGGGAATCATGCCGGTCCAGGCCGAGTCGTTCGAATTGCCGGTGCGGTTCTGCGCTGCGTTGTTCATGGGAATACCGTCGCCGACCCGACTGATACCGACCTGACTGCGTTCTGACATTCCCCCTGATACCTGGAATCCGAGAAAACACCTCGCTGCAACGACACGGTCGACACTTCGGTGCGTAGTACAAATAGAGGATGGGACGACAGACAGGTGTCGTGATCTTCGTACTCACACTGGTGGCCGTCGTGGTCGCCGTGGACGTCCTTTTCTTCAGAGGATATTTCTGGGCGCGGCTGGCCGCGAACGTCGGGATCGTCCTGCTGTTCGTGGCGTTCTATCTGCGGTTCTTCAAGGGTTCGTGATTCGATACGGCAGGGTTTATTCGATGCACTTGCCGATCAGGAACATCGCGGTGAGAAATCCACCGGCGACGACCAGTACGTAGTGGTCCGCGGATGCGCCGTAGTCGTAGGCCGATATGGCGACGATAACCGCCATCACGAGAAAAAGAATGCGCTTCATCGCTGACTCCCGCAGACTCGGTCTTCAACCGTAGGAGAAGCGACTTCCGTTGCGCCACAGCGGAATCAAGGAATGGCAGCATTCCGGCGACGCCGGGACAGCGGTACGGCTACGCGCCCGCGGTGAGCAGGTCCAAACCGAGCGGCGTGCACTGATGCAGGACCGCCTTGCCGTCCCTCTGGGAGGCGACCAGACCGGCCTCGCGAAGCGTCTTGGCCTGTAGAGATGCGGCGGGCACGGTGACGTCGAGATCGCGGGCGAGCTCGCTGGTGGTGCGCTGATGGATCAGCACCCGCAGGGCGCGGGCGCGGGTGGCGCCGAGCAGGGCCGTGATCGGCTCGGCGGGCGCCGGCGCGTCCAGCAGCGGCAGTGGCGTCGCGGCCGGATAGAAGAGGAGCAGTCTGCCGTCCGGGTGTTGCCCGGCGAGCAGATGCCCCGTCCACAGCAGGGTCGGATAGAGGATGATGCCGCGTCCGGTGAGCATGATGGTGGCGTCGTTCGGCGAGTCGACTTCGAGGGTTGTGGTGTCGCGCCAGCGGATCGACGGGGCGAGACCACTCAGCGCGGCGTAAAGGCCGTCGCGGGCAAGAATCCTTGTCCGCCAGGCGGTTTCAGCGTTGAAGGCGGCCCGCAGCTGGGGCCACCGCTCGGCCAGAACGGCACGGTAGCCGCTCCTCAGCGCCTGCTCGAGCTCCCGCCAGGCGTCTCGGTCCCGCTCCGCGAGCAGGCGAACCCATGGGGTGACCGGACGATCTATCGCGCTCATCCACCGCAGTTCGGCTCGCACCGTGGCGAGCGGCGTCGACATGATCCGATCGATACCCTCGTCGAAATCGACGCTGGGCGGCTCCAGGAAATCGGGACCCGCGCCGCGCGGCGATACCAGCTGCAGCAGCGGGTGCGCTTGGCTGGGCAATCCTCGCAGGACCCGTTTCCGCCACGGCGCGAAGACCGGATGGGCATCCCGGCGTTGAATCATGGCCATCGCGATCGCCGCTTCGGCGAGCGGTAACGGCTGCCCGGCGATCGTCACCCGAAGCAGATCATCGGCGGTGCACTGTATCCGCAACATTGCGCGGCCCCCTGATCGGACGGTACGGATCGAGCTTAAACCGCCTGCGCCGGAACCGCTCTCGCCACAAAGCCCGAATTTCTAGAACCTGTTCTAGTAGTCTTTCGCTATGGAGCGATTGACCGGGCTTGATGCCAGCTTTCTCTATCTGGAAACGGGGACACAGCACCTGCACGTATGTGCGCTGCTGATCTTGGATCCCGAACCGGGGCAGTATTCTTTCGAGACGTTCAAGGCCGAACTCGCCAGGCGGTTGCCGCTGATTCCGCAGATGCGGCGGCGGGTGCACGAGGTGCCGTTCAACCTCGATCATCCGGTCTGGGTGGCGGATGGCGATTTCGACCTCGACTACCACGTGCGCCGGGTCGGACTGCCGGGTTCGGCCGGGCGCGCCGAATTGGCCGAACTGGTCGGCGATATCGCGGGCAGACCGCTGGACCGGGACCGGCCGCTGTGGGAGATGACGGTGGTCGAGGGCCTCGAATCCGGCAAGATCGCGGTGATCTGCAAATACCATCACGCCACGGTGGACGGGATCACCGGCACCAATATGATGATGCACCTGTGCGATCTGGAACCCGGCACAAGCAGGCCGGAACCCGAACCGTGGCAACCGGAATCGACGCCCGAGGACTGGAAGCTGTTCGCCCAGGCCGCTCTTCGCTTCCCGGCCAAGGCGGGCATGCTCGGCATGGTGCCGAAAACTCTCGGCATGGTGGCCGGTTTCGCGCAGCGGCGGCGAAACAACAAGGCGGGCATGGCATTGCCGTTCACCGCACCGCGCACACCGTTCAATCTCGCGATCACCCCGCACCGTTCGGTCGCGTTCACCGAAACCGAACTCGCCGGCATCAAGGAGATCAAGACGGCATTCGGGGTGAAGGTCAACGACGTGGTGCTGACCATCGTGGCCGGCGTACTGCGCAGCTATCTCGAAAAGCACGGCGAGCTGCCGGAGACCTCGCTCATCGCCTCGGTGCCGGTGTCGGTGCACGAATCCACCAGGCACACCGCGGGTATCAACAAGGTGTCGACGCTGTTCTGCCGGCTCGGCACCGATATCGCCGATCCGGTGGAGCGGCTGCGCCAGGTGGCCGAGGCCAATCGCGGCGCCAAGGCCGAGCACGACCTGATCGGCGCCGATTTCCTGCAGGACTGGTCGAAGTACGCCCCGCCCAACGCCTTTCAACTTGCCGCCCGGGTGTATTCCTCGCTGAAGCTGTGCGAACGCCATCCGGTGGTGCACAACCTGGTCGTGTCGAATGTGCCCGGCCCGCCGATGCCGCTGTACTTCCTCGGCGTCAAGGTGGACGGGATGTATCCGTTCGGGCCGGTATTCCACGGCGCCGGATTGACCGTCACGGTGCTGTCGAACAACGGCGATCTCGATTTCGGGTTCATCGCATGTAAGGAGCTGGTGCCCGATATCGCGGCGCTCGCCGCGGCGGTACCCGAGGTTGTCGGCGAATTACTCGACGCCGCAAGGCATTTCAACTGACATCCGGGACGTCCTGTTCGCCATCGGCGTCGGACAGGCCCCTCTTCCCCGCCTGCCGCGCGGCGACATCGGCGCAGGCACGAACCAGCACCGGCACGAAGCGGTCCGCGCGCAGCACGCACGCCGCATGCCCGCCATTGACCAAATGGATTGTGGCGCCGGGAATCATCGTCGCCATCTCCAATTGCCGGTACACCGGAATCGCGTGATCGCGGGTGGTGATCACCACGGCCGTCGGCGCTCGCAGCGCGCCGAGCCACGGACCGGCGTCGAACCGGCCGACCTCGGCGATCACCTGGGACACCGCCCAGCCGCTGGTACTGCGCAGCTCACCGAGCGCCCAGGCATTGAATCCATCAGGAGCCCACGAACATTCGGGCATTTCAGGTAATCGCGCACAGTACTCCGACGCGCGGCGATAGGCGTACGACCCGAACGCGGCGGCGAGCGCACCGTAGGCCCGGTGAAATGCCCGCTCCCGCCACTTCTCTTGGAAACGGTAGGGCGTCGCGCAGAGCACCAACCCCCGCACCCGGTCCGGATAACGATGCGCGGCAAGCAATCCCACGACACCGCCGAGTGAATAACCGGCGCAGATCGCGCCGTCGACGCCGAGCGCGTCGAGCACCGCGACCACGTCGTCGGCACAGTCGGCGATGCGGAACCGGTCCGCGCGGATGCCGCGACCGTGCCAGCGCTGGTCGTAGAGCACCACGCGGAAATGCGCGGCCAGCTCGGTCAGCGCCGGAAACCAGTTGAGATAGGCGGTACACCCGGCGCCGTGCAGGAGCAGCAGCGTCGGCGCGTCGTCCGGGCCCGGTATGTCGACGACATAGGTTCGGCCGCCGGGCAATTCGACGAGCCGGCCGCCGGGCACCGCACTGCTGCCGGGAACGCCGAATTGTTCGCGCAGGCGGCTCGATCGCATTCGGCGCCTCCTTCACCCGGCCCGAAAATGAAACAGGTTCTACAACGGATGCTACCGCTCAATCCAGCGCGCGGACCAGATACTCCGCGACACAGACCGGTTTCTCGCCGCCCTCCCGTTCGATGCTCGCCCGAACGACCACCTGCAGCCCGCCCGGCACCTCGTCGACGCCGACGATCACGGCCCGCGCCCTGATCCGGGAGCCGGCGGGCACCGGCGCCGGGAAACGAACCTTGTTGAGCCCGTAGTTGAGTCGCGCCGACGCATCGGTGATCGCGATCAGGTCGGCCATCAGCGACGGCAGCAGCGAGAGCGTGAGATAGCCGTGTGCGACGGTGGTGCCGAACGGACCGGCCGCGGCGCGCTCTGGATCCACGTGGATCCACTGGCGGTCCTCGGTCGCCGCGGCGAATGCGTCGATGCGGTCCTGCGCCACCGTCAGCCAGCGGCTCACGCCGAGATCGGTGCCAGCGGCCTGCCGCAACGTCGCCATCGTGAAGGTGATCGGCTCACTCATATCGCCACGGTAGCGGGGAAATCCGTTCGGGCGCACGCCGAATGGATCCGACCACGGGCGGGGGCGCATCGGGAATTTCGCAGGTAAGTTGACGGGGATTCGGTGACGAGACAAGGAGGTCCCGCGATGGGGCGTTTGACCGGCAAGGTGGCATTGATCAGCGGCGCGGCCCGCGGGATGGGCGCCGCGCACGCGCGCGCCATGGTGGCCGAGGACGCCCGGGTGGTCCTGAGCGACGTCCTCGACGAGGAGGGCACCGCGGTCGCCAAGGAACTCGGCGACAACGCCACCTACGTGCACCTCGACGTGCGCGAGCCCGAGCAGTGGCGGGCCGCCGTCGAGGAGGCGGTGCAGCGCTTCGGCGCACTGAATGTCCTGGTGAACAACGCGGGCATCGCGAACGGTAACCTGCTCGCCGATTTCGAACTCGACAAGTGGCAGCAGATCGTCGACATCAACCTCACCGGCACCTTTCTCGGCATGCAGGCCGGGGCGCGGGCGATGATCGAGGCGGGCGACGGCGGTTCGATCATCAATATCTCCTCGGTGGAGGGTCTGCGCGGCACCGCGGGTCTGCACGGCTACACCGCGACCAAATTCGCGGTGCGCGGGCTGACGAAATCGGCGGCACTCGAATTGGCGCAGTACGGAATTCGGGTGAACTCGGTGCATCCCGGCCTGATCACCACGACGATGACCGAGAAGATCCCGGCCGATCTGCTGCAGATCCCGCTGGGGCGCGCCGCCGCGCCGACGGAGGTCTCGGCGCTGATCACCTTCCTGGCCAGCGATGAGTCGTCCTACTCCACCGGCGCCGAATTCGTCATCGACGGCGGCCTCACCGTCGGCATCCCGTACAAGCAGTTCTCCTGAATTCCACGCCGCCCGACCGATTCCGATATGCGCAACTCGGCATAATTCGGCGCGGCGGGCGGCGAAATTTCTCCCGAGCCCATAGGGTGGGCCGCGGTTGAGCACCGACTGAACGGTATGTAAAGTCGCGAACGGTTAATCGACTTCACCTCCGCAAACATCCGGAAAACGCTGAGATGAATGGGAGTCGAAATCGTGCTACGCAAAGTGATGACGGCCGGCGCCGCCCTCATACCGCTGATCTCCGGCATCGGCGCCGCGACAGCGGATACCGCACCCGCCGCGGCGGTCGTTCGTATCGATCAATTGGGCCCGACCCGGTCGAAGATGCTGATCGACTCGCCCGCCATGCAGCGCGTCGTGGAGGTGCACGTGCTGCATCCCGACAACGACGAGCCGCGCCCGGCCTACTACCTGCTCGACGGCGTCGATTCCGAACCGCCGGAGACCAATTGGACCCAGCACACCGATATCGTGCGGTTCTTCGCGGACAAGCAGGTCAACGTCGTGCTGCCGGTGGGCGGCGAGGGCAGCTACTACACCGATTGGGAGCGCCCCGACCCGCACCTCGGCGGCCAGCTCAGGTGGGAGACATTCCTGACCGACGAGCTGCCGCCGCTCATCGACAAGGTATTCGACGGCAACGGCCGCAACGCGATCGGCGGACTGTCCATGGGCGCGGCCTCCGCGGCGATCCTGGCCACCCGCCACCCGGACCTGTACCGCGGGCTCGCGACGTTCAGCGGCTGTATCGACACCCTGGAGCCGAACGCCAAACTGGCCATCCGCGAATCGATCAGCTGGGTGGGCGGCAATCCGGACAACATGTGGGGCCCGGATAACGATCCGGCCTGGCAGGCGCACGATCCGCTGTCCAACGCCGAGGCGCTGCGCGGCAAGACCATCTACGTATCCGTCGGCAACGGCGCCTCCGGACCCGAGACCTGGTCCGACCCGCAGATGCCCGCCGCGGTCACCTTCGGCGCGCTGCTCGAATACGCCGCCCGGCTGTGCACCGAGGAATTCCAGCGCAGGCTCGGCCTGCTCGGCGTGCCCGCCACCTTCGTCTATCGCGAGGTCGGCACCCACTCGTGGCCGTACTGGCAGATCGACCTGCACCAGTCCTGGCCCGCGATAGCCGCCGCGCTCGCCGAGTGAGATGAATTCTGGGCAACAACGGCGTGTCGCGTGCACATAATTTCTCTTCCTCCTTCGAGAATTTGCGCGGCAATATTTCAGTTAATTGTCAAACCCATATGAGGAGGCGTATCTGTGAGGTCGACGATCGTGCGCATCGGGACGGGCGCGGCAAAAGGTTTCGCGTTGACAGGATTGCTGGCGGCATTGCTGGCCGGAATACCGGGAATCGCGGCCGCACAACCGATCTATCCGATGCCCGATCCAGATCCTTTCTATGCCGCGCCGCCCGGTCTGGAGAATGCCAAACCCGGTGACGTGCTCGCGGTGCGGCCGATGCCGCCGATCATCGCGTTTCCGGACACCACGGTGAACCTGGTGAAGTTCCGGTCGACGAATTCGACGGGTCAGCCGATCGCGGCCACCACCACGGTGCTCACCCCGCGCAGCCACCAACCCGACGGGCCGCTGCTGTCCTATCAGCACATCATCAACGGCCTCGGCGCCCAGTGCGCGGTATCCCGGGTGCTCTACACCCCAGACCCGAATCTGCAGGTGCGCGAGGCGCCCGTGCTCAACGCCGTGCTCATGCGCGGTTGGTCCATCGCGCTGCCCGACCACCTCGGCCCGAATTTCGCCTACGGCGCCGCGAAACTCGGCGGCCAGATCACCCTGGACGGCCTGCGCGCGGTGCGGCAGGTGGGCGAGCTCGGACTCGCCAACAGCCGGATGGCCATGCTCGGCTACTCCGGCGGCGGCATGGCCACCGCGTGGGCGGCGGCACTGGCCCCGACCTACGCACCGGAGCTGCCGATCGTCGGGGCGGCCGAGGGTGGCGTGCCGATGAACCTGGTGAAGATGGTCGAGGGCCTCGGCTACAACCACCACCCGGTATTCGGCCTCGCGCTGGCCGCCGCCATCGGCCTCGAGCGGGAATACCCGAAGGAACTGCCGATCAGCGATCACCTCAACGGGCTGGGCATGGTGCTGCGCAACCAGATCGCCAACGGCTGCACCAACGAGATCCTGGCCGCGGGCGCGGGCCACGGCGTACTCGACGTGGCCACCGAGACATCGATGGCATACGACCCGACCGCGCGAAAGGTGTTGGAGGACAACAGCCTCGAACTGTACGACGGTGTGCCGAACGCGCCGGTCTACGAATGGCGGGCCCGGGAGGACGCGCTCATCCCGACCGATTCCATCGATAACACCATGCACCGCTACTGCGCGGCCGGAGTTCCGGTCGAGGCCGACCTCTACACCAGCCCGGACCATCTGAGCACCGCGGTGATGGGCGCGCCCACCGCCGTCGCCTGGATCGATGCGCGGTTCCGCGGCGAGCCCGCGCCGAGTAACTGCTGACGAAAGTGTGACGGAGCGGCCGCGCCGGGCGACTCGGCGGGTCGGAATGGACAGAATCGGTCCATGCCCATCGACAGGACGGCGCCAATGCGCGTATTGCTCACCGGCGCCGCCGGATTCATCGGCGGCCGGATCCATCGTGCGCTGCTCGCGGCGGGGCACGAGGTGACGGCCATCGATGTGATGCTGCCCGCCGCGCACGGTATCGCGGCGAAAACGCCGACGGGCGTGCTGCGCAGGGATATTCGCGACGCCGACGCACTGGATCCGCTGCTGCGCGGCATCGATGTGGTGTGTCATCAGGCCGCGGTGGTCGGGGCCGGGGTGAGCGTGCGCGACGCCCCGGCCTACGCCGGACACAACGATCTCGGCACCGCGGTGCTGCTCGCGGCGATGGACCGGGCCGGCTGCGGCCGGTTGGTACTCGCCTCCTCGATGGTGGTGTACGGCGAGGGCAGTTACGCGACCGCCGAGGGTGTGCCCGCGACGGTGACGAGGCGGGCCGTAAGCGATTTGGCCGCCGGGTTTTTCGAATACCGGTCACCGGAAACCGGTGCGGCGCTGGACTGGTCGCCGGTGTCCGAGGACGCGCCCGCGCGGCCGCGCAGCCTGTACGCGGCGAGCAAGGTGGCACAGGAGAATTACGCCGCCGCCTGGGCCGCGGCCACCGGCGGCAGCGTGACGGCGCTGCGGTACCACAACGTCTACGGGCCGGAAATGCCAAGGGATACACCGTATTCCGGGGTGGCGGCGATCTTCCGGTCGGCGCTGGAGTCCGGGCGGGCGCCCGAGGTGTTCGAGGACGGGCGGCAGGCGCGGGATTTCGTGCACGTCGACGATATCGCGGCGGCCAATCTCGCCGCGGTCGAGCGGCCGCTGGAAGGGTTCGTACCGCTCAATATCGCCTCGGGACACCCGATCACGATCGGCGAGGTGGCCGCCACGCTCGCCGCCGCCCGCGGCGGCCCGGCCCCGGTGGTGACCGGGCGCTATCGAGCGGGCGACGTGCGGCATATCGTGGCGAGTCCCGAGCGCGCACGCAGCGCGCTCGGGTTCACCGCACAGATCACACCGATGGCCGGTCTCGCCGAATTCGCCTTCGCCCCACTGCGTTCCGCGGCGGGAGTCGGTGCGCCCGCGCTCTAGGTCCCTGCCGTGCTCAGTGGCAGCCTGACCTCGAAACGGCAACCCCGGTCCCGGTTTTCGGCGGTGACCTCACCGTTGTGCGCGGCGACCAGACCGGCCGCGATCGCAAGGCCCATACCGCTGCCCGCGGGTACGCCGTCGGATGCGACCGGGGAGCGCGCCGCGGTGCCGCGGTAGGCCACCTCGAAGATGCGCGGCAGGTCCTCCGCCGAAATGCCGGGGCCGGTGTCGTCGACCCGCGCCCACGCGTGGTCGTCGGCGGCGCCCGCGGAGATGTCGACCCGCCCGCCCGGCGGAGTGTGCGCGATGGCGTTGGAGACCAGGTTCGTCAGCACCCGGCCGAGGGCTTGATCGTTGGCGGACACCATGATTCGCGCATCCGGCTGGTCCACGTGCAGGTCGACATGCGCGCGTTCGGCGGTCGGGCGGTTGGCGGCGAGCACCTCGTCGATGAGCTCGCGCAGGTCGACGGGTTCCAGTTGCAGACGCAGCGCGCCCGCGCTGATCTTCGACATCTCGAACAGATCGTCGACCATATGGGAGAGCCGGTTGGTCTCGCGGCCGATCTGCTCGGCGTAGCGGGCGACATCGGCGCCCTCGGTGACAACGCCGTCGGACAGCGCCTCGGCCATGGCCCTGATACCGGCCAGCGGGGTGCGCAGATCGTGACTCACCCAGGCCACCAGCTCGCGCCGCGACCGTTCCGCGGCGCGTTCCTGTTCGCGAATCTGTTTCTCCCACACCATCTTCCGCGCCTGCTGCCGACCGAGGAATACGGCGGCGGGCACGGTGACGGCGGCGACGACGGCCAGCACGATCAGGGTGCGCTCCAGCGCGTCGGTGAACATCAGCCCGCTCACCACGATCATGCCGACCAGTGCCGATACGATCGGAATCAGCACCAGCACAACCATGCTCAGCACCAGCGAGCGATTCCGGTTGATATGCAGCAGCACCGCGCCCACCGCGACCACCGGCACCGATCCGGCCAGGGTGTACGCGATCAGATCCACACTGTTCTCGGCCATTTCACGCTCCCTTCTCGGATCCGTTGCGCGCCCACACATAACCGCGGCCCCACACGGTCTCGATCCGGTGCTGCCCGCCCAGCTTGGCTCGCAGGCGTTTGATGTGCACGGTGACCGTGGACAGGTCGCCGAATTCCCAACCCCACACCTGGGCGAGCAGGTCCTCGCGGCTGAACACCTGCCCCGGATGATTCAGCAGGAAGATCAGCAGGTCGAATTCGCGCGGCGTCAATTCCGCGGGCGCACCGTCGATCAG
The DNA here is from genome assembly GCF_020361265.1 of Nocardia sp. JCM 34519.1. Classification (NCBI taxonomy): domain Bacteria; kingdom Bacillati; phylum Actinomycetota; class Actinomycetes; order Mycobacteriales; family Nocardiaceae; genus Nocardia; species Nocardia sp. JCM 34519.1. Next base: position 48,810 of record NZ_JAIRBR010000022.1, read on the forward strand.
CGCGAGCCGGGCCGCGGGCCGCACCTCGATGGGGCCGTCGCGCACAACCTGTTGCGGCGTATCGGGCGGTTCGGCCCGCGTCGACCGCCGCAGCACCGAGGCCACCCGCAGCGCGAGTTCGCGCGGGCTGAACGGTTTGGTGACGTAATCGTCGGCGCCCGCCTCCAGGCCGATCACCCGATCGTCCTCCTCACCCAGCGCGGTGAGCAGGATGATCGGCGTGCCGGGGCGCGGGCCCGAGCGCACCGCGCGGCAGATCTCGATGCCGTCGGGCGCGGGCATCATCACATCGAGCACGGCCAGCTCGACCTCCGCACCACGCTCCGCGAGGGCGGCCAAAGTGGTTGGCCCGTCCCCGGTTTCGACGACGGAAAGCCCGTCGCGCTCCAGATAGCGGCGCACGACCTCGCGTACCACCGGATCGTCGTCGGCAACCAGAATGGCCATGGCCCCTTACCAATTCGTGAGGATGAGATGGACGAGCAGCAGTGCGCCCGCCGCCTGCACCGCCAGCCAGGCGCGGGCGGCGGGCCGGGGCAGGAAGGCGGTGGCGGCGAGCAGCCAGACGGTGAACGGCAGCCAGATCCGTTCGGTTTCCGCCTTACTCAGCCCGCTCGCGTCGGCGGCCAGGATGGCGGCGAGGCTCGCCGCGACCAGTAATGCCGCCGGATTCAAGGCGCGCAACGTATTCCGCGTCAACGCCCGTGGCAGCGCGGCCGGTGTCGCCAGCCCGACCGCACACACGGTGGCGGCCAGATTGCCCCACCACCAGTACCCGAACGGGCGCTCGCTTGCGATGCCCTGGTAATACCGTTGCACCACAAGGTGATAGCCGTCGAGCCACCAGAATCCGGCGATGGTGAAGGCCGCCACCACCAGCAGCGCACCCACCAGCGCCGGGAATACCGGCCACCGCGCCCGGCGCGACAACAGCACCGCGGCGGCGGGCAGCGCCATCAGCACCAGGCCGTAGTTCAGGTAGATACCGAGCCCGAAGAACGCTCCGGACGCCAATGCCATTACCACCCTTGGCTTTTCGCCGGTAGCGCAGGCGAGCAGCGCGACCGCCCAGGCGGTGACGCCCGCGAAGACGGCGTCCGCCGATACCGCGATCCAGATGGCGGCCGGCGCGAGCACCAGGAACGGCAGCGCCGCCCTGGCCCGATCCTCGGCGCCGAGCGCGCGCAGCGCCACCGCCACCGCGAGCACCGCGCTACAGCCGATCAACAGACAGGCGACGCCCGCCCAGGCGCCGCCGCCGAGACCGACCCGGTCCAGCAGCACGAAGAACAGCAGCGCGCCCGGCGGATGACCGGAGACGTGGGTGGTCCAGGAGTCCGGCTGGAAGTCGAGGATCCGGCCGGTGAAACCGCGCAGCATCGCCGGAATATCGGTGACGCCGCCCACCTCCTTCAGATATTCGTTGGGGTCGAGTAGGCGGTCGGCGAAACCGCGCCGCCAGCCGTCGACCATGGCCAGCGCGAAGGTCCACCCGAGCGAGGTCAGATAGGCGGCGCCCAGTAGAGGCCGCCAAGAAAGGCGCGCGGCGAGCGCCGGGCCGTAACCGATGACCAGGAGCGCGATCACGATCGCAGGCCCGCTCCCCCAGCCGATATGCGGCAGCCAGTAGCCGAATATCGGTGCGGCGGCCGCGTAAAGCGAGCTCCGGAAATGTTCGCCGGAAATTCGCGGAACGAGGAAGGCCAGGGCGGCCAACGCGGCGGCCAGCGCGGCGGCGATCAGGCCGGAGCGGTGTGTCCGCAAAGTTCGGGGCGGTACTTCGGTGCCGAGTTGCACGAAATTCACCTTAAGCCGGTCCGCGCCGGTCACGCGGTGGCTCTTGACGATGTCAGCGTTTCGTCACCGTTTTTCCGGGTCCGCCGCAGCCGGTGCGGCCTACGGTCGGACAGGTGACCGAAACCGTGAACCAATCGAGCAGCGTGACGGTCGTTATCCCGTGCCGCGACGAAGCTGAGGCGTTGCCGAACGTCCTCTCCGCAATTCCGCCCGGTTATCGCGCACTGGTTGTCGACAACGGGTCCACCGACGACACCGCGGCCGTCGCCCGGCGCGCGGGCGCCCGCGTCGTCGGTGAACCGCGGCCCGGCTACGGGTCGGCCGTGCAGGCGGGTATCGCCGCCGCCGATACCGAGCTGATCGCCGTACTGGACGGCGACGGATCCATGGACCCCGCCGAATTGCCAACGCTTGTCGCGCTCGTGCGCGGCGGCGCCGACCTCGCGGTCGGCAGGCGGCGGGCCGTCGGCCGGGGCGCTTGGCCATGGCACGCGAGGCTGGGCAATCGATTGATCGCGGGCAGGCTGCGCCGCGAATTCGGTGTGCCCGTGCACGATATCGCCGCCATGCGGGTAGCGCGGCGGGATGCGCTGCTCGCGCTCGGCCCGCTGCATGCCCGCTACGGCTATCCGCTGGCCCTGCTCATCGCCGCGGCCCGGGCGAAATGGCAAGTGGTGGAACGAGATATCAGCTATCGGCCGCGAGCGGGCGGCGTCTCGAAGGTGTCCGGATCGCTGCGCGGGTCGCTGCGGGCGGTCCGGGACTTCTGGTTGGTGCTGGGGGCCGGGCATGAGTGAAACCGTCGCCGCGACCCTACTGGTGATCGCCAAGGCGCCCGTCGCCGGATTCGCGAAAACCCGCCTCACTCCGCCGCTCACCCCGGCCGAGGCGGCGACGGTGGCGGCGGCTTCGCTGCTCGACACCCTGGATGCGGTGCGGCGCAGCGCGATTCGGCACCGGGTCGTCGCGTTCACCGGCGATATCGCCGCAGCCGAGAACAGCGCCGAATTATCGCGGATGCTCGGCGAATTCGAGATCGTTCCGCAGCGCGGCAGCACCTTCGGCGAGCGGCTGGCCAACGCGCACGCCGACGCGGCCCGCTGGGGCGCGCCGGTATTGCAGATCGGCATGGACACACCGCAACTCGCACCGGCCACCCTGACCGCGGCGGCCCGTCTGCTGGCCGAAACGGGCGACGCCGTGCTCGGGCCCGCGGTCGACGGCGGCTGGTGGGCGCTGGGCCTGGCGTCGCCGCAGCCGGCGCGGGCGCTCGTCACGGTGCCGATGTCCACCGACCGCACTGGTGCGCTGACGCGTAAGGCGATGCGCGACTGCGGGTTACGCGTACGGAATCTGCCGCTGTATCGCGACGTCGACACCTTCGACGATGCCCTGCTGGTCGCCGCACAGACCCGAGGCCGGTTCACCGACGCGCTCACCAGCTTGTCCGACCGGCGAATGGCATTGCGGTGAAACAGCATTCGCCCGACCTGTTCGACTGGGCGCTGACCGGAACGGCCTGCTGGGCACGCACCGGTGATGGACGACGGCACCGGCTGCCGACCGGGCGCTGGCTGGGCCTGGCCGAGCTGGATCCCGCCGCCGACCACGCGCTCACGGCGCGTTGCGATGGGCCGACACTCGATCTCGGCTGCGGGCCGGGGCGGCTGGTCGCGGCGCTGCTGCGGCGCGGGGTGATCGCGCTCGGCGTCGATATTTCGCCGATGGCGGTGGCGATCACCAGATTTCGCGGCGCGCCCGCGCTGCGGCGCGACCTGTTCGGTCCGCTGCCCGGCAGCGGCCGCTGGGCGTACGCGATCCTCGCCGACGGCAATGTCGGAATCGGCGGCGATCCGGTGCGGTTACTGACCCGAGTTCGAGAGTTGCTGGCCCCCAACGGTATCGCCATCGTCGAATGCGCCCGCCCCGGAACCGGTATCGTGTCGCGGCCCGTTCGGCTGGAGTCGCGCGGGCGCGTCGGCGAATGGTTCCCGTGGGCTCAGGTCGCCGTCGACCGCATCGGTGTGATCGCGGAACCCGCCGGGTTCCGGGTGTTGGAAACCGCCGCGGTGAGCGGACGGCATATCGCATGGTTGGGTCGAGCTTCCGAACCGATCATCGACACGCCGCCGAGCGACGGAGCGGGAGCGGCATGAGCGAATCACAACGCCCATCCCGCACGCCGCGACCGAGTGCCAGCGGTACGAGTGCCGAACCTGGTGTCGATGCGGACACGACCATGAGCATGGAACACCGACCACGCACCTCGTCGGCGCGCGGTCCGCAGGTGGCCAGCCGGGTCGGAATCGCCCTCGGCGCGGCCGTTCTCATATGTTTCGGCACCGGGTTACTGAGCCATTGGATTCAGCATCCACCGCCCTGGTTCCAGTGGCCCGCGCATCCGGTGTGGCTGTATCGGGTCACTCAGGGCACGCACGTCATCACCGGGGTCGCGGCGATTCCGCTACTGCTGGTGAAGCTCTGGGCGGTGTATCCGCGGCTGTTCAACCGCCCGGTATTCGGCTCGCCATTGCGGATGCTGGAGCGCGGATCCGTTGCGCTGCTGGTGGGTTCGACGATATTCCAGCTCGGCACCGGGTTGTTCAATATCGCGCAGTACTACCCGTGGAAGTTCTTCTTCACCACCACGCATTACGCCATGGCCTATGTCGCGGTCGGCGCGCTCGCGGTACATCTGGCGGTGAAGCTGCCGGTGGTGCGAACGGCGTTGCGGGACAAGCGTTCCAGCGAGCCAGCGGATGACGACGGCCCGCGAGCCGGTGTTTCTCGCCGGGCCGTGCTCACCGCGGCCTGGGTCTCGGCGGGCGCCGCCGCGGTGGCCGTCGCCGGGCAGACCGTACCGTTCCTGCGCTGGGCCGCGGTGCTGGCACCGCGCAGCGGGCAAGGGCCACAGGGCGTTCCGGTCAATCGCAGCGCGCTCGCCGCGGGCGTCGACGAGCTCGCCCGCGATCCGGAATACCGGCTGACCGTCGCGGTCGGCGGGCTGCGCCGCCGGTTCAGCCGGGCCGAATTGCTCGCGCTGCCACAGACTTCGGCGCGGCTGCCGATCGCCTGCGTCGAGGGCTGGTCCGCCGGGGCGCACTGGTCGGGGGTGCGGCTGTCCGATCTGCTCGCGGCGGTGGGCCCGTACCGCGGCGGCGATATTCGCTTCGATTCGCTGGAACGCGGCGGTCTCTACGCCACCTCGGTGCTACCGCACCGTCACGCCACCGATCCGGACACCTTGATCGCATTGTCGCTCAACGGTGCACCGCTCGATATCGACCACGGCTACCCGTGCCGGCTGATCGCGCCGAATCGTCCCGGCGTGCTGCAGACCAAATGGCTTTCCGGAATCGAGGTGCTGTCGTGATCGTCATCCGCGCCGTGCTGCTGCTGGCGGGCCTCGGCGCGCTCGCGTACGGTCTCGACCTGTTCACCGGTTTCCGGACAGCGGATGTCGTCTCGGTCGGACTGTGGTTCTGCGCCGGAATCCTGCTGCACGACGCGGTATTCGCGCCGTTGGCCGCCGCGGTGGGACTGGCCGGACGAGTTGGACTGCCGGCGCGGTGGTGGCCGCTGGCCGCCACCGGCGCGGTGGGCACGGTGACGCTCGTGCTGATCGCCGCCCCGGTGCTGGACCGCGCGCACGCGCATCCGGACAACCCGACCGTGCTCGACCGAAACTATCCGCTCGGTCTCGCGCTCGCCGTCCTGCTGCTGTGGACAGTTGTCATCGCCATCGGTTGCCTCCGAAATATCCGAACCACCAAGCGATTCCACACGGTCGTGCGCGGCAGGCGGCCCGCGCGGCGATCATGATCGTGATGTAGCAGACTCGAATATCGTGCGATCACTCACCGAGCTCGTCGACAGGCGCGGCGCCATCACACACGATGGTCGCCGCCGCGATTACCGGCTGGTGCACGCCGCCGATCCGAAACCCGGCGCCGCACTGGTGCTGGTGCTGCACGGCACCGGCGAAACCGGCGATTCCATCCGGGAATTCAGCAATCGGGCCTTCGAGACACTGGCCGCCACCGGCGCGGCCGTCGTCGCGTACCCGGATGCGGTGCGGCGCGAATGGAACGGTGCGCGCAAGGCCGTGATGTTCTGGCGCGGCGCGAAATCCGTCGACGACGTCGGTTTCCTGCGCGCGCTGATCGATGAGCTCGCGACGTCCGGCCTGATCGATTCGCGGCGGGTTTTCGTGGTCGGCTATTCGCTGGGCGGGCAGATGACGATCCGCCTGCTGCACGACGCGCCCGGACTCCTGGCGGGTGCGGCCTTGATCGCCTGCAACCAACCGGCGCCGGATAACCTCACGGCCTCGACCGAACCACCGGTCCCGGTGCCGCTCTTGATATTCCACGGCACCGCCGATCCGGTGTCGCCGTATTCCGGTGGCACGGTGAGCCTTTACGGTCTGTTCCCGAAAGGCGGGCACCTGGCCACCGCGGAAACCGCGGCATATTTCGCCGCGCGCAACGGGATCGACACCGCGCCGTCCTTCCACTGGCTGCCGGGCGGACAGGTGTGCCGAACCGAATACCGGGCTCCCGGCCGACCTCCGGTGACGCTGTACTCGATATTCGGTGGCGGACATCACATTCCGGGCGTATCGACGACGGGCACGTGGCTGCGCGGGCCGGTCGCGCCCGAACCGGATACGGTGGCCGTCTTCGCGGAGTACTTCGGCCTCTCGATCTGAAATTGCGCCGCGCCACATCCATGGCTACCTTCGGGGCGTGACTACCCCGACCATCACCTGCGGCGGCCGGACGCGCACCCATGCGGCGGCGCAGGATCGCGCCGGGCGGTTGGCCGCGGCGCTCGCGGCCGTCGGCGTCGCGCGGGGTGCGCGCGTCGTGGTGATGCTGCGCAACGATATCGAATTCCTGGAGATCTCCCTCGCGATCGCGGCCTGCGGCGGTAACCCGGTCCCGGTGAACACCCGGTGGCAGCCCGCCGAGATCGAGCACGTGCTGCGGGACAGCGGCGCGCGAATTATCTTCGCGCACACCGAATTCATCGACCGCGTCGCGACTGCCGTCGGCCGCGCGGATGCCGATTCGGCAGTGGTCGAGGTGGCCATGCCCGCCGAACTGGTCGAGGAGGCGGGCCTTGATCGGCACCTGACCACCCCGACGGGGCGATACCCGACACTGGAGCAGTGGATCGATGGACAGCCCGAACCGCTCGGCCACCTCGACGGTGCGATCGCCGATTCGATGGGCCTGATCTACACCTCCGGCACCACCGGCGTGCCGAAAGGCGTACTGCGCGAACGCATGACACCACAGCAGCTGCTGTCCATCGCGGGCGCCACCGCACAGCGGATGGGGCTGGTGCCGGGCAGCCGGGTGCTCGTCGCGGGCCCGCTGTATCACACGAGCCCGAATGCCGTTGCGGTACTTGCCCTCCGGATGGGCGCGGAGATAACCATCATGCCGCGCTGGCGTCCCGAACGCTTTCTCCAGTTGATCGACCGGCACCGCATCACCCAGGCCAAGGTGGTACCGACGATGCTGTCGCGGCTGCTGTCCCTGCCCGCGCCGGTGCGGGCCCGCTACGACGTGTCCAGCCTGACCCACCTGGTGCATTCCGCCGCGCCGTGCCCGCCCTCGGTGAAGCGGGCCGCCATCGACTGGTTCGGCGATGCGCTCACCGAGTTCTACGGCTGCACGGAGGCGGGCAGCATCACCTGGATCGGCGCGGCGGAGTGGCTGGCGCATCCGGGCAGCGTCGGGCGCGGCGCGGACGGTTCGGCGGCGGTGGTCGCCACCGCGGACGGAAAATTGTTGCCGCCCGGCGAGATCGGCCAGGTGTTCGTGCGCGGGGCCGACTACTGGCCGAGGTTCACCTACCTGCATCGCAACGGTGAAACCACAAGCCCGATACCGGATTTCATTTCGGTCGGAGATACCGGATATCTCGACGCCGATGGCTACCTGTACCTGACCGGCCGGTCCAGCGAGATCATCATTTCCGGCGGGGTCAATATCTACCCGGCCGAGATCGAGGCGGCGATCGGCGCACTCGACGGGGTGGAGGACGTCGCCGTATTCGGCATCCCGGATTCCGGAGATCTCGGGGAAATCGTTGCTGCCCATATTGTTTCGCGACCCGGCGCCGATCTGACGGCCGCGGGCGTGCGCGGCTCGCTGACCGGCTCGATCGCCGACTACAAGGTGCCCAAGGAGATCCGCGTCGTCGCCGAACTCCCCCGCGACGATTCGGGCAAGGTGTACAAGCGGCAGCTGCGCGCGCGATACACCGACTGAAGCGGTTGCATACCAGGCGGATTCAGGGCAGCTGGTCCACGTCGGCGGCCGGTAGCAGCCGGGTGAGCAGTCCGGCCCGGTCGGTGGCGATGGGCCAGCCGCGGTTCACCCCCTCGATGGCGGCGTGCGCGGCCGAGAGCTGCCCGCGCACATCGTCGGAGACGGCGGCGAGCAGGGTGCCGCAGCGGGCCGCGACCACATCGTTGAGGTCGGCGATCACCGTATTCGGCAGGGACAGTACGACATCCAGGATGTCCAGGCCGGAGCGCGGGATGCGCGCCCTCGCCTCACCGAGCACCGCGGCGGGCACGACGAGCACGCCGTGCGTGATCACGGTGCCCCAGATCACCGATTCCGGATACGGTTTGCGGCGACACGCGCCGATGAGCGCGGCGACGTCGAGTACGTATCCGCCGATCGCGGCGTATTTCACGCGGCGCCGTCGATCAGGTCGGGGCGCCCGAGCCTGCGCAATACCTTGGCCAACGCATCGGCGGGCGGTTTGGCGCCGAAGACCTCCTCCAATCGCGCCAGCGACACGTCACGGCCGATCCTGGCCCGCACCGATTCGGCGATATAGCCCGATACCGAGAGGATGCGGCCGTCCTCGGCCCAGCGCGTCAGCGTGTCCGCGAGTTCCGCGGGCATGGTGACGCTCACCTTCCTGGACTTGGCCATGCGGGAAGGGTAGCGCAAACATACCGGTTTCCCAGGCGTTTCCCCCGCCCGGTGTGGTCGGTTGCGGCACAGCGTGATTCGGTGCGGGCACGCGCGGTCCCCGTGCCACGGGGGAGACACGGGGACCGGCGGACCGCACTCAGCTACCCACTTGCTGCACGGTCTGTATTCGGGCGGCCGGTTCCGGGAAAACAGACGAACAGGCCACACGCATGCGGTTCATCGCGCCGTTCAGCGAATCGAGCGCCGCGGACAGCGAATCGGTGACGCCCTGCGCGGGCCGCCCGCTGTCCAGCGCGGCGTTCAGGTCGCCGAGCGCGTCGTGCAACCGCGCGCCCGCCTGCCCGACATCCTGGTAGGCGCTGCGGATGAGCGGCGAATTCATCGTCGCCGTCGCGGGTTGGATACTCGCCGGGACCTGCGCCGCGAGCCGCATCCCTTGGCCGACACGGTTTTTCACATCGGCGAGGTCACCGCGGGCCGATGCGGGCCCGATGCCGTTGAGCTGATCGGACAGTCCGCGGAAGGTGTTCTGCAGCCCGGAGATGGCCCGGCCGCCCACCGCGCAGTCGACGGTGTCCGGGTCGCCCGCGCGGCTCTGCTGCGCCGACGGCCCCGTGCCCGCACAGCCCGTCAGCAGGGCGAGCCCGAGCACCCCCAAGGCCAGGGCGGGCGCGCCGCGGACGAGTCGTCCGCGGCGCACCGGCCGCGCGATCCGGTCAGCCCGCATGGGTGATCACCGACAGGATCGCGTTCTGCGTGGCGGGCAGGAAGCCGATCGTCAACACCATCGTCATCCCGACCGCCGCCTGAATCGTGCGGTGCCGGTTCCACCAACCGATTGCACCGGTCCTGGTACGGGTGTTCCAGGCCACCGCGGGCGCCGCGGCGATTTCATTGCTCTCGTAGTACCCGTACCCGATCTGGTTGTCACCCAGCTCGAGCAGCCCGGCGAACGAGTCGACCGGAAGCCCGGAACCAACGTTGCGTGAATCGAACATGGCGCCAACTCCTTTCGTCAGGCTTCGATGCTGTTCAGCCAGGGTCGCATCAGCTCGTCGTATACCGCCTTGGTGAAATCACCGCGGCCGACCAGATCACCGAGTACGGCCGCGGTGACCGCCTGCCCGACCACCGTCACGGCGCCGAGCGAGCCGAGCGATTCGAACAGCCCGCTGAGATCGCCGTTCGACAGTCCGGAGGCGCCGGGCGAAACGGCCTGTCCGGCAATCATTCCCGCGACCTGCACATTGCGGGAGCGGCCGAACGACTTGGCGGTGGTGGTGGCGATGTTCAGCGGTTCGGTCTGCTGGGCCCCGCCCTGCAGACCCGCCAGCAGCCCGGCCAATCCGCCCTCCGCGCCGCCCTGCAGCCCGGAATAGCGCTGCTGCAGGAACTTCGACGCCTCGGCGTTCAACTTGTCCCGCTCGCCGGGGCGCAGTTGGCCCGAGCGTTCGATGATGGCGAGTACGTCGCGCCACTGCGGGCCGTAGAGGTACTCCAGGTGCATGGTCGCTTCGGTGGTGCCGACACCGTCCTGCATCGCGTGCGTCATGATCGTGCTCCTTTACCTGAATGTGTTGGAACAGTGGGTATCCGGTTCAGACGGCGATGCTGACCAGTTGACGGGCGTCGTGTGTGACGCCGTCGGCCGCACCGTTTCCGGTGTACGGGATGTCCGCGTGAGCCACCGGATTCGCAGGCGCCGCACTGGCTTTCGGGCCCAGCGCCTGCTGGAGCGAGGTGATGAGCTGCTCCAGGCTCGGGTTGTCGGGAATGTTGTCGAGGAATTGCGTTCCGGTCGCGGCCGCACCGCCCGAGCCGAATGCGGGCACCGCGGCGCGGATGGCGGAGATGAGCCACACCCGCACCGGCGGGGTGAGCAGCACCAGCAATGCCAGGGCCAGGCCCAGCAGCACGGCACCCGCCGTGAGCGCCACCGGAACGCTGACCGCGGCGGCCAGCGCCAGCACCGGAAGGGCCAGCAGTGCGGCACCGCCCGCCACCGCGAGCGCCAGCAGCGGCAGCCCGACCGCGATGGCGATCGGAATGCCGATCGCCAGCGCCGCACCGAGCGCGAGCACCGCACCGGCCGCGAATGCCGCCAGCGCCACCGGAATTCCGATAGCCAGGGCGACACCGAGTGCGACGACGGCACCGGCGACGAATGCCGCGACCGCGAGCGCGGCCGCACCGAGCGCGGCGATGACGGCGCCGATGGCGAGCACCGGAAGCGCAAGCAGCGCAAGCGCTCCCACCGCGGCCAGCGCCAGCAGCGGCACGCCGATCAGCAGGGCCAGCGGAATGCCGACCACGAGCGCGGCGCCGACGGCCGCGACGATGCCCGCCACGAACGCACCGCCCACCACCGCGGCGGCGGCCAGTGCGGCCAGGCCGAGCAGCGGGATCGCGATCGCCGCCAGTACCGCGAGCACCGGCGGGCCGAGCACCACCGCGGCACCCACCGCCAGCACGGCGAGCGCACCGAGCGCGGCCAGGCCGAGCAGCGGGATACCGATCACCGCGAGCACCGGCAGCGCGAGCAGCGCGAGAGCACCGACCGCGGCCAGCCCGAGGATCGGCAGCGCGATCGCGGCGAGCAGGAACAGCGATACGAAGCTCAGCGGCGCGGTGACCAGGAGCATGGTCAGGAAAAGCCCCTTCGCCGCCAAGGTCAGGCCGCCGAGCACGATCGCCGCCAGGATCGGCAGGCCGATCAGGCCGAACAGCTGGATCGCGATGGCGGCGGCGGCCACCGTGAGTCCGGCCGCCAGCACGGGCGACCAGATGGCCGCCAGAGCCAGCGCGATGATCGGCATCAGCGCCGTCGAGACCACCGGCGCCAGCGGGCCGAAGATCAGGAACGGCAGCGTCAGCGCGGCGGCGAAAACGAATCCCGCTACCCCGACCGCGGCGGTGGCGATCACCGCGGCGATGCCGAGGGCGATCGCGATCACGTTGCCGGCCAGCAGGATTGCCCCGATACCGGCGCCGAAGATAGTGCCGGTCGCGATGGCCAGAGCCATGATGGCCACGAACGCCACGGCCGCCACCGGGATGCTGACCAGCAGGAACGGCGGGAACACCGACGATACCGCGATGAAGGTGCCCAGCAGCAGGATGCCGAAGCCCACCCAGGATGCGATGAGGCCGAACCCGAGGAAGGCCGCGAGCCCGGTCACCAGGCTGGAGACCACGGCCACCGTGCCGAGGGTGGCAAGGACGCTCAGCAACAGGCCACCGAAGATCACCGGCAGCGCCAGCAGAGCCAGCGGCGGGTTGGTGATGATCAACGCGAACGCACCCAGGGTCAGCAGGGCGAACGACAGCACACCGATGGCCAGCCCACCGGCGAACACCGTCGCCGAGGCGGCCAACGCGAAGGCGAGCACCGCCAATGCGGCCGCGCCGCCGAAGAACCAGGTGAAGACCACGTTCGCCGCCGCGAGCGCGGCCAGCCCGGCGCCGACGATGATCGCGAAGGCAAGGTCGGCCAACAGAATGATCGGAATCGCGTACGGCATGGTGATCATGAACACCAGCGAGGCGACCAACGCGACGCCGGCCAGGTTCGCGATCCCGAACAGGATCAGGCTCGTGCACACGAACGTGAGCATCGCCCCGAACGTGAACGCGCCGAACAGGAACAACAGGCCCAGCGCGGCCGGGATGGCGACCAGTCCGATGAACAGCAGCGGCGCCAGCAGCGGCCCGATGATCGGCACGCCGATCATGATCGCGGCCGTGGCGATCAGCCCGCCGACGACGGCGAGCGCGGTCGCCGCCATGCCGAGGGCGCCGACGATCAGCGTCGCGGCCGACAACGCGGCCCACACGACCACATCCGCCGCCGCCAGCACGGTGCTGACCACCAGAACCAGCGCCAGCAGCACGGTCACCGCGGCCCCGCCGACAATTCCCAGCGCGACGAGCTCGACGAGGCCGAGCGCGGCCAAGATGGCGCCACCGGCCAGGCCAACCGCACCCATCAGGATCACGGCGGCCGCACCGAGCGCGAGCAGGATCGGAATCGAGATCAGCCCGAACGGGGTGAACAGCGACAGCACACCGACCACCGCGAATACCGCGGCGCTCACCAGCGCGGCGATGCCGAGGGTGCCGAAGAACGCGACGGCGACGCCGATTCCACCGAGCACCAGCCAGGCGAGCGCGGCGGTAAACGCGAGCGGTCCGATGATCAGGCCCAGGAACGGCACGAAAATCGTTGCCAGCGCGGCAAATACGGTCAACAGAACGAACCCGACGATCTGCACCGCCAGCCCGAGTGCCAGTACGACGACCGCCACGGCCGCACCGCCGACCACCGCCGCCGCGAACAGGGCGAGGCCACCGGCCAGGATGAACGGCGCCAGCACCTGGAACGCGATGAAGGCGACCGGAAGCGCGATGATCAGCACCGGTATCGCGATCACCGCGAGCACCACCAGCACCGGGATGGCCAGCACGGCCAGGATCGCGCCGCCGATGACGAGCGCACCGATCACCAGGGGCGCCAACAGGAGCGCGCCGAGCACCACCGCGCCGAGGGCGAGCGCCCCGACGACCGCGATACCGCCGGCGAACAGCAGCGGCACGAGCGCGAACAGCCCGACCACCGGCAACGTCAGCAGCGGCAGCGCCGCATTGTGCCTACTGTCGCCGAGCAGACCCTGCACCTGATCGCGCAGCGTGGTCAGCACCGCGCCGATCGCGCCGACCGGATTCGAGGCGATGGCCAGCAGCGGCGCGAGGAAGCCGAGCACCGGGGCGAGGCCGTCGAGGTGCGGCGCGGCGAAACCGAGCACCGGCGCGACGAGTGCGGCCAGTCCGGGCGCGATACCCGCCATCGGGTCGTTCTTGCCGACGGCCGGGCCGACCAGCAGGTCGCGCAGCGCCTGGGTCGGGTCGGGACCGTCCTTCGGGAAGCCGAAGACCGTGCGGGCCTGATCGATCAGGTCGTCGATGGTCGGGTTCGCGCGCTCGCGGCGTGCGCCCGCGAGTTCGGTGGCCTGCTGGACGAAGCCGAGCAGATCATCGACCGGACCGCGCATCGGACCATCGGGGAAGGTGGTGTTCGCCCAGCCCGCCAGCTGTTCCAGCGGCAGTTTGGCCACGGCGATCTGTGCGGCGGTCGCGGCGAGTTCGGCCACCGGAGTCGGGACCATGCCGACGACCTGGTTCGCGATCGCGGCGGGCGAACCGGCGGGCGCGGGTGTGCCGCCGACGACCGGGGTGGTCGCGGGCTGGCCCGGCTGGGCCGGTTCGGGCCGCTGCATCGGTGCGGGCGCCTGTGGCGCGCCGCCCGCCTGGAAGGCATCGACGGCCGCACCGACCTGGGAACCGATGGGTGTCGGCGCGACGACCTGGGCCGCCGCCCCGAGCGCGCCGTTCAGCGCGGCCTGCTGGGACGGATCGAGCAACTGTCCGGCGACGGCGCCCGCGGTGCCGGGCAGCGTCTGGCCAACGGCCGCGCCCCGGTTCATACCGGGCGCCTGCGGGGGTACCGGCGCCTGCTGGCCGTCCGGCGCCTCCGCGGCGGCCTGTCCGGCCATCATCACCGTCGCCATGGAGGCGAAGGTGGCGGCGGCGTACATGCCGCGGCGGGCGCGCTTGGCGTCCTTGCGGCATTTCGCCGATGCTTTGGTTTCTCGCGAACGTTCCATCACAACGCGCATGATTCGAGCCTTTCTTTGGGCTGCGAACGCGCCATCGCCCTGGACTACCGCATTACGGGCATTCGGCGCGAAAAGGCAGAGCTGGGTCCGGAATATGTTCAGGCCGGACCGTTTTCGCCCGGGGCACAGACCGCCCTGGACCAACCGCCATCCGACCCGATGGTCGGACCGATGTGGGTGTGTGCGATACCGACGAGGTCACGGCACCGGATGAAGGCGTGCTGCCCCTGTCCGGAGCCCGGCTCACACTTCATGGTCATTTCGTTGGACACCGAGTAATCCGAGGAGCATCCCGGGATTTCCGGGTCGGCGACCGCGCTCGGCGCGGCGATCAAAAGATCGGCCTGGGCCGCGAACAGCAACAACAGCCCGGTTCCACCGATGACGCCCGCGCTGATGCGCGGGTTACGGCGTCCAACTTTTGCTGAAAGTTTGCCGAAGGTCATGCAGTAATCGTGGATTTGTCCAGAATCCTGGTCAACATAATGCAGATCACAATCGGCCATATTCGCAGGTCACGCGGCCAATATTGACTCCGAGAGAGGGTCGTTGCGGCCAGAAACCGTAAAAGAAGCTTTACTTACATGACCGAATTGCCTATCCTTTGCGTGGCCAGCATGTGGTAATCCCAATTTTCAGAGGGAAATGTGCGCCGGACCGGCCGGGAATGGGGCCTTCGAGAAATTCTTCCCGGTTATATAGGCAGACGATCAGCAATAAACTGGTCGTCCGTATAATTCCTATAGAGTTTGCTAACAAGGCAGATTTTTGTCAACCCAGGTAAGCGGTGATCCCGGCGGCGATGGCCGCCGCGATGCGGGCGCGGCCGTCGGGGGATTCGAGCAGCGCCGCATCACCGGGATCGCGCATATTCCCGCATTCGACCAACGCGGTGGGGCGCTCCGACAGATTCAGCCCGGCCAGATCGGCCCGTGGATCGAGTCCGGCCGAGCCGACGTAGCTCGATATCGCGAAGCCCGCGCCGACCATGGTGTCGCGCAATGTATTCGCCAGCCGGACCGACGGTTCGCCCTGCGCCGCGTTGAGCGGCGGCGCGGAATAGGCGATATGAAATCCGTGCGCACCGGCGCCATCCGCGCCGTCGGCGTGAATGGCGACCACCGCCGCCGCGTCGCCGCGGTTCCCGATGGCGGCCCGCTCGTCGACGCATGGGCCGACGCCGGAATCGTCGTTCCTGGTCATGACGACGCGCAGACCGCGCGCGGTGAGCAGATCCCGCACCTGCTCGGCGACCGCCCAGTTGAACGCGTGCTCCGGATAGCCGTCCCTGGCCGAGGTGCCGGTGGTATTGCACGCCTTGGTTTTTCCGCGACCGTCGGGGACCTGCCGATTGATCGCCGCCGGATTCGCGCCGTTGCCGCCGTTGTGGCCGGGATCGAGCACGACCACCCGCTGCGCGGCGACCGGGGTGAACGACGGCGCGCCGGCGGTTATGGACGGCGCGCCGGTGCGCGGCGGGTGCGGCGGTTGCGCCGCCTCACCCGCGCAACCGCCGAGCAGCGCGCCGGACGCGGCGATCGCCAAACCCGCTCGCGGCAAACGAAATTCCATGGCCCCACCGTAGGCCACCCCGGGCCAGGTCACCGCCCGAGAAGTAGCTCCGACCCGAAATCGTCATGCCCGCAATCGATCTCGCTATTGCGCCGGGCCCGCATCACCCAAGCCGCCATGACCGCGATGACGGCGGCGCACAGCACCAACGACCCACGGTTCACCGGCGACCACCCCGCACCGAATCAACCGACCCCCGAACCGATCCCATCATCCGATGGATCCCCACTGAGCGTGCTCCTCCCGGGCAAAAGCATTGCCGTCACCCATCCGGAACGGACGGGCATGCGGTTGTCGGGCACGAAACTAGCGCACCGCGGCGAAACTGTCGCGACGCGATTCACAGGTTCGAAGTGAGCGCGCCGCATGCGGCACACCGAAAGTTCACCGCGACAGCAGCAGACCGACGGCGAGGGTGAGCATCACCAGCGCGATGAGCGAATCGAGGATCCGCCAGGCGATCGGCCGGGCGAACAGCGGGCCGAGCAGCCGCGCGCCATAACCGAGGCCGGTGAACCACAGCACGCTGGCGACCATCGCCCCGAGACCGATGAACCAGCGGTCTTGACTCGCATGCCCGTTGGCGAAGGAGCCGAGCAGCAGCACGGTGTCCAGGTAGACATGCGGGTTGAGCCAGGTGAGCGCCAGGCAGGTGGCCACGGTCGCACCGAGCGCCATGGTGGCCCCCGCGTCGGCGATCAGCGCCGAATTCGCGAAAGCCCTTCGCGCGGCGAGGAATCCATATCCGGCCAGGAACGCCGAGCCCGCGTAGCGCACCAGCACCAGCACCGCGGGCGCGGCGGCGACCACTGCGCCGAAGCCGCCGACACCCGCCGCGATCAGCACGATATCCGATACCGCGCACACCGCGACCACCGCGAAGACGTGCTGCCCGCGCAACCCCTGACGCAGTACGAACGCGTTCTGCGCGCCGATCGCCACGATCAGCGACAGCCCGAAACCCAAACCCGAGACGGCCGCAAGTACCGCCGATGAAGCCGTCATGCCATCGAACCTACGGCCGTAAACGATCGGCAGGCAAACTAAATATTCTTAACTATCATTAGAATCTCTGAATATGGATCTGCAATTCGACCAGCTCCGCGCGCTCGACGCCGCACTCACCGAGGGCACCTTCGAGGCCGCGGCGCGCAGGCTGCGAATCACCCCGTCGGCGCTGAGCCAGCGGATCAAGGCGCTGGAAGACGCGGCGGGCCGCATCCTGGTGCAGCGCACGAAACCGGTGCGCGCCACCGAATCCGGGCTCGCCGTACTGCGCATGGCCCGGCAGGTAGCACTGCTCGCCGAGGACACCGCACGGGAGCTCGGCGACAACGATCGCCCCACCGATCGGCCCGTCCGCGTCCCCATCGCCGTGAACGCCGACTCGCTGGAGACCTGGGTGTTGCCCGCGCTGGCGGCCGCACCCGCCGGGGTGTGCTTCGAAATCCACCGCGAGGACGAGGAGCACACCACCCGGCTGCTGCGCGACGGCACCGTGATGGCGGCCATCACCTCGACGGCCGAGCCGGTGCAGGGTTGCCGGGTGCGCAGGCTCGGCGCGATGCGCTACCGCCCGGTGGCGAATCGCGAATTCGCCGACGCCTGGTTCGCCGATCGGCCCGCCGCCCGGGCATACGCCACCGCGCCGGTGGTGCTGTTCGACCGCAAGGACGATTTGCAGGATCGCCAAATCCGCAGGCGGACAAGGCATCCCGTCGATCCACCGCGGCACTATGTGCCGTCTTCGGCCGGATTCGCCGCGGCGGTGCGGCTCGGGCTCGGCTGGGGCATGTTGCCGGACGCCCAACTCAGCGCCGACCTTGTCCGGATCGACGGGGATTCGCATATCGACGTTCCGCTGTACTGGCAGCAGTGGCGTTTGGACTCCCCCGCGCTCACCGGCGTCGCCGCCGCCATCGCCGCGGCCGCCGCCGAATCACTGGGCTGAGCCGGGCGCGCCGGTGGCGCTGCCTTCCCGGATCGCCGCCCCGCAGCGGGATAGACTGCCGCGACCTGCGGTTTGGCTTGTGCGAATCGAGGAGGACCCGATGCTCGAGGTGTTCCGGTGCGCAACCCGCGGCGCGGCCGCACTGGCCACGGCCGGATATCTATGCGCGGCGGCCGCGGTCGCGGGCGGTGCGAGCCCGGCCGACAATCTGGTCGCCGATCCCGACTTCGCGAACGGTCTCGGCCGGTGGTCGGCCCACATCTACAATGCGACAACGGATTTCGTCGACGGCCGCTCCGCGGCGCGCACCGGCGACAACGGCTACGTCGGCCAGGATGTCGGGGTGGTCACCGGCGGGCGCTACGTCTTCTCGGTGCTGGTCTGGGCCGACCCGAACGGCGGATCGGTGCTCGCCATCGCGCTGGACGGGCCGAACGGCATCCCCTACGTCAGTCAGCAGGTCGGCTCGTCGACGCCGACGGTGGTCAGCGGCACATTCACCGCGACGAGCCCGACACTGTACGTGGCCTGCCAGTCCACCGGCGGTGCCGGCGGCTGGTGCACCGATTTCAGCGTCGTTCCGGCGACCGGGCCCGCGACGAATACCGGTTCGGCGAGCAGCGGCTCGGCGCATTGATCCGCTCTGTTCACTGAATACCCGGCCCGTTCCCGCAAACCCCTCTATCCCGGGAACGGGCCACCGTGCACGGAACCCCCGTCCGGCGGATCATTGCTTGCGAACACGATGACGCGGGGTCGATCAGGTCGGCGGCAACCGCGGAAGGGATTATCGAATCATGTTGCGTTGCACGGTGATCGTGGCAGCGATTCTGCTCGGCGCCGGCCAACTCGCCGGTTGCGGTTCGGCCGGCGCACCGGCGAAACCGGTCAAGTCCAGCAGGCCGGCTCCGGTGGCCGCGCCGCCCGGATCCACCGCCGCGGCATCGCAATCCGGGCAGCCGGGGCAGCCGTGCGGGGTGAACCTCGGCTCCCCCATCGTCAGATCCGCCGTCTCCCGACTACCTGCCGAGCCGGTCACCGGCGCCCGGTGGTCGACCGAATCACGCACGTATACAGGCGATTTCGATACATGCGCGACGCTGTCGGTCGCCATCGTCCCGATCGAGAAGGCCACCGGCAGCTCACCGGAACACGCACTGCTCTTCCACAAGGGCGAATACATCGGCACGGCGACCCCGAAGGCGTACGGCTTCACCGCATTCGACCCCGAACACACCACGGACGAGACGGTCGGGCTCACCTACAAGACGCCCGGCAGCTGTGACGCCTGCCCCGACGGCACCTACACTCACGTCCAATTCCGTTGGGACGGAACGCATGTGCAGATGATCGGGGCGCCGCCGTCCTGATCAGAGGAATGCGCGCAACCGGTCCACCAGCACCTCAGGGCGCTCCTCGGCGATGAAGTGGCCGCAGTCCGGAATCGGGCCGCCCTGCACGTCGTCGGCATACTTGCGCCAGATATCCAGTGCCGGAAGCTTTTCCAGGAAGCTGCCGGAACCCCACAGGGCCAGCACCGGCTGCCGCAGCGACCGCTCGGCATCGGCGTCGTCGTGTTCGGCATCCAGTTCGGCGGCGCGGTAGTCGTCGAATCCGGCGCGCAGCGCGCCCGGCACACTGAAGGCGCGGATGTATTCGTCGACGGCTTCCTCGGTCAACCCGTGCCTGTTCACCGTCCAATGTTCGAAGAAGTACCGCAGATAGCCGGAAATATTCTGTCCCACAAGCAGTTCCGGCAGGTCCGGCTGGAGGTGGAACAGCCAGTGGAAATAGCGGCGCGCGATATCGGCGTTCATCAGCCGCCACACCTCGCGGGTGGGAATCACATCCAGCACCGCCAATTTGGTGACCTGATCGGGACGATCGAGCGCCCACCGGTGCGCGACGCGCGCACCGCGATCGTGCCCGACCACCGCCGCGGTCGACACGCCGAGGTGTTCGAGCAGGCCCGCGATATCCGCGGCCATGGTGCGCTTGTCGTAGCCGCCGACCGGTTTGTCGGTGCGGCCGTAGCCGCGCAGATCCGGCGCGATCACCGTATGCGTCGCCGCCAGGTCGGGCGCGATCCGGTGCCAGCACAGTCCGGTCTGCGGCCAGCCGTGCAGCAGCACCAGCGCGGGGCCGGATCCGCTGATCCGGTAGTGAACGCGGATTCCGTTCACCGAGGCAACACCTAGTTCTTCGGCCATTTCGCCACTCTCATCGGTCGGGGACGAGGCACGGCATCCGGTGGACGCCGCATGGCCGAAAGTCTGCCCCGCCGATTCACATCGGTCTTGTAGAAATTCACTCCCTAGGAGCGCCGGAGCAGCCCGGTGCGGCGCGGCCGATCCTGCGGTGGCAGCCGGAAGCCGACCCGCCCGCCCGGCCCCGACTCGGCGAAGACGCTGCCGCCGTGCGCCGCGACGATATCGGCGACGATGGCGAGCCCGAGCCCTGATCCCGGGGTGCCCTGGGTGGCGGCGGACCGGTAGAAGCGGTCGAAGACGGCGGTGGTGTCGGCGGCTGGGATACCGGGCCCGTCGTCGTGCACCGCGAGTTCGGCGCCCCGGATGACGATGCGGACCGGCGTATCCGCCGGGCTGAACTTCACGGCATTACCGATGAGGTTGTCCACACAGCGGGCGATGGCGCGCGGCCGGGCCCGCACCGGCAGCGGCTGCGCCGCGGTGACGGTGATGGTGCGGCCGGTGCGCATGCGATGGTTCGCGGCGCAGTCCTCGGCCAGCTCCGGCAGATCCACCGGCACCGGCTCCTCGGCGGTGTGCTGGTCGGTGGCCAGCTCGACGAGCTCGGCCACCAGGGTGTCGAGTGCGGCCGACTCCTGGACGAGCACGGAAAGCACCTGCCGCTCGTCGGCCGGGTCGAGCCTGCCGCGGGCGCGCTGCAGCAGTTCGGCGCTGCCGCGGATGGAGGTGAGCGGGGTGCGCAGCTCGTGGCTGGCGTCCTGCACCAGGCGGTGCTGCTGATCCCGCGACCGGCGCAGCGCGGTCAGCATGGCCGCGAAACTTCCGGTGAGCCTGCCGATTTCGTCGCGGCCCGCCTTCGGCAGCGGGGTCGTCAGATCGTTGGTGGCCGCGATGTGTTCGGTCGCGGTGAGTAGTCGCCGCACCGGGCGCAGGATGCGGCCGATCGCAAGCCAGCTGAGCAGCGCCGACACCGCGACCGCGAGTGCGGTGATTCCGCCTGTGCGCCAGAAGAATTCGTTCTCGATCCGATCGGATATCGCATACCGGTGGCCGACCATGATCGCGCCGCCGCCCTGGCGCGGTTTGGTCAGGGTGCCCCACGGCTCGCCGTCCAGCTCGATATCGGCTGCGGCCGTGCCGATTCCGGTGTCGGCGACGGCGCGATCGGCGGCCGATACCGGCAGCGCGGCCGCGCCGGGGGTGAGCGGGCGGACCGAGCCGTCGGGCAGCAGCAGTTGTTCGGTCATATCGGAGCGCGGCGGCAGCGTGCGGCCGGTGTCGAGCAGCGCCGACACCGCGTCGAGGCGGTCGTTCAGCCCGCGATCCAACTCGTCCGCGACCAGATCGCGGACGCCGCGATAGGAGCTGGCCATGGTGAACGCGATCGCCGCCACGGCGACCACGATGACGACGAGGGTTATCCTGGCGCGCAACATCATTCGGCTCGGATGGTGTAGCCGACGTTGCGGATGGTGTGGATCAGCCTCGGCTCGCCGCCCGCCTCGGTCTTGCGCCGCAGATAGCCGATGTACACATCCAGCGACCGCGAATCGGTGGCGAAGTCGTAACCCCAGATGTGCTCGTAGATCGCGTTGCGGCTCAACACGATTCGCTCGTTGCGCAGCAGCAGCTCCAGCACGTCGAATTCGGTTCTGGTGAGTTCGATCGGGCGCTCGCCGCGGCGCACCTCTCTAGTGGCCGGGTCCAGGACCAGATCGCCGACCGCGAGCGTGCTCGGATCGGCGTCGAATACGCTGCGCCGCAGCAGCGCCCGCAGCCGGGCCAGCAGTTCGTCGGCGGCGAACGGTTTGGCCAGATAGTCGTCGGCGCCCGCGTCGAGTCCGGCGACCCGGTCACCGACCTGATGCCGCGCGGTGAGCACCAGAATCGGCAGCCGGTCGCCGCGCCTGCGCAGGTTCCGGCACAGCGACAGCCCGTCGAGGCGCGGCATCACCACATCGACGACGGCCAGATCCGGGCGCTGCTTTTCCAGCAGCTCCAGCGCCTCGATGCCGTCGGCCGCGAGATGCACCCGGTAGCCCTCGAAACGCAGCAGTTGGTCCAGCGTGCTGCGGACATGCGGATCGTCCTCGACCACGAGGACCGAGGCCGGGAGGTTCGGAGCGCTCACCGCGTCATTGTTGCCGGATGGTAGCGATGCCACCGGTGCCGGATCGTTCATTTCGTGACCGCCGTCACCGTCGGCTGCGTTTTCGTCATGGGACAACCCTGTCCGCGCCGCGACAACGGCCGGTTAGCCGAATGACAAAGGCAGGTAAGAATCCGGTCCTCACCGGAACAGGACCTGACCGAAATCCAGGTCCAGCGGCTGGCCGGGTTCGCGCATTCCCTGGACAATCGATGGTGGCGAGGAGGAGCGCCATGTCCTGGGAAACCATTACCGACGCACTGGATCGGATCGCCGGACGGGGTACCCGCAGCGGCGACTGGCTGCGCTATCTGTGTCCGGTGCACGAGGGCGACGGCCGCAGGCACCATCCGTCGCTCGGGGTGATCTACAACCGGCAGCGCGGCAAGACCGTGGTCCGCTGTTTCGCCGGATGCCCCGACGAAATGGTGCTGGAGCGGCTCGGGCTCACGGTCCGCGACCTTTACGACCGGCCCGGCGCGCATCCGGTGGCCCGTAGCTCGGCCCGTACCGGCGAGCGGTCCCTGGTCGATCGAGCGCTGCTCGCCGCGGGCCTGCCGCTGACCAGCCACCGGACCGATCCCGGCCGGGCGCTCGGCCCGCCGCGCATGGTGGCGCGGTATTTCTACCGCGACCCCGGCGGGCGGCTCGTCGGCATGGTGGTGCGCATGCACACGCCGCACGAATCCGGCAGGTCGAAAACCTTCTGGCAGGCCAGGATGACCGAATCCGGTTGGCGGCCTGGTGGATTCGCACCCATACCATTCCTGTTGCCCGGCCTGCTCGCCGCCGTCGCGAACGGCACGGACATCTACGTCTGCGAGGGCGAGGAGGATGTCCGCACCGCCGACCACGCCGGGCTCGCCGCCACCTGCAACGCCGGCGGCGCGCTCAATTGGCAACCGGCGCACGCGAGTTGGTTCCGCGGCGGGCGGCGGGTGCTGATCGTCGCGGACCGTGACGCCCCCGGATACCGGCATGCCGCCCGGGTCGCCGCGACGCTGCGTCCGCTGGTCCGCGATATCCGAATCCTCCAGGCCCGGGACGGCAAGGATTTCACCGAACATTGCGACGCGGGCCACGAGATCGCCGAACTCGATCCGGTTCCGGTGCTCGACAACCACTTTCGGCTGCCATAGCGGCACGATTCGGGTCACTCGGATTGCCGAATTGCGGTCCGCGCAACGTATTGCCCGCTATGCTCGAGTCGCGCCGACCGGACAGAATGGTAATGCTGGATGGCGTGCGGGAGCTCGGAGAAACGATGACGGTGGAACGTCGCCTACTGCTGACCTTTTCCGGTCGGCTCGACCAAACCCGGTTGGACGAATTGCGGCAGCGGCTCGGGCTGCGCGGCAATGTCCGGCTCGCCGACCAGTCCGCGGGCGCGTTCGGCTCCAGGGAGATCCCGGATCACGGCAGCCCCGAACGAAATACGAACTCGATGGCGCTGAAGCTGTGGCGCGACGGCGCCGGTTGGGCCATCAGCATCGACGTGCCGACCACCATGAAGGTCGCGGGCACCGAGGTGCCGTGGTGGGGTGACCGGGCGGTCTCGGCGGCCACCGCGATGGGGCTGACGCTCGAGGAGCGCCGCACCTGGCAGCCCGGCGCCGCGGAGCCACCGAACGCGTATGCGGCGCAAGCCGATTCGGCCGGGCCCGCACCGGACGCGACCGCGGCGCTGCGCCTGCCGGAAGACGAATTCCCGGCGACGGCGGCGCTACGGTTGCCACCGGCCGAACCCGCGCCCGAACCGGATACCGTTGCGGCGGAACCGGAAGCTCGCGACCCACTGCCAGTGGCCGAGCCGGATCGGTTCGACTCGCAGCCGAATCACGCCGCTACGAAATCAGAATGGCGCGACCCACTACTGACCGACGAGCCGGACTGGTTCGACTCCCAACCGAATCACGCGGCCACGAAATCAGAATGGCGCGACCCACTGCCGACGGCCGAGCCCGATCGGTTCGACTCCCAACCGAATCACGCCGCCACAGAATCAGAATGGCGCGACCCACTACTTACCAATGAGCCGGACTGGTTCGACCCCGGTCCCGATCACGCCGCGGGCGAACCCGACCTCGACCTGCCCATCTCCCGCACCACCCGCGAGGCGCACGTCTTCATGGATATGACGCCGTGCGACTGCGGCGACACCAGATTCGAACGCGCCGATGCTCTCCACCCGCTGGGCGACGGAAGATTCGTCCGGCAATACACCGGAACCTGCGAAACCTGCCGCGAGCCTCGCGAATTCACCTTCCTGCTGCCGGACGACGCCGAAACCCCTGCGGGCGATCTCGAATTCGGCGGCCCGCTGCCGTCCCAGCTGATCGATGCGGGCGGTTGGCTGTGGGTGGCCGACGAATACGCCGCGGCCGTACCGCCGAATCCGTACCTGTTGGACGGCGCCGAACGCGACCAGGTGGCGACCTGGCTGGCCAGCGCCATCGCCGCGCTCGACGAGGTGCGGAAATTCATACCGCCGGGCGGCGCCGAACTGCCGCCGACGCGGCTGTGGACCCGGCTCGGCCTCGATATGTACGCGCGGGATCCCGGGCGGTTGCGTCTCGATCGGCTGCAGGCCACACAGGACGCCTACCGTGACTATCTTGCCGAACTCGGCTATCCGACCCAGGCCGGGCCACGCTGGCCGACAATGAATTACGGACATTCCACACTCTGAAACTCCCAATTTCAGGACAATTCCGACACCTCGCTGTCCCCTTGTCCAGGGCACCCGCGCGAGTTACCGTTGATTCCGGTTACCACCTGCAATTTTTCCGCTATCGACCAGACCGCATACCGGCCAGAATTACCCATACCTTTTCCGAAAGGTGTTATCCGCCATGATCAACGTGCGGAACCAGCCGCTTTTCCCGGTAACGGTTGTCAACGCGACCCACCGCGACTCCGACGGACACGGCGACCGCTGGGTCGCCACCCTCACCAACGAGCGGATGCACCCCGATTGGATCGCCGCGGCGCTCGCCGCCGACCCGAGGATGACCCGCGTCTGGTGCGAAACCTGCGGCGCGCACGCGCACCTCTGCCCGGAGATCGCCCACCTGCTCCCCGAGGAGCTGCTGCGCGTCCTCGGCCAGGTCTGGGCCCACTACTTCCCGCCGTATCGGATCTGAATCCCCTTGCGGCGCAATGCCGCCGCCGGACGGCCAGTGGCGCCGGTCATACTGTGCGACCCCGTGGTGAACTCGTCGAAAAGGTCGGCGACAGAATGGGGCCATGAGCACCTTCGTCGTCGAGCCCGCCCGCACCGGTACCGAATCCCTCCCGGACGGAAGGTCGCTCGGCTGGGCGGAATGGGGTCCGGTGGACGGTACACCGGTGCTGTTCTCGCCCGGCGCGGCGACCAGTAGGCGGCTCGGATTCGGCGCGGCGGTGGTCGATGCGCTCGATATCCGTCTGATCGCCGTCGACCGGCCGGGACTCGGCGCGTCGACGCCGCATCCGGGCCGCACGTTCACCGATTTCGCGACCGATATCGCCGCATTCACCAAGAGCAGGGACCTCGGCAGGCCGCTGATGGTCGGCAATTCGCAGGGCGCGCCATTCGCGCTGGCCTGCGCCGCGGCCGGGGTCATCACCGCGCTTACGCTGGTCTCCGCCGCGGACGAGGTGGCCGAACCGCGGTTCGCCGATGTATTGCCGCAGCAGCTGCGGCAGCTGATCGATACCGCGATCACCGATCCCGTTGCCGCCGAGCGGATTTTCGCCGAGTTCACGCCACAGGCCATGGTGGACATGGTGCTCGCGGGCAGCCCGGACAGCGATCTCGCGGTCTACCGCGACGAAACCTTCGCCGCCGCATACCGTTCGGCGCTGGACGAGGCCTTCGCGCAGGGCCCCAATGGCTATGCGCGCGATACCGCGCTCGCCATGGGCCACTGGAATATCGATCTGGCGGCGATCCGCATCCCGGTCGACATCTGGTACGGCGAACAGGACACCAGCCACTCCCCCGACCTGGGCGCCGGTCTCGCCCAACAAATCCCGGCCGCGACCCGGCACCTGGTCGCGGGCATCGGCGGCGCGCTGCTGTGGACCGAACCCGAACCGATCCTGCGCGCACTGCTGGCCCACGCCGCGAACAACGGCTGAATCCCGTTGCGCCGCAATAGCGTGCGATGATACGCGAATGACCGGACTCGGAAGCGGCGGGCGCGCCGACGCCGCCCGCCTCGCGGGAATCGCCGACACCATGGACGGCTATACGCTGTCACTCGTCGAATCCCTCGGCATGGCGCCCGAAGCGCACGTCATCGATATCGGCGCCGGAACCGGCGGGGTCGCCGCGGCGCTCGCCGACCGCTATCCGGCGGCCCGAGTGGTCGCGCTGGACCGGGACACCTCGATCATCGATCCGGCCGTGCGCGCGCGGCCGAATATCGACGTGGTGAGCGCCGACATCACCGATTGGGCGACAACGCGACGATTCGACCTGGTGCACGCCAGATTCGTGCTGATCCACCTACCCGATCGCGATACCGTACTGGCGCGCCTGCGCGACCTGCTCGCGCCCGGCGGCCTACTCGTGCTGACCGAGCCGTATCAGCTCGACGATTCGACCGCACCCGATCCGGCGGTCGGCCGGGTACTCGCCGCTTACCGGTCCTTCGCCGCCCGTACCGGCACCTCGTTTACCTGGATTCGGTCCGCACCAACGCTTTTCACCGAGCTGGGCTTCACCGGCATCGATGTGCGCACCCGGGCCGGTCGGCTCGGCGGCGGTCCGGAGGATCGCTGGTCGAACCTCATCCGTCCGGTCGCCGACCGCCTCGAGGTCGCCGCCGAGGACCTCGACCGCTTCTACGAAATCGCCGGATCGCCCGGCTGGCACGACATTCCGCAGCTGATCGTCACCGTTGTCGGGCGGCGCCCGGACTAGCGGGTTTCGAGCTCGCCGACCGCGTCGTGGAAGAGCCCGATCATGGTGTGCCAGGCCGGGGTTCGGGCGGCGGGCCGGGCGGCGTCGAGCACCGCGTTCACCCTTGCCGCCACCTCGGGTCCGGCGAGCCGCAGATAGCGGCACGGATCGATGCCGATCCGTGCGGCGTGCGCACGCACCGCCGCGTAGAGGCGCAGCGCGATCTCCGCGCGGTCCGACAGGATCAGGACGCACACGCCCGCGTAGAGGGAGACCAGCACCTCGGAGGCGTTGGGCTGGCGTTCGAATGCCGCGACCGCCGAGGTGAGGTGCGCGAATACCCGGCGGATCCGGGCCGGCTCGGCGACGGCCCGGCCGAGCAGCAGCCAGGCCAGCAGCAGTTCGGAAATGCCCTCGCCCCACAGATATCCGCACTCGCGCGCGAATTCACCGTTGGCGCGCATGATTTCGGCCGCTCCGTCGACATCACCGTCGTAGAACCGCATGATGGCCACACCGAGCCCGGCATTGACCCGCATATCGTCGGGCGCGTTCGGGCTCGCCGCGGCCATCCGGAAACGCCGATGCGCCGGGCGCAGCGCCATCAGATCGCCCAGGTCGGCAAGTGCGTTGCATTGGCGGGAATAGGCCTTCAGCAGCGGCACCTCATGTGCGGGATCGGTTTCGTCGAGCGATTCGATCACCGATTCGGCCAGCCGCAGCGCGGTTCGCGCGTCACCCGCATGCAGTTCGCAGATGGACAGCGCGATCATCGCACCGGCCCGGTCCACGGCCGCCGCGTCGGGACAGGCGGCCAGCGCGGACCTGATGCACCGCATACCCTCCGGCACGGAACCTATCGTGACCCACATATTTCCGAGCGCACCGGCCGTGCGCAGTGCCTCGATCGGATGATGGGTCAGGTCGTGGCCGAAACCCGCACGGATATTGGCCATTTCGGCCGCGAGCAGCGCGGCCGCCGCGCTCGACCGAGGCCCGGTGAGCAACGCCGCCTGCCCGCGCGCCAGCTCACGCACCCAAATCGCATGCGCCGCAAGCGATGCCGCCGGATCCGGATCAGCGTCGCGGCAGTGGCGCCGGATGGTCTCCAGCAGCCGATATCGGCCGCTGCCGAGGTCGACCGTCAGCACCGAGCGGTCGACCAGCGCCGCCAGCCCGGCCAGCACCGCGCCACCGCAGTCGGTTCGCACGGATTCGACCGCCTGCCAGGTGAATCCGCCCTCGAACGGCCAGAGCCGCAGCAGCAGCGCGCGATCAGCGGAGTCGAGCAGATCGATACTCCATTCGATGGCGGCGCCGAGCGAATCGTGCGGTGAAAGCGAGCCGCGCGCGGTCGGCGCGAGCACGTCGACGCGGTCGTGCAGATGCGTTGCGATAGTTGACAATCCGAGTGCGCGCTCGCGCGCCGCGGCGAGTTCGATGGCCAGCGGCAGACCGTCGAGCGCGCGACAGATGGTGCGGGCCGCCGCGGCGTCGGCCGGGGTGTGCCGCCAGTCGGCGCGACCGGCGCGCACCCGCTCGAACAGCAGCTCGACGGCCGCACCCGCCCGGCCGTCCGCCGCGTCGACGGATAACGGCCGCAACGGCATCAACTGCTCACCGGCGATGCCGAGTGCTTGCCTGCTGGTCGCCAGCACGCGCGAACCGCTTGCGTGCGCGAGTAATTCGGAGACGATCGGGGCGAGTTCGTCGACCAGATGCTCACAGTTGTCCAGCACGAGCAGCCCCGGCTGCCCGGTGAGCGTGCGGCACACCGCCGTCATCGGATCGCCCGCGACGCCGGACAATCCGATCGCGGCGGCGATCGTCGGCGCGATGGCCGCCGCGCCGTGGATGTCGGCGAGCCGGACCATCCAGACATCCGGCCGCTCGGCCGCGTATTCCACGGCGATGCGGGTCTTGCCGACGCCGGCGGGTCCGATCACCGTGACCAACCGCCGCGCCGCGAGCAGCTCATCGAGCATGCGCAGTTCGCCGCCCCGCCCGATCAGCGCGGACAGCGGCCGCGGCACCATCGGAACACGCTGCGCGCCAGCGCTTTCGGTGGTCTCGATGCGGTGGGACGGTGATCCGGCCAGCAACAGCTCCGGATCGTGTCCGAGCATTCGGCGTTCCAACTCGCGCAGCGCCGGACCCGGTTCCACCCCGAGCTCGTCGACGAGCAGGTCGCGCACCCGGCGCAGTTCGGCGAGCGCCTGCGCCTGCCGCCCGCTGCGGTAGAGCGCCAATGCCAGCAATTCCCAACGGCGTTCGCGATACGGTGTCTCCGTGATCGCACCGCTCAACGCGACGACGGCCTGAGTGGTTTCACCGCATTCCAGCCGCGCCGCCTGCAACTCCTCCAGCGCCACCTCGCGTAATTCCACCAGCCGGGCCCGGCTCGCCGCCACCGCCGCCGATTCGTCGAATTCCGGCCATGGCCTGCCGCGCCACAGCCGCAGCGCCGACTCCAGCGCTTCGGCCGCCTCGGCCGCCCGGCCCGCGGCGAGCGCCCGCAACCCGGCCGCCACCCCGTCGGTGAACAGTTCGTGGTCGACGCCGCCCGGCCCGGCCGCGAGCCGGTACCCACCCGGCGCCGGGGCGATCCATTCGCGTCCGCGCGGCCCCAGCGCCGCCCGCAGCCGATGCACCACCACCCGAATGGTTTTCATGACGTCGTTGGGCTGCTGCGCACCCCACACCAGCTCGGCGAGTTCGGCGCCGCCCATCGGTGCGCCCATACCCGTCGAGAGCGCGGCGAGCAGCCGCCGCGGCACCGGGCCGCCGAGTTCGACGACCGCGCCGTCCACCTCGACCGCGACCGGTCCGAGGATCCGGCAGAGCATCACCCGGTCACGGTATCCGACGGCACGACGTCGTGAGTCACAAGTCGGCGGGCCCCGCCACGTCGAGACCCACCAAATGTGGGAAGGCGTCAGCACATTTCCGTAACTATTGTCGCGCCATGCTTTTCACTCGATCACCGATATGGTTGCGGTTCGCGGCGGTCGCCGTCGCCGCGGTGGCCGCGACCTGTGGCGCTTCGGCGGCAAATGCCGACCCCGGCGGATGGTGGCATCCGGCAAAGGGTTCGACCTGGCAGTGGAACCTGCACGACATGGTCACCGACCTGTCCATCGACGCACAGGTATACGACATCGACCTGTTCGAGAACCCCGCCGATACCGTGCAGGCC
This sequence comes from Nocardia sp. JCM 34519.1, assembly GCF_020361265.1. Taxonomy (NCBI): domain Bacteria; kingdom Bacillati; phylum Actinomycetota; class Actinomycetes; order Mycobacteriales; family Nocardiaceae; genus Nocardia; species Nocardia sp. JCM 34519.1. The sequence goes on from NZ_JAIRBR010000022.1 coordinate 79,210, forward strand.
TTGCACCAGCGGGGACGCAAGGCGATCTGCTATATGTCGGCGGGCTCCTGGGAGCCGAAAAGGCCGGACAGCGACAAGTTCCCGGATTCGGTGAAGGGCCCGAACCTGCAGGACTGGCCGGACGAACGGTGGCTCGACATCCGCCGGATCGACGTGCTGCAGCCGATCATGGCGGCCCGCATGGATCAGTGCAAGGCAAAGGGTTTCGACGGTGTCGAACCCGATTTGCAGGACGTCTTCGCGCAACCCGACGCGCTGTTCGACGGCAAACAGCTGAGTTCCGACGACCAGCTGGCCTACAACAAGATGCTGGTCGGCCTGGCTCATCAGCGCGGGCTGGCCGTCGGACTCAAGAACGACCTCGAGCAGATCACCGATCTCGTGGACAGCTACGACTTCGAGGTCAACGAGGAATGCGCCGAACAGGGCGAATGCGATGCGCTGAAACCCTTTATCGCACAGAACAAACCGGTGTTCCACGCCGAGTACAAGCTGGGCCTCGACGAATTCTGCCCGATCTCGAAGAGCCTGGGTCTGTCCTCGATCCACAAACATCGGGAACTCGACGCCTGGCGCGAAACCTGCCCGTAGGCAACCGATTCCGTGCCCGGCTCACCGATCGGTGAGCCGGGCACGCCGAAAACCGGTTACTTCTCGATGTTTTCGAAATCGAACAGCCCGGACCAGGCCAGCGGAGCCTTCTTCACCTTGTCCGAACGGCCCGCGTTCGCGACGAAGTCGAGCACCGGGATGTCGGCCATCTCCTTGAACAGCAGCGTCTGTGCCTGCCCGATCACCTTGTACGACTCCTCCTCGGTGGGCGCGGCCTGCGCCTGTGCCAGCAGCTGATCGAACTGCGGGTTCTTGTAGTCGGAGTTGTTGGTGCCGGAGCTGCTGAGGTAGAAGGCGGTGAGGAATTCCATCATCGCCGGGTAGTCACCCTGCCAGCCGTACCGGAACGCCTTGCCGATCGACTTCTTGTTGATCAGATCACGAATGGTCTTGAACGTCGGGTACGGCGTGGCGACCGCGTCGATGCCGAGCGCGTTCTTGACGCTGTTGGCCACCGCCTCCATCCAGGCCTGGTGGCCGCCGTCGGTGTTGTAGGCGATCTCGAATGTGCCCGACCACGGCGAGATGGCATCGGCCTGAGCCCACAGCTTCTTGGCCCCGTCCGGATCGAACTTCAGCACCTCCGAGCCGGGCAGATTGGCCTGGAAGCCGGGCAGTGTGCTCGCGGTGAAGTCGCGGGCCGGGATCTTGGTGCCCTTCCAGATCTTGTCGCAGATGGTCGCCCGGTCGATCGCCATCGAGATCGCCTTGCGCCGCAGCACACCCTCCTCGCCCGCGAAGTGCGGCACGTTGGACTGGATGCCGATGTGCTGGTTCTGCGCGGTCGGCTTGCTGATCGCGCGGTCGCCGAGATCCTTCTTGAAGGTGGTCAGCGCATTGTCCGGAATGGTGTCGAGCGCGTCGAGGTTACCGGCCTGCAGATCCGCGTACGCGGTCTCGTAGGTCTGGTACATCACGAAGTCCAGGCCCTTGTTCTTCGGCGGGCGACCGCCGTGATAGTCCGGATTGGGCCGCAGCTCGATCCTGACGTTGTGGTCCCACTTCTGGAACTTGTACGGGCCGTTGCCGACCGGGTTCTCGCCGAAGGCCTTCATATCCTTGAACGCCACCTCGGGCAGCGGATAGAAGGGCGCGAAGCCGAGCGAGAGCACGAAGTCGATCGACGGGTGGGTCAGATCGACGGTGAAGGTCTTGTCGTCCACCACCTTCAGGCCCGACATGGTCTGCGCCTTGGGCGGATTCGCCTGCACGTCGTCGAAGCCGACGATCGGCTGGAAGATCCAGTTCTGCAGCTGGGCATTGGTGCCGAGAGCGCCGTAGTTCCACGCGTCGACGAACGACTTGGCGGTCACCGGGGTGCCGTCGGAGAACTTCCAGTCCGGCTTGATGGTGATCTTGTAGTGCTGCCGGTCGCTCGTCTCGATCGACTGCGCCATCTCGTCGTGCGCCTTGCCGTCGGCGTCGTAGTACTTCAGGCCCGCGAACAACCGGTCGACGACGCGGCCACCCATATTCTCGTTGGTGTTGGTGGGCACCAACGGGTTCTGCGGTTCGCCCGCGTTCACGGTGACGACGCCCGATTCGGCGCTGTCGCTCGACGAGCAGGCCGCCAACCCGAAGCTCGCCACCATCACCGTGATGGCCGCCAGGGTACTTACTCTGGTGAATCTCAAAATGCTCTCCCGATACTGCATGGCGAGGAGACCCGTGCGGCACGCCGATGGCGGAACCATCGGGTGTCGGCGAGTCGCCTCGTAATGACCTCGGACAGTATCCATTGCGCGCGGTCTTGTCCCCATAAACGGCAAGGACTTAACGGACAAAACTCCCGCCGCTGGTACAGCGCTCGATCAATACGGCTGCGCGGGCAGCGCGAAGCGGAGTTCGCCCCGGCGCGAGACGGCCAGTTTGCGGTAGACGCGGGTGAGGTGTTGTTCGACGGTGCTGGTGGTGATGGAGAGCGCGGCGGCTATTTCCCGGTTGCGTCTGCCGACGGCGGCGAGTTCGGTGACCCGACGCTCAGCGGGCGTCAGCAGATTCGCGGGCGCCTGCGGTTCGGCGGGCGGCGTCGGCCGCTGCGGTTCACCGGTCAACTCGCGTGACAGCGTTGCCGCGCCGCAGGATTCGGCAAGTCCGGTGGCCTCGCGCAGTAACGCCCATGCCTTCTCGTTGTCGCCGACAGCGCGGTGGGCGCGTCCGAGTTCGCCGAGCGCCGTTGCCAATTCGAGGTCGCAGCCGCCGGTGCGGGCGATCGCCACCGAACGCCGCAGCATGCCGATGCGCCTGCACCGGTCCGCGGTCGCGGCGAGCAGCCGCAGCGAGGTGCCGCCGGTCGGATGCCCGTCGGGACCGCCGAGCAGATCCAGGTGCAGGGTCGCGAATCGCCGTACCTGGTCGTGATTTCCGGCGCTCAGATAGGCGGCCGCGATCTCGTTGCGCCACGGCACCAGCCACGGATAATCCATCCGCCAACGCCGCATCAGCTGCCCGCAGCGCCGGAATGCGCGCAGCGACTCCCCGATCCGCCCCGTCGCCAAACTGTGCCGTCCGCGCGCCCGCAGATACGGCAGGGCGAAACGGGTTTCGAACATCGCCCGCGGCACCGGCCTACGCAGTTGCGCATCCGCCTCGCCGTGCCTGCCGAGCATGGTGAGCGCCCGCACCAGCGCGGCGACCGGCGTCCCGATCCAGACACCGAGATGTTCGGCGGGCACCTGATTCAGCGCCAGCGCCGCATAGCGCACCGCCGCGCCCGGATTGCCCTTGGACACCAGGGTTTCCGCACGCAGCCCGGTGAAGATGGCCCGCCAGGTCGGCGCGTGCCTGGCCTGCGCCTGCGCCGCGAGCGCCTCACACCACGCCTCGGCGCGGTCCAGCCTGCCACCGTAGATGAGGCAATACACCGCCGCGGCAAGGGGTTCCACGGTGGGCTCGGTGAGCCGGTGCCCGGCGAGCACCCGCTGCGCGAGCGCGACCGACCGCTCCACCGAACCGGTGAACATCGCCCCGAGCATGGCCGCCGCCTGCCGGTGCGCCGAATCGTCGTCGGCGCCGATATCCACCAGTCTGGCGGTACGGTTCACCAGGGCCGGATGTCGTTCGGCATGCACCGGATAGGTGTAACGCAGCCAGTGGCCGAGGAATTCGAGTTGCTCCGGCGCGGGCATCGCGACCGACGGCCGCGTCAACCGCAGCAGGACGCGGTCGGCCTCGGCGCCGCAGCCGTGCCACAGCAGATGCGGAAGCACCTGGGGCAGTTCGGCATCCGGCACCTCACCGGCGGAAAGCGCGGCGGCGAGCCGGGTGAAATTCCTGGTGCGGGTCGATGGATTCGTCCGCCATTCGAGCGCGACCAGCCGGGTACAGATCGCCGCACGGCCACCTTCGCGTCCGCTCGCGCGGAACGCCCGTTCGAACAATTCGACGGCGCGGTCGATCTCGTCGTGCGCCGCCGCCGTCTCGGCGTCGCTGAGCAGTGCGCCGACCGGCTCGGGCCGGTCGGCGTCGACCAGGAGTTCGGCGGTAAAACCGTTGTGCTGCAACATACTCGGTCCTTCGTGGATCGGGTGCGCCGACTGGGGGTATACGGCACCCCGGAAGGTGGAGCCTGGGGTGCGCGCAAGAGCAGCATCGTCGCAGCGCGGGCATCTACGCCCGTTGAATCCAGCCGGTACGCAACAGGTTCGGCACGGCTGCCGGGTGCAACTACCCTACCCGGACCCGGGTATGTCCCGCATACGATCCGCCGCAACAACTTTCGCGATTCGGACTGTGATTCGACACAGCCGTCGCGGCCCCTGAACACACCCCTACCGCCGGAGTCCCGGCCCGCCGGCCGCGCCGGACATGCGGAACCGACCAGCGCATTCACCCCGAATCCCCACTACAGCGGCGCTATTCGTGATCATCCCGCGACCCCGCCCTGTGCCATGGTGAATCCCGTGCGGACGATCCTCATCACCGGAGCGACCTCGGGCATCGGCTTGGCCGCCGCGCGACAACTGGCCGCATACGGCGACCGACTGGTGCTGGTGGGGCGCAATCCGGAGAAGCTGGCCGACGCCGCCACCTCGGTGCGCGCGGCGGGCGCGGGCGCGGTGGACACCATCGGCTGCGATCTCGCGATACAGGCCGAGGTGCGCGCGCTCGCGAAAACGGTGCTCACCACATACGACCGGCTCGATGTGCTCGCCAACAACGCGGGCGGCTATTTCGGCAGCCGCACCGTGACCGCCGACGGAATCGAGGCCACCTTCGCGGTCAATCATCTCAGCGGCTTCCTGCTCACCGAACTGCTGGTGGATCTGCTGCGCGACAGCGCACCGGCCCGCATCCTGTTCACCTCCTCGGTCATGCATTACGGCGCGGCCATCGACTTCGCCGATCTCGGCATGCATCGCGGATACTCCGGCGAAAAGGCTTACAGCCGTTCGAAATTGGCGAACATCCTGTACGCACGCGCGCTGGCGGACCGGCTCGCCGGTTCGGGGGTGACGGTCAACGCCTTCCACCCGGGCGCGGTCGCCACCGGCATCTGGAAATCCATGCCGTGGTTCGCCAAACCGTTTCTGGCCGTCGCCGAACGGGTCTTCATGATCTCGGCCGACGAGGGCGGGCGCGCGCTCACCCAGCTGGCCACCGATCCCGGCCTCGCCGAGGTCACCGGCCGCTATTTCCAACGGCGGCAACCGAAAACGCCCTCCGGCCGGGCACGCGACGACGAGCTGACCCGCCGCCTGGTCGAGGTCAGCTATCAGCTGGTCGGCCTCGGCTGAACCGCCGCAACGGAATTCGCGGCATTCAGCGCCGGAAGCGTTCGCGCAGTTGCGGATCGTTTTCCCACCAGAGCCCGGACGCCTGCGGCTCGTCCTCCGGTTCCGGCGCGGCGGCGCGCACGGTGCGCCGCGACCGCCGCTTCGCTTCCGCCGCATCCAGTTCGGCGTCGACCTGAGCGGCCTTACGGCGCTCATCGGCCGCGAACGATCGCATCAGCACCAGCAGGAAGGGTAGGCCGAGCACATCGCCGAGCAGCCAGATGACGCCCGCGCCGATGATCTGATCCATCCGGGCATCCGGCCCCCAGGTGCGGCCGATCTCCGCGTAGTAGCCGGCGGCCAGCAACGGCCCCAGCCACAGCACGATGCCGAGCACGCCATCGGCCAGCGATTCGAACACCGTGATCAGCAGCGAAATCGACTGGGTGAAGCGGCGCGGCACCGGATCGGCCTGCAATCGGGAATAGAAGTAGAGGAATCCGATCACCACCACCAGCAGCCTGGTGAGCACATCGACCCAGCCGTTGCGCAGCACCGCCTCGAACCACGGCGACAGGTAGAACAGCCACGGCGTCGCCAGGATCAGCAGCGAGGACACCGCGGGATAGGTGATGGCGCGGGCGAATCCGCTCGCGAGCACGCGGTCGACGCGGGCCTGCCGGGCGGGACCGAGCGCATCACGCAGCACCGTCACCGGCTTTCCCGCGGCCAACCCGAACGGAACCACGTACAGCAGCAACAGCATCTGCAGCGCGCGCACCCAGAACAGCGTGTCCGAGTAGACGCCGATCACGCTGATCCCGGTGAGCAGCCAGACGCCGAGCCCCACCGCGAGGAAGGATGCGGCCCGCCCACCGCGCACCGCGGTCCCGCGCCTCCGGGCCACCGACCAGGCCGCCCAGTAGGCCACGCCGAGTACCGCGGTGATCAGTACGGCCGAGGTGTCCCAACGCCACGATGTCAATACGGCGCCGCCGGTCAGCGGTGTCTCGATCCAGCTCACTCGAGCAGTATGCGCCGATCCACATGCGGCACGACGATCGGGCGCGGGTCCCCGGCGGACGCCGCCGCCCGCGCACGCACGCTAGGGTCGAGGGGTGATGTTCGGCGCAAGGCCGTGTCCGCGGCCGCACCTCGACCCGGCAGGGTGGTGAACGATGCACCCCGAAACCATCTTTCGCGACCGGGTCCCGGAACGGACCGGAATGGCGCATCCACGGCGCGCCGAACTACTGCTGTGCGTCGCCGCCGTCGCGCTCACCGCATTCGCCGGATTCGCCCTGAGCACGAGCATCGGCGCGGGTCCGATGGTGTCGGCGCTCGGCGTCTTCGCGGCGATCGCGCTGTGCGCCCACCTCGCGGTGCGGTTCTGGGCGCCGCGCGCGGATCCGGTGATCCTGCCGTGCGTCGTGGCGTTGAACGGGATCGGTCTGGTGCTGATCGAGCGGCTGGACCGGGCCGCCGCGCTGTCGGACGATACGGGGGCGGGCGGCTCGTCGTCCGATGCCATGCGCCAGCTCATCTGGACCGGGATCGGTGTCGCGTTGTTCGCGGCGACGCTGATCGTGGTGAAGGATCACGGCCAACCGGCGAAATACGGGTACACCTGCGGGTTGGCCGGTGTGGTGCTGCTGCTCATACCCGCCGTGCTGCCGAGCAGGTTCAGCGAGGTCAACGGCGGTAAAAGCTGGATTCTGCTGAGCGGGTTCTCCATTCAGCCCGGCGAATTCGCCAAGGTGCTGCTGCTGATCTTCATCGCCGCCTTCCTGGTCGCGAACCGGGATCTGTTCACCATCGCGGGTAAACGCATCCTCTGGATGACCGTGCCGCGATTGCGGGATCTCGGGCCGCTGCTGCTGGTGACGTTCGTCGCGGTGATCGTGCTGGTCTACGAGAAGAACCTCGGTTTCTCGCTGCTGATCTTCGGCACCGTGCTGGCCATGCTCTATATCGGCACCGGCCGGGTGTCCTGGCTGTTCATCGGGATCGCCATGTTCGCGGTCGGCGCGATACTGGCCTACAACCTATATGGGCACGTGCGGGTGCGCGTCCAGGTGTGGCAGGACCCGTTCGCCACCTACAACACCACCGGCTATCAGATCGCGCAGGCCCTGTTCGGCCTCGCCACCGGCGGCATACCCGGAACCGGCATCGGGGCGGGCCGCCCGCAGATCGTCCCGTTCGCCAAAACCGACTTCATCATCTCCACCATCGGTGAAGAACTCGGCCTGGTCGGGCTCACCGCGATCATCGCCGTCTTCCTCGTGCTCACCATCCGCGGTTTCACCGCCGCCCTGAGCACCCGCGACGCCTTCGGCAAACTGCTCGGCGGCGGGCTCGCCTTCACCCTGGCCTGGCAGCTGTTCGTGGTGGTCGGCGGCGTCACCAAACTCATCCCGCTCACCGGCCTCACCACCCCCTTCATGTCATACGGCGGCTCATCCCTGCTCGCCAACTACATCATCGTCGCCCTACTCATCCGCATCTCCCACGACGCCCGCTCCGCCACCACACCCCCACCCCGCCCGCCCGGCAACATCGCCGAAGCCCAAACCGAACACATCCGCCGCTGAATTCGGGCGGGCCGGGTAGCGCCGCTCAGCTGACCGGGAGTGGGTCCTGGCCGAGGAAGCGGGTGCCGTTGGTGGCGCCGAGGCGGACGGCGGCGAATCCGTAGTCGATCATTTGGTGTTCGTAATTTCGTAGGGCCGCAAGGAGATTGCCGTGCGCGGCGGCTTCTTCGAGTGCGTCGCAGAGGTTGGCGGCGTCGCGCAGGGCCACGCAGGCGCCCGCGCCCGCTGCCGGGCTTGTCGCGTGGATGGCGTCGCCGAGCAGGGTGATGGGGGTTGTCGGCCATGGGGCGATCGGGACGGCGGAGCGGATCTGTAGCGCGAACATCGCCGACCGATCGATCCGGTCGACGACGGCGCGCAGCCGAGGATGCCAATTCGCAACCGCGGCAACGACTATCGAATGCAGGGCCGGGCCGTCGAGCTCACCGAGGAGCCGGGCGTCGGATATGCCGAACCATTCGGCGCGGGCGCCGAAGGAGCAGGTCAGGTAGTCGGCGGTGGACAGCGGACGCAGCGTCGGCGTCAATCGCGCCGCCGCGGTTTCCGGCGATTCCCGGAATTCGACCGGCGCGACGCCCAAATGCGTCCGCTCCGGGCCCGGCACGATGGTGAAGATGCCCAACATGTTGTCGTCCAACAGGTTTCGGACTTCCGCCGTCAGCGGGACCACGCCGTACAGTTGCCGCAGCCCGGTGTCGACCACCCTGGCGTTCGGCAGATATTGCTGACGCACAGCGGAATTCACACCGTCGGCGCCGATCAGCACGTCACCGGTGACCGTGTCGCCGTCGGCGAATCGTGTGGTTATCCGCCCGTCGAAGCCGATCTCGTAGTCGCACAGCTGTTTTCCGAAGACAACCCGGTCCTCGATGCCCGCGAGCAGGGTCTGCCGCAGCAGCATCCGGTCCACCGCCAGATCGATGGGCTCGGTCGACTCCTGCACGAAGACCGGGTCGAGGCTGTCCCGGTCCAGCACCGTGAACCGGGGTTTCGGCAAACCTGCTGTGGCATCGAGGAATTCGAAGTTCTCGGCGGGCAGCAGCCGGCGCAGCGCCGCATGGGCGAGCGCGTCGATATGCAGCCGGTAACCCTGCCGTCGCGCGGTGAGCGTCGCATCCCGTTCGAAGACGGTGACCTCGATTCCGGCCCGGCGCAACCCCTGGGCCAGCGCCATCCCGCCCAATCCGGCGCCGGCGATCATGACATGGAGCATGACGAATTCGTCCCTTCACATAACGCAACAATGGAAGGAACGCACAGGTGGCACCCGGGTGGGGTGCGCTGCTCGAGCGACAAGCGCCGTTCGGACTAACCCATACCGAACTGTGTCTTCGCGCGTCCATTCGCGACATTAATCAGCCGGAAAGGCTTGCGCAACAACCAATTCTGTGGGCCGTGCGTCAGCCTGCGCTGATCGCGGTGATCAGCGTGCGATCCGCGGCGGTGCGGGTCGTGATCACCTGGGTGAAGGTCTGCGCGTCCTGCCCCGGCTGTTGTTGGGTGAGCTGCACCTGCCACCGCATCTGTCCACCGTCGCCGCCGGGTGTCGGGGTGATCCGCACGCAGTAGCGGGTGCCATCCGCGATCTGATTGATCCCGCGCTGGATCTGTTCGGCGGGGGGCACGGTGGCGTCGGGGGCGACGACGGCGCGCGCCGCGTACCCGGAACGCTGCACGTAGTAGGCGCGTTCGAAGGCGAGGATCGCAGACGGTCCGTCACCGGTGCCGCCGGGGTCGGTGCCCGACACCACATCCGGTGTCCGCTGCTGCGGGCAGCCCGGCGTCGCCACCGCCGACACCGGCTCGCTCGTCGCGGCGGCCGACGAACCCGCCGTCGGCTGCGCGGCCACCGAGGTGGTCGGCGCCAACGGATGTTTCGTCTTGCCGGACGCCTTGAACGCCACCAGCACCACCGCGACGATCGCCACCGTCACGCCCAGCGCGATCAATACCGGCAGCAACCGATTCCCGCTGCTCGCCGGTTCGTCGCGCCGCCGCGGCCGTCGCAGCCCGAGTCCCGGATTGCCGCCGGTGCGGTCGATGATCGACGGCACGACGGTGCGGTTCTCCTCGTACGGTTCGGCGTCGGCCGGGTCGCGTCGGTACCGGCCGGGCTCCGGCTCCGGTTGGATCACCGGCTTTTCCGGCGCCGGATCGAGCCAGCGCTGCCAATCCTCGTCGCCGCGCACCGTTCTCGCTCCCTGGTTCGGCTCCGGTCGCGGCGCGCGCCGACCGGAACCGCGGCGCGCCTTGCGCTTCGGCTGCGCCTTGGCGGGCAGCCGCAGCATGGGTAGACCGGTGTCGAACGGATTGTGTTCCTGGCCGGGCTCGTTCGAATCAGAGCGTGTCATCGCCGAAGTCGCCGATTACGGCGACCGGAACCGTCTCCTGCGCCGCGGGCACGGTCACCCCGAGCTGACCGTCCTTCGGTTTGTGTTCCTGATCGCCGCCGCCCGGCACCGCCGGCACCACCATGCCGCCGGTCGGTGCGGGTTGGGCCTGGGTGTCGGCCGACGGTTTGGGCGCGGGCGCGGGTGCGGGTGCCGGATCTGGTTTGGCCGGTGCGGGCGCGGGTGGTTGATCCGCGGCGGCGGGAGTCTGGAAGGGCGGTTGGGACGGCGCCGGATTCGGGGCCGGTTTCGGCGCGTTCGGCGCGATGAGGGGTGACGACGGCGCGGGCGCGGAGGCGTTACCGGTCCCGGTGCCCTTGCCGAAGTCGAAAACCCCGGGCGTACCCGGCGTGCCGGTGCTCGGGTTGTCGCCGTTCGTACCCTGCGGCTGGGTGGAACCGGGATGGATCAGCTCCGGAATCGCCTTATCGATCACCTTGTCCACCGACGAGCCGACGGTATCCATGGCGTGCGTGCCGATTTCGACGATCTTGTCGATCAGGTGGGTGCCGATGTTGACGCCCGCATCGATGGCCGCGGTGCCGACCTGCACGCCCGCCGAGATCAGCTGCTGCTGGACCTGCAACTGCGCGGCCTGCATCGGATCGAGCTGCTGACCGGGAACGCCGGTGCCGTATGTGCCGACGCCCGTGCCGATTCCGGTGCCCGGTACGTACTGGGTGGACGGCGTCGTACCGATGCCCGCCGGTTGGGTGACGGTGAGCGGGCCCATACCGTCGAGGGTCTGGGTGTGGGTGTCCATTTCGGTCTGCGCGGCCTGCACCGTACTGACGGCATCGCGCAGCGCCTGGGTGGCCCGCGCGATCACGGCATCGGCCTCCGGCGCCGACGATGCATTGCCCAGAATTTGCTTGGCATCCTTGCGGAAGTCGGCGATGATCTGGTCGACCCGTTGCGCCGCACGCGAACTCGTCGACTGAGCGGCGGAAAGCACCGAAAGATAGGCCGGTCCGCGATCGGAGATGTCGCCGATCTGGGTTTGAGTGGTGCGCAGCGCGGGCACGGCGGCGTCGGCGCCGGTGGAGGACCAGGTCGACTCCAGGGCGTGCAAACCGTCGCGGTGCGGGCCCTCGGTGTCGGCCGCCTGTGCCGACGCGGCGGAAAGGGCTCGGGTGATGCTCGGATCGGGTGCGGACGCGCCGGTGCCGAGCGATGCGCGCAGCCGCAGCATCGGCTGCACGAGCGCGGCGACGATCGGCGGATCCGCCTCGGGATCGCTGGAAGTTGTCCGGCGGACCGGTTCCCGGGTGGGCACCGCGGCGGGGCGCCGCCGCAGGGTGGCCAATCTCCTCATGCCAGTTCCCCTTTCGCCCGGTCGAGCTTCGCGGCGGTATCCACATCGGAGGCGTGCATATCCGCGCTGTATCCGCGCAGCACCGCACCATAGGCGGCGACCAGGCGGCCCGCGGTGGACAGCGCCTGCTGATGTTCCGTCACCGCCGCCGTGAACCGCTGGGCGAACTGGGCGCCGATCAATCCGAGATCGGCCGACAATCGCTCCGGATTCACCGCGCCGCCCGCGACCTGCGCCGCCGATGCCAGCTGCTGCGAAACCGTCTCCGCGATCTTCGTGTAGGCGGCCATCGCCGCCGGGTCGAGCTTCAGCGTGTCCACTGTTCCCCCTCACGGAAACCAATACTTCGCTGTCGCGGCATGATTCGACACACCGAGCCTACTTCGCGCCGGGCCCGCGCGCTCGCGATCCAGGAGCCGAAATCCGCTGCACCGCGGAGTTCGCAAGCATCCGACCTGCGAATTGTAAAGCCAGCGCGGCACGCTGGACCAGACCGAACCGTTCGTACCGGGGACTGCACCGCGCGCCGAGGGGGCAAGTGGACGCGCCGCGCGCACACGGGACACACTTGAGCGGTGAACCGTTGGAGAATTGGACAATTCCACCAGCAGGGGGACGGTCTATCGTGACGACACTTGCCCGCGGCGAGAATCGCCCGGCTCCAGCCGACCGGCTATCGATCACCGTCACCTGCTCCGCCGGTGTCGACGTATCGGCGCTGCTGCTCGGCGCGAACGAAAAGGTGCGGTCCGACTGCGATTTCATCTTCTTCAACCAGCCGGTCGGCCCCGGCGTCGTCTACCGGCACGGCCGCGGCGCGGGTGACGTCGTCGATGTACAAACCTCCGCCCTGCCCGCCGATATCGACAAGGTGGTGATCACCGCCAGCCTCGACGGCAGCGGTCCCGCGACCTTCGCGGGCGTCGGCACGCTGCGGGCCACCATCGAATCCGATTCCGGCGCACTCGCTTTCCCGATGACCGGGCTCACCACCGAGACCGCGGTGGTATGCGTCGAGATATACCGCCGCGCGGGTGCGTGGAAGGTGCGGGCCGTCGGCCAGGGTTTCGACAACGGTCTGGCCGGAATCGCCACCGCATTCGGGGTGAACGTCGACGACGAGCCGGAACCCGCGCCGCCGCCGAATCCGGTTGCGGCACCGAATCCGCAGGCAGTGGTTCCGCCCGGCGCGCCGAATCCCATTGGCGCGCAGAATCCACAAGCGCCGATTCCGCAAGCGCCGATTCCACAGGCGCAGATTCCGCCGGGCGCCGCATATCCGCCGCCCGGGCAATACCCTCCGGCGGGGCAATACCCTCCGGTCCCGAATCCGGTGGCACCCGCATACGCTGCGCCGCCCCCATACCCGACACCCGCCCAGCCCGCATTCCAGCAAGGAGCCATGCCCATGCAGAGCGAACTATTCGCCCAGAAGCACGCCGAGGTCGCGGGCGCGGGCATTCAGGTGCAGGGCAGCAAGATGATTCGGGTCGGACTCAATGGCGAGGTCATGGCCCGCGCCGGTTCGATGGTCGCCTACCAGGGCGATCTGCATTTCCAGGCGCTCGGCGCGGGCGGTATCGGGCGGGCGATTCAGCAGCGGCTCACCGGTGAGGGCGTGCCGCTGATGAAGGTGTCCGGCCGCGGCGATCTATTCCTCGCCAATGCCGCCACCGATGTGCACATCATCGATCTGGACGGCACCGACGGACTCACCATCAACGGCGCCAATGTGCTCGCCTTCGACCCGACGCTCACCTATAACATCCGCATGGTGCAGGGCGCGGCCGGATTCACCAGTAATGCGGGCCTTTTCAACTGTGTTTTCACCGGACGCGGCCGCATCGCCATCACCACGCACGGTCATCCGGTGGTGTTGAACGTCGACCAACCGACCTATGCCGATCCGCAGGCCGCGGTGGCCTGGTCGTCGAGTCTGCAGACCGGAATCAAACGCAATGATTCGTTCGGGCTGGGCAGGCTCATCGGGCGCAGCACCGGTGAGGGAATCACGCTGTCGTTCTCCGGCCACGGATTCGTCATCGTGCAACCGTCCGAAGTTCCCACCGGCGGGATCATCGGCGGCGCGGGCGGCGGGGAACGCGCCGGAGAAAACAGCGGAATACTGGGCGGGCTCTTCGGCTGAGGCTATTCCGGGAAGAACTCCAATGCCGCCCGCAGCGGCTTACGGCTCAGATCCGGTACCTCGCAATCCGGTGCCGGATAGCCCACCGGGAAGAGGATGTAAGGGCGTTCGGAACCCGGACGCCCCAGAATCTCGGAGAGGAAGCCCATAGGATTGGGGGTATGGGTGAGCGTCGCGAGGCCCATGGAATGCAGCGCGGCGATGAACATTCCGCACGCGATGCCGACGCTCTCGTTGACGTAGTAGTTCTTGCGCAGCGAACCGTCGGGTTGCGGGGTGCTCTTCTCCGCGAAAACCGCCACGATCCACGGAACCACATCCAGATAGGACTTGTCGGAGTTGGTCTCCAGTGGCGCCAATGCCGCACGCCAGGCGTCGGGTAACCGCCCGCCCTCGTAGTTGATCCGCTCCTCCTCTTCGGCCGCGACGCGAATCCGGTGTTTCACCGCGGGATCGGCGACGGCGACGAACTTCCACGGCTGGTGATGCGCGCCGGACGGTGCGGTATTCGCCGCCGCGACGGCGAGTTCTATCATCCTGCGCGGCACCGGATCCGGGGCGAAGAATCGCACGCTGCGCCGGGTTTCGAGGAATTCGTGGAAGGTCTCGCCGCGCAGGATACCCTCGGTCTGATCGAGGCGGGGCGGTGCGTACGGCACGAAGGGGTGGTCGTGCCTGCGGGACGGTTGCGTACTGGTCTGGTTCACCATGCAGCCAGCGTATGGCCGGAGCGCGAACCGGGCCGCGGAACCGAAAGAATCCGCCGCATTGCAAAATCCACAACCGGCCATAGCAAACTCGATTGAATGGGATTTGGAATAATTGGGTATCCGCATTAGCATTCGAAGGAAATACCCGCACCTACCCTAAGGACTGCCTCATGGCCAAGAAAGTAACCGTCACGATGGTCGACGACTTCGACGGCACATCGAAGGCGGACGAGACCGTTCACTTTTCAATCGACGGCGTGGCCTACGAGATCGATCTGTCGACCAAGAACGCGGGCAAGCTGCGCGCCGCTCTGGAGCCGTGGGCGGACAACGCCCGTCGCACCGGCCGTCTCAAGACGAAGACCCGTGGCGCCGGGAAAGATTTCCGCTCCACGGTCGATCGGGACCAGTCGCTGGCAATCCGTGAATGGGCCCGCAAGAACGGCCACAAGGTTTCGGCCCGTGGCCGAATCTCGGCGGATGTGGTCGCCGCCTACAACAACGCACAGAAGTAGCAAATCCACCCGGTCGCGCCCCAGGGTTTCCACCATCCCCTGGGGCGCGATTTATTGTCTTTCCACAATGGCGCGGGCCCGCCCGGTTCGCGAAATTCGACGGATCTCGCGAAGCAAACGACGCCCATTTTCATATTCGCGCCCGCTACCGCCCGGTCCACTGCCACCGCGCCGCGATCGAGCGAGATACCTTGCGGCCCAAGGTTTCAGCGGGCGCTCAGGCGACGACCGGATTCGGCGGACCGGCGGATCGCGTCCAGCAGCCGATGCACGCGAACCCCGTCGGCGAAGGTGGGCACCGTATGCGTGCCGGTGCGGATATCCTCGGCCAGCGCCGCGTAGAGCCCGGCCACATTCCGTGGTTCGGTGCCGAGTTCCGCTGCGAGACCGGTCCTTTCGCCCAGTTCCCGCCAGGTTCCGTGCACGCCGCGGGAGCCGAACAGGCGCAGCTCGCTCATCTGGATGCCGCCCAACGGGCGCGCATCGGAGACGATGGCCAGATCGCCCTCCGTGCCGGAGATCGCGACACGGGTCGGATCGTCGGTCAGCTTCGCGTCATGGATATGCGCCGAGATCACCGCACCGCCATCGAGCGCGCCGGTAAGCAGTACGTGATCCGGGCTGGTGACCGCGATCCGCTCGCCGGTTTCCGCGATCGTGTTGTGCGGGTGCCGAATCGACAGCTGCGCGGACACCTCGGCGAAATCGCCCACCAGATACCGCACGGCGTCGAGGGTGTGCCCGCCCGCCACCTCCAGCACGCCCGCGCCGTTGCGCTCGTCCAGGGTGTATGCCACCCAGCCGGGTACCGTCGTCCCGGCGCCCTTGCCGCGCGGCGAGTAGACGGTGACCGAAACCACTTCCCCCACATAGCCTTCGGCGATGAGATCGCGGGCCCGCCGGATCTCCGGGGCGTAGCGGGCCTGTAATCCGACGGCGTGCCGAACGCCCGCGGCCGCGGCCATGCCGGACAGCTCGACGGCCTCGTCGGTGGTCAGGGCCAGCGGCCATTCGCAATAAACGTGCTTTCCCGCCGCGAGCGCCGCGCGGATCAGCGTCGCGTGCGCGGGCACCTTCACCGTGATCGCGACCAGATCGACGTCGGGATGTTCGGCCAGCTGCCGCGGATCGGTGAACGCGTGCGCGCCGCCCACCAATTCCGCGGCGGCCCTTGCGCTTTCCGTCCTGCTGGTGCCGACCGCGGTGATCCGGTAATCCGGCAGCGCCCGTAGCGCCGGAATGTGCGCGCGCACCGCCCAGCCCCGCTCCGGATTGGCCCCGATGATGCCGACGCGAATCGGATCCGCCATTGCTCCTCCTCGAAATAAGCGGACTCACATGGTCCGCTTAAACACGCTACGCTAACCGGACTCACAGAGTCCACTTGGTAGGCTTGCCGGTCATGAGCGCACGCGACGCCGGAACGACGGCGATCGATCGACTGCTGGCGGAACAGGACGGCCCGCCGCGGGCCGACGCCCGCCGCAATCTGGAACGCCTCGTCGCCGCGACGCGCGAGGCCGTCGCGGAGATCGGCGTCGAGGTCACCGCACAGGAGATCGCCCGGCGGGCCGGAGTCGGCAAAGGCACCTTCTACCGCCGGATCTCCTCCCGCGAGGCGCTGTTGCGGGCCGTACTGGAGGAGGTGCTCGACGAAATACTCGCCGCCGCCGACGACGGGCTCGCCGACACCGACGCCTGGCGCGGATTCACCGGATTCGCCGCGAAATACGCTCGGCTGCGCGCCGAAAGCTGTGGTGTCGCAGCGGCTTTGGGCGCCGAACCGTGCCTGGAGCGCACCCTCGCCGACCTACGCGACAAACTGCGCGCCATGGTCGAGCGAGCACAGTCGGCCGGCGCCATGCGCGCCGATATCGCCTAGGCGGACGTGGCTTTCGCGCTGGCGGGCGTGACGAGCGGCGACCACACGCTGGGGCTCACCGCCGATTCCGACCAGTGGCAACGCAATCTACGCATCGTGCTCGACGGGTTGGCCGCCGGCTAGACCACCGAAATCGCCCGCACCGGAACATATTCCGGCACGGGCGATTCGAACTATCGACTCAGAGCAGCCACGGGTTGATGGAGCACACCAGATTCGGGTGACCCGCCGGATCCAACGCCTGCAGTGCGATGGAGGTGGCGCGCGGCGAGAACATCATCGAGTTGTGGTCGGAGGTATCCAGATCGCAACCGTCCTGGAGCAATACGTCATGCACCTGCGCGCCCGGACCCGCCTGCAAGTAGGTGCGGGTGTACGGGCTGGACACCTCGTCGTAGCGATCGGCGACGATGGTGTACTCGACGCCCGGCATGGTGTCGCCGCCCGCGTTCAACTCGGTCAGCACCGGCGAGCCGATGAGCTGCTGGATGCCCGCGTGGCCGATCAGGGTTTCGGTCGGCGCGCTCAGGTCCAGGCCCGCATTCTTGAAAACGCCCAGCAGGCTGCCCAATCCGCTCAGCGTGGTGCCGTGGTTCGTCGCGCCGAAGGTGATCACCTTCTGCACCTTGTTCCGCGACGGATCGCCCGCGTCGGCGCCACCGTTGAATTTCAGGTACTGCCGGATCACCACCCCGCCCTGCGAATGCCCGATGACGTCGACCTGCGCGGTGCCGGTGACGGCGCGCACGCGATCGACGAAGGTGGCCAGCTGCGCGGCGGAATCCTCGATGTAGCCGGTGGCGCCGATGGTCGGCTGCACCAGCCCGGCGCCCGGCGCGTCGGCCCGGCCGTAGTTGAAGGTGAAGACGCAGTATCCGGCCTTGGCCAGGCGCGGCGACATGTACGCGTACGCGCCGTACGCGCTGGCCCAGGTGCCGTGCACCAGTACGACCGGGCGCGGGTGGGCTGCGTCGGGGCGGCACGACCAATTGTTCGCGCCCTGCGGGGCGACATCCGGATTGGCCAGGCCGTAGGCGAAGGCGGCCGCCTCGTCGGTGAGTTCCGGGCCGTAGCCGACGGTGTCCGAGGCGTGCGAGCCGACACCGTTACCCGGATCCGCCATGGCCACCGCGGCATTCAATCCGATCCCGACGATCGCGGCTGCCATGATCGCCGCGACGGCGCGCGGCGTGCGGAAATTGCGTTTCATTGACGTGCTTCTTCCTGGAACTTTCGGGTGTACCCCCGAGGGATTTCGAGTGACCGGCGCAGCCACCGTAATGGTCATACGTCCAGTTGGAGTACACCGTAAAGCCACTTCGCCAAGAATTAGCCGTGACGATGATCATCGGTCGGTCAGGTGAACCGCTTCGGCCCATCTTCTGGCCGGTCGATGTACGGATCGATACGCGAAACCGCACTCATTGTTTACGCATCGTTTCCGGTGTTCAGCACTGTCGAACGCTTCCGATTGAAAAGATGACGGCCATCGCGCATACCCGCCGAAACTCGCGGACAATGGCAGTGCGTAAAACGGCCGAACATCGATAGCCTACCGATAACCCGAACCCGATTCTCCGCGCATACCCGGAAAATGGAGGACGCCGCATATGACCACCGATTCGACACCGGAAAACACTGCGGCCCAACCGAACAGGCGCGCGCTGCTCGGCGCGGGCGCCGCCGCGCTGGGTGGCGCCGCGGTGGGCGCGGCACTGGTCGCCGACGCATCGACCGCCGCGGCGGATCAACTCCCCAGCACCGCCGCGCTGGACGACAACCTCAACACCGCACCCCACCTGTTCCACCTCACCGCCGCCGAACCCGCCCGGTTCGACGGCGGCACCCTGCAGGGCGCGCACGAGGACAATTTCCCGGTGCTGGCCGGGCAGAGCGGATCGGTGTACTTCGTCCGGCTCGAACCGGGCGGCGTGCGCGAACCGCACTGGCATCCGACCGCGTGGGAGCTGAACTTCGTGATCTCCGGTACCGCGCGCTGGACGATCCTCGGCACCCATCCGGAGGGCGGCTACCGCAACGACGTCTTCGACGCGGGCAAGGGCGATCTGGTCTTCGCGCCGCAGGGCTTTTTCCACTACTTCGAAAATCCGGACGCCACCGCACCGCTGGAGGTGCTGGTCGTATTCAACACCAGCGCAAAGGAACCGAACGACGATATCGGCATCGTCGGTGCGTTCAACGCGGTCCCGCGCGAGGTCCTTGCCGCCGCCTTCGGCGTCCCCCGGGCGGCATTCGACGCGATCCCCACCGAGACGAAGCCGGTGGTGATCACCAAACGTCAAGTGCGGTAACGCAACTCAGCGCGCCACGCGCCCGATCCCGACATAGCCGTCGAAATCGCGTACCTCGACGATATCGTCCGGATCGGGTCGCCACTGCGACAGATACACCAGCCCTGGTTCGACCAGCTCGAATCCGGCCAGGAACGCGGCGATTTCGGTGCGCGAGCGCAGCACCATCGGGGTCGGCGTGCGGCGGTAGAGCTCCAGCGCGGCGGCCATCTGGTCCGGCGGGCCCTCGTTCCCGGCGTGCGAGATCGCCAGATAGCTGCCGGATGCCAATGAATTACGCAGGCGCGCAATGGTTTCGATGGGCCGGACAGCGTCGGGCAGGAAATGCAGTAGCGCCACCGCGAGCACCGCGACCGGCCGGTCGAAGTCGAGCATGTCGGTGACCTCCGGATGGCGCAGCACCGCGTCGATATCGTTGAAATCGCCGCGGATCGCGGTGGCGGCCGGATTTCCGTCGAGCATCATGCGGCTCATCGCCACCGCCACCGGATCGATATCGACGTACACGACGCGGGCCGCCGGATCGTGCGCGTGCACCACCTCGTGCACATTGCCGACGGTCGGAATGCCCGAACCGAGGTCGAGAAACTGGGTGATACCGGCCTCGGCCACCAGGTAGGTCACCGCACGGCGCAGGAAGGCCCGGTTGGCGCGACCGCTGCGCGGCACATCGGGGGCCAGCGCGGTGATCTGCGCGGCCAGCCGCCGGTCGCTCTCCAGATTGTGCACCCCGCCCAGGATGTAGTCGTAAACCCTTGCGCTACTCGGTATTTCGGGATCTATATCGTCGGGCGCCCAGTCCGGCAACGGCATTCGTCATTCCCCATCTCAGATATCCGACATATGGTGCAGCACCCAGCGGCTCTTACCGTCCGCCTTGGCCCGGTAGAGCCCGGTATCCGCGGCGTCGAACAGCGATTCCGCCGATGTGCCCGCGGCTTTCGCGGTGACCGCGCCGATGCTCGCGGTGACCCGCAGCAACTTGTTGCCGACCGGAACGGGCCGGGCCAGCGCGGCGAGCATGGCCTCGGCGACCCCGGCGACCCGGTCGTCGTCGGCGGGCGGCGGGATCAGCGCGGCGAATTCGTCGCCGCCGATGCGGGCCACCAGAACCCCTTGCGGTGAGGCACTTTCGCACAACCGCTGTGCGACGGCGGCGAGCAACCGGTCGCCGACGCCGTGCCCGAAGCGGTCGTTGATGCCCTTGAACCCGTCGAGGTCGATGAAGCACAGGCCGAGCCGTTCCGCGCCGTTCCCGGTGCGCAGCAGTTCGATTCGCTCCAACAGGTGACGCCGGTTCGGCAGGCCGGTCAGCGGGTCGTTGCGCGCCTGCCGGTGCAGTTCGTCCTGCATCCGGTGCTGTTCGGTGCTGTCGACGCCGACCGCGAGCAGGTAATCGTCATGCCGGCCGATCCCCCGCACAAATGTGACGGCGAAGGCGACCCAGCCATGGCCGCCGTCCGGTCGCACGGTGCGCAGCTCCATGTTCACCGTGCCCTCCCCCGCCGGAATCAGCTTCTCGTACACCAGTTTCCGGATCTCGTCGCGATCGTCGGGATGGGCGAAGTCGTATACCGAACGGCCGCGCAAACAGTCGACCGGCACGCCGACCATATCGGCGAGCCCGCGATTGGCGTCGATAACCGTACCGTCGACGCCGCCCACCGCGATGGCGACCGCCGCATTGTCGAACACCACCCGGAACCGCTCCTCGGCCGCGCGGCGCGCCTGGTCCATGGCCAGCTCCACCGCGTCGCGGCCCCGAAATCGCCGCTGCTGCAACGCTTCCCCGTAGCCGCGCCCGAAAGCCGCGAGCAGCTCGGCGAATCGGACGGCATCGGGCCCGGCCAGCTCCGCGAGCACCCGCGCCGAGGTGGTGAGCACCGGCGCGCCGGTGAGCTGCGCCTCGACCAGCGCCGCCCCGATCGGCGCGCCCGCGTCGGCGTCGAACGGTTCGGCGGCCAGCGCGGCCGCGAAATCGCTTACCAGCCCGGCGAGTAGCCGCCGGGCCGAACGCGCCGGCATCGGCAGATAGGACACCTCGGCCAGTTCCTGCCACCATGCCCGCGCCAGCCTGGCCCGCGCGCCGTCGTCCACCGCACCCCTCCGGATCGCGCCACCGGGCTACCCCCATCCCGCGCGGCACCCCGATGGTAGCAATGCCGAAACCCGACCGCTCGGGATAATGGTTGCGGCACTCGACGGTTCGGATCAGCTGTCGACGTGCACATGCGGCCGTTCGGCCGGATTCGGCACCGCGCGCCGGATGATCTCCCGGGTCACCGGCGCCACCTCGCCCTCGCCGACGAACATGAACTTCAGCAGGTTCACCAGCGGATTGCCTTCGGTCCATTCGAAATACACATGCGGCTCCAGCCCGGTGCGATCCCGGACGGCCAGCAGGATGGCGGCGATCGAATTGGGGACGGCGGTGGCTTCGACGCTCAGAATGCGGTAGCCACCCACCTCGATTCCGTTGACCCGCAGCTCGGTGCTGAAATCCGATGCGTCGCCGACGATCACCTCGAGGAACATGATCGGCGCGTCGTCGGGGATGTGGCTCTCTATCCGCTGCTCGGCCGCCTTCTCCAGATACTCCTCCGGCTGACGCTGATCCACATCGTGGGTGACGATCCGGATCATGCCCTGCGCCGCGGCCTCATCGATCATCTCGGCCGCCGCGTCGTCGAATGTCACCTCCAGCGCCCGCAATTCGAACGAGCGCCGGGCCCGGGACACGAACGACACCACGATGATCGCGAGGATGAACAGCGAGGCCAACTGCACGCCCTCCGGCCGCTCGAAAATATTCGCGATGGTGGTGTACACGAATACCGCTGAGACCGCGCCGAAGCCGATCACCTTGCGGTGCTCGCCTTTTCGCACCGCCGAGATCGTCACGGCGACGGCGGCGGAGGTGATCAGCACCAGCACACCGGTGGCGTACGCGCCGCCCTGCGCATCGACGTCGGCGTCGAAATACCAAGTGATGCCGAAGGATATGACCGCGAACACCAGCACGAGCGGCCGCACCGCGCGCGCCCACTCCGGCGCCATGCCGTAGCGGGGTAGGTAGCGGGGCACCAGATTCAGCAGCCCGGCCATGGCCGACGCACCCGCGAACCACAGGATCGCGATGGTGCTCAGATCGTAGACGGTGCCGAACATGTCGCCAAGGTGCTGATGGGCCAGGTAGGCCAGCGCCCGGCCATTCGCCGCACCGCCCGGCTGGAACTCCTTCTCCGGAATCAGGACGGCGGTGATGAAGCTGGTGACCACCAGGAATGTGCTCATGATGAGCGCGGCGGTGGTGAGCAGTTTGCGGGCGCCCGCGATCCTGGTCACCGGATTGTCCTCGGACTCACCGGGCGCGCCCTTGATCTGCGGCATCACCGCGACGCCCGTTTCGAATCCGGATAGGCCGAGCGCGAGCTTCGGGAACACCAGCAGCGAAACGCCGACCATGGCCAGCACATTGCCGTGCTGCGCGGTCATCGCGTGCGTCCAATCCACCACCAGCCCGCTGGCACTGAGCACCTGGTACAGCCCGACGACCGCCACCACCAGATTCAGCGCCAGATAGGTGCCGACCAGCGCGACCGCGATACCGATCGCCTCGGCGAAACCCTTCAGGAAGATCGCCGCGAGCAGCGCGAGCAGCACCAGCGTGATCAGCAGGTTGTGATGGTCGAACGCCTTGGGCACATACGGGTTCTCCACGATATGCGCCGCGCCGTCGGCGGCCGACAGGGTCATCGTGATGACGAAGTCGGTCGCCGCGAAACCCAGCAGCACCAGGATGAAGATCTTGCCGGTCCAGCGGGGCAGCACGTGGCTGAACATGGCCAGCGAACCGCCGCCGTGCGGGCTCTCCTTCGCCACCCGCCGATATACCGGCAGCGCGCCGAGCAGCGTCAACGCCACCAGCACCAGCGTCGCCATCGGCGAGAGCACGCCGGCGGCCAGCGCCGCGATACCCGGCTGATAACCCAGCGTCGAGAAGTAGTCGACGCCGGTCAGGCACATCACCTTCCACCAGGAATGCTCGTGTTCGGCATCACCCGGTTTGCGCATCGGACCCGGATGCTGCGAATAGCGTTCGTCGGTGGCGCCTTCCAGCAGCCAATCCCGGAAGGGCGTCGCCGTCCGGTCCGCGGTCGTTGTCACCGTTGTCCCCTCGGTGTTGTCCGGTCCGGCTGACCCGGGCCGGGCGCGAGCATGTCGACGGAACCTTAGCGGGCCGGAATTCATAGGACGTGTCCCCCGTTCTCGGCGATTCGCCCTTTCTATGCTTTACCGGGCATCGGCCGGAACGAATCCGGATCCGCCGCGGCCCAGTCCATGCGCCAGCCGCGCGGCGGATCGCTCAGCAGCTCACCGGGGGCGAGCCACTCGTACAGCTCCGCATACGACTGCACCACCGTCGGCGAAATCTTCTTGCGCAGCATGTGCGGGTTCAGCTCGCCGGGCTCACCCACGCCGAGCGAGGCCATCAGCTGCACCGCCTGCTGCACCGTCGCCTCCTGATAGCGCTGGGCGCGCACCGATTTGTCCGCGACGTCCAGCGCGCGCGCCCGCCGCGGATCCTGGGTGGCGACGCCGACCGGGCATTTGTTGGTGTGACAGCGCTGGGCCTGGATACAGCCGACGGCCATCATCATGGCGCGCGCCGAATTGGTGTAGTCGGCGCCCTGAATAAGCCGCTTGACGATATCGGTTCCGGTGGCCACCTTGCCGCTGGCGCCGAGCCGGATCCGGTCCCGCAGGCCGGTGCCGACCAGCGCGTTGTGCAGCGTCATCAGCCCGTCGGTGAGCGGCAGGCCGACATTGTCCTCGTATTCCAGTGGGGCAGCCGCGGTTCCGCCCTCCTTGCCGTCGACGACGATGAAATCCGGTGCGATGCCCTCGGCTTGGATCGCCTTGCAGATGGCGAGCACATCGATGCGCGATCCGACGCACAGCTTGAAGCCCACCGGCTTACCGCCGGACAATTCGCGCAGCCGCGCGACGAACGCGATCAGCTCACGCGGTGTGTGGAAGGCCGAATGTGCCGCCGGGCTGACGCATTTCGTATGCGCGGGAACACCGCGACAGGCCGCGATCTCCGCGCTCACCTTGGCCGCGGGCAGTACGCCGCCCAGCCCGGGTTTCGCACCCTGGCTGAGCTTTATCGAGATGGCCTTCACCTGTTCGCGCGCCGCGGTTTCGGTGAATCGGTGCGGATCGAAGGCGCCGTCGGCGGTGCGCGTGCCGAAGTAGCCGGAACCCAACTCCCACACCAGATCTCCGCCGCCGTCGAGATGGTACGGGGTGAGCCCGCCCTCGCCCGTGTCGTGCGCGAAACCACCCATGGCGGCCGCCCGGTTCAGAGCGCGCAGCGCGTTCGCCGACAGCGCGCCGAAGCTCATCGCCGAAACATTCAGCAGCGACATGGAATACGGCTTGGTGCAGTCCGGGCCGCCGATCAGCACCCGCGGCGGCGTCTTCGGCTCCGGCACCGGCGCCGTCGAATGCACCAGATATTCGTAGCCGACCTGTTCGACATCGCGTTCGGTGCCGAAGGACAGCTCGCCGTGAATTCCCTTGGCCCGCTCGTAGATCATGGTGCGCACGTCGCGGTCGAAGGGGCGGCCGTCGAAGTTGCGTTCCACGAAATACTGCTGGATCTCCGGGCGGATGCCCTCCAACATGAACCGCATATGTCCGAGCACCGGATAGTTGCGCAGTATCGAATGCCGCTTCTGCACCATGTCATAGACGCCTACGCAGAGCAGCAGCGCGAGCAGCGCGACGAGCACCCACCACGCCCACGACCCGATCGCCGCGGCCACCCCCACCAGCACCACCGCGGTGGCAAGGAATCCGAGTATGAAAAACCGGAGCATTGTCGCCCTTTCCGATATCGCCCGCCGTGTCGGAAACTACCCCCTCGGCGGCCCGCGGCGCCGGATTCGTCAGCGGTCGGTCGGCGAGGTCTGCCGATACGCCCGGTCGAGTTCGGCGAGCTCGTCGGGTGTGAGCACATCGGTGATGCGCTCGAATCCGTCTGGCGCGCGCTCGGCGACGGCGCGCAGGATGCGGTCGGCGGGCATGTCGTGGTTGGCCAGCACGATGGCGTTGGCCGGTTCGCGGCGCACGCTGTCATAGTGGGCCAAGGCCCGCTCCGGTGTCGGCTCCCCGGCGAACGCCTCGGCGAGCGCGGCCGCGTCGAGAATGGCCTGAGTGCCTCCGTTCGAGCCGATCGGGTACATCGGGTGCGCCGCGTCGCCGAGCAGCGTCACCCGTCCCTCGGTCCACGCGGGCAGCGGCTGCCGGTCGACCATCGGGTATTCCAGGATGCGCGGCGCGGAGGCGAGCAGCGCGGGCACATCCAGCCAGTCGAAACGCCAATCCGCGTAGTACGGAAGGACATCCGCGAGAGCGCCGGTGCGGTTCCAGTCGGCCCGGCCGGGCTCGGCCGCCGGATCGGCCACCTCGCACACCCAATTGGTCCGGGCCATGCCGTGCTCGTCGAGTTCCTCGGCGATCGGATAGACCACGAGCTTGACCGATTTGTTGTCACCGGCGATGGCGACGGTGCGCCCGGTCCGGAATGGTTCGGCCCGGCCGACGCCGCGCCACATCCGCATTCCGTACCACAGCGGCCTGCCCTCATCCGGATACAGCTGGGCGCGCACTGCCGAATGCAGACCGTCGGCGCCGATCAACGCGTCGCATTCGATGCACCGCTCGGTACCGTCCACCGCCACAACCACTTTCACCCCGCGATGGTCCTGGATGAAGGATCGCACCACGGTGCCGGTGTGCACCGCGTCGGGTCCGAGACGTTCCAGCACCGCGCGGTAGAGCATTTGCTGCAGCAACCCCCGGTGCACCGAATATTGCGGCCACCTCGCCCCCGCCACCAATCCACGCGGCTGCGACCAGATGAAATTGCCGTGCCGGTCGAAATGCGCCATTTCGGCGGTGGCGACGGCGATCTCGTCCAGCGCGGCGCCGAGGCCGAATTCGATGAGCCGCCCGACGGCGGGCGGCAGCAGATTGATGCCGACGCCGAGCGGCCGCAGTTCCGTCGCGGCGTCGAGGACCACGACCTCGACGCCGACCGCGCGCAACGCCAGCGCGGCGCTGAGCCCGCCGATACCGGCCCCGGCGATCACCGTGGAAACCATTGCGACCTACCGTGACTCGGGCCCTACGGGATATTCGCAGTGTAGGCCGGTCGGCGGGTTCGGGCGGGGCTATTCCGCTATGGTGATGGCACCCGACGGGCAGGCCAGCACCGCCTGGCGTACCGCCTCTTGTCGATCCGGCGCCGGATTCTCGTCGAGGACGAGCACCCTGCCCTCATCGGTGTCCTGGTCGAAGTTTTCCGGCGCGGTCAGGGCGCACATTCCCGCGCCGACACAGATTTCGCGATCCGCGATAATTCGCATCGACAATCCTTACCAAATGACGGGGAGCTCGCGCACGCCACCGATTTCATAGGGTCCGTGGAATTCGATCCGCTCCGGCGCGACGGCGAGACGCAGGGCCGGGAACCGGGATAGCAGCGCGGGGAAGGCCACCCGCATCTCGGTGCGGGCCAGCTGCTGGCCGAGGCACTGATGGATGCCGTGCCCGAAGGCCAAGTGCCCCACCGGGTTCCGGCGAATGTCGAGGGTGTCCGGTTCGGCGAACCGAGTGCCGTCGCGATCGGCGGCCTGCACCGAGAGCAGCACCGTCTCTCCGGCCCTGATCACCTGCCCGGCGATCTCCACATCCGCGAGGGCGGCCCGGCCGATGGTGTGCGCGATGCTCAGGTAGCGCAGCAGTTCCTCGATCGCGCCGTCGATCAGGTCCGGATCCGCCCGCAGCAGCGCAAGCTGCTCCGGATTCCGCAGCAGCGCAAGGGTTCCCAGCGCCAGCATATTCGCGGTGGTGTCGAGCCCGGCCACCAGTAGCAGGCCGCCGACGCCCGCGAGCTCATCCTCGGTGAGGTCGCTCTCGGTCAGATCGCTGAGCAGGTCGTCGGTGCGTCGCTCGCGTTTGCTGACGACCAGATGGCGGATATAGGTCCCGATATCGGTGAACCGGGCCATGCGTTGGTCGATTATCTCCTTCGCCGGTGCGCCGGGTTCGGCCGCGGCCAGCGTCCGGAACCGGTCGTGGTCCGCCTGCGGCACGCCGAGCAGGTCACAGATCACCATTTCCGGTATGGGGCGGGCGAATTCGGTCACCAGATCGACCGGTCCGCCGCGCCGCTCCAGCTCGTCCAGCCGTTCGGCGGTGAATTCCTCGATGCGCTCGGTGAGCAGCCGCATCCGTCGCACGGTGAACTTGCCGGTCAACAGCTTTCGGAACCGGGTGTGTTCGGGCGGGTCGTAGCGGACGAAGGTGCCCGGAGGCAGCTCCAGCGGCACGACGCCCTCGAACGGCGAGTGCTGCAACGAACTTCGCGAGCTGAACCGCGGATCGGCGAGCACCGCGCGCACGGTCGCGTGATCGGTGGCCAGCCAGCCGCGGTGGCCGTCCGGAAAATCCATGCGGACCACCGGTTCTCGCTCACGCAAGCGGGTCTGCTCGGCAGGCGGGTCGAATGGCCGATCGGCCTGCCGGTCGAGCGGCAGACCCGAGATCACCGATACCGACTCCGCCCCGCTTCTCGATGCTGTAGTCATCTTGACTCCTCAATATTCGTACCGAGGCCAGAACTCCTGATAGGCGCTGTCGGACGCTACGTCGCTTTCATCAGCCGACTCAACCAGTCTGCCGCCGATTCCCGTTCCGTCGCAGCTAGATTCGTCGTGGTCATTGCAACGGTCATGTGCATGAAAGCAATTGGCGCGGGCGTCGTTGCAATGGTGTGTGTATGAACGCATACTGGCGGCAGCGAGCGAGGAGGTGCGCGCGATGCCCGGCGGCAGGTTGACCAGCGCGGACAGGGACTGCATCGCGGCCGGATTGGCCGAGGGACTCGGCTACGCGGAGATCGCCCGCCAACTCGACCGTCCCACCTCGACCATCAGCCGGGAGGTCGCCCGCAACGGCGGTCCGGGCCGCTACCACGCCGAGCGGGCGCACCTGGCCGCGAAGCGGCGCGCGCGGCGCACCGACCGGCGCCGGGTCACGGCGGAAAACATCGATATCCCAATCGGATTCGATCGGGACCTGACCGCCGTGCACGATTTCGCCGTCCGCGTCGTCACGCTGCTCACCGACGGCGGAATGCCGCGCACCCCCGCCCGGGTGCTCGCCTGCTTCTTCGTCAGCGACTCCGGCAGGCTCACCTCCGCCGACCTGTGCCGCAGGCTGTGGGTGAGCCCGGCGTCGATCTCGACGGCGCTGCGCCACCTCATGATCCGGGATCTGATTCGGCGCGAGCGCCATTCCGGCCGCGCGGACCATTACGTCCTCGACGCCGACGCGTGGTTCCGCGCCACCCTCGTCTCGGTGCGGACCTTGGGCGTGCTCTCCGCAACGGCCCACGACGGCAGCGAAATCCTCGGCGCCACCACTCCCGCGGGCACGCGGTTGGACGAGATGGCCAGCTTCCTCGACCATTTCGGCCACGATCTGATTCGCACGGCAGAGCGCGTGCGCGCCGCACTCGCCGCGAGCGCCGACGATCCGGCACTCACCCAGCGGCGGGAGCTGCCGCCGACCGGAAGTACCTGATCGACTCGTCCGTCGCGTAGGGCTGCCACGGCTCGAGCGCGGGCCCGTTCGGCGTTCCGGTCGCGACGAAAGCGGCCAGCGCACCGCCGAATTCGGCCGCCAGAACCCGGTCCGCCGGGCCGAATGTGCCGAGCATGGGCGCGTTGGGATAGCTCTCGAAGGTGCCGAAGAGGAAGGGCAGTTCGGCGCAGTGCGCCGCGCCGAACCCGTAGGGATCGACGGCGGGGCCGCGCATGAACCGGTAGACGTATGTCGGATTACCCTGTGCCACAAGACCATTCGCAAGGTCCGCCGTACCGCACAGCAGATCGCCGACGATCGCGGTGAACAGTTCGGCCGGTCCGGCGGCCGGATAGCGGTCGGCGTATTCGTCGTACCGCGCCGCACCGCCCCGTTCGGCCAGCAGGCGAACGGCGGTATCGCGGTCGGCGGTTTGGACGATCGGGTTCAGCGCCAGGAAGGACGTCGCCTCGTTGGCAGTGGACCCGATCAGCACATCCTTATCCGCCAGCGCGCCGCTCGCCAGCGCCTCGGGCCAGCCGACGGCCTGCCCCGCGCCGCCGCGCACCGGATACATCGGCGGCGCGATGCCGCCCGGCCGCGCGCTATCGGCCAAGAGCCGCGCATAGGCCGCGAGCAGACGAGCGACCGGCAGCTCGCGCAACCGCTGACTGTCCGATGAAATACCAAGTATCTCTAGGTATTTCGCCGCGACACCGGCCGCCTCCCCGGGATCCTGCGGCGGCATACCCCACGGACCGGACTGCCCGATCACCCGGCGCACCATACCTCCGGTCCCCGGATCCGCGGCCAGCGCCAGCGCCGAGAACGCGCCCGCCGACTGACCGCCGACGGTGATCGACCCCGGGTCGCCGCCGAACGCGGCGATATTGTCCACCACCCACCGCAGCGCGGCGGCCTGATCCTGCGTGCCGAGATTGTCCGCGCCGAATTCGGGCAGATACAGATAACCGAGCGGCCCGAGCCGATAGTTCGCGGTCACCACCACGATGCCGCCCAGCGCGGCGAGGCGTCCGCCGTCATACCAGTCCCAGCCGCCGCTGCCGCTGGTGAAACCGCCGCCGTGGAACCAGAGCAGCACCGGCCGCGCCGCGCCGAAATCGTCGTCGGGCGTCCAAATATTGAGGTTCAGGCAGCCGTGCTCCGACCAATCCGGCAGCCGGGTGCCCATCACGGCCTCGAGCCGCGACGGCCACTGCGGCGCGGCGGGTCCGGCCTCGATGGCGTCCCGGATCCGCGTCCAACCCGGATGTGGTTGCGGCGCCGCGAATCTCAGCTCACCGATCGGTGACCGCGCGTACGGGACGCCGCGGAAGGCCACCGACCCGGTGGCGACCCCGCGCAGCTTGCCCGACCCGGTTCCGATCACCACGTGACGCTGTTCGATGCTGTTGTCCATACGTCCGGTTTACGACGCGACACCGAAATCACGATCTGTTTCGTGGCCGCTTGTAGATTTTCGGACTCCACACGGCCGAAAATGGCGATTATGCGACAAAGCCTCGACCAGCTCGAGCAGCGCATCGCCGCCGCGCTGCTGGCCGCTCCGCGCGCGTCGTGGCGCACCATCGCGGACTGCCTCGACCTCTCGGAGCGGACGGTGCTGCGCCGGGCCGCACCGCTGTACGGTGACGGCACCCTGCGCGCCACCGCGGTCCGCAACCCGCTGTATTTTCCCGAGCTCACCCCCGTCGCGCTGCGAATCCGCTGCCGCCCGAGCACCATCGGCGCCGTCGCCCGCACGCTCGCGCACCGGCCGGATACCGTATGGGTCGAAATCCTCGGCGGCGGTGAGGAAATCAGCGTCGTGCTGTTCCTGGCCAACGCCGCGTCGCGCAACGGGCTACTGCTGCGCGACCTTCCGGCCACCGCCGCAGTCACCTCCTGGAGCACCCAGCAGCTCATCCGGGTCTTCCCCACCGCCTTCGCCTGGACCGGCGGCCTGCTCACCGAGACCGAGCTGGCCCAGCTCCGCCCACCCACCGAACCGGCGAAACCCGCTGCGCCGCAACCGGTCGACGCGGCGCTCATCGAGGCGCTCACCGCCGACGCGCGCGCGAGCTACGGCGCCATCGCCGCGCGGGCCGGAATCGGCGCGACCACTGCCCGCCGCCGCATCGCCGCCATTCTGGACGGCCAGATGATCCGTCTGGCAACGGAATTGGACCTCGCGCTGCTCGGCATCAAGACCGACGCGCTGCTCTGGCTGACGGTGCCGCCCGCCGAACTCGAGCGGACCGGCAGTACGCTCAGCGCCCACCCGCAGGTCCGCTTCGCGGCCGCGACCACCGGAACCTCGAATCTGTTCATCGCCGTCGCGGCGGCCGACCGCACCGGACTCTACGAATTCCTCACCGCGACCCTCGGCCCGCTGACCGGCGACAGCGCGGTGGAGACCCATCCCATCCTCAGCACGGTCAAACGCACCGGCCTCATTCGCTGACAACGACGTATTTCACAAAAAAGCCGGGCATATCGCGGCTAATCCGCAGCTCAGCGACCTGAGCAAGTTGTGCATCTTGCCAAATCCGCACCGTCAGCTTTGCTGATTTGACGGTATGCACCGGAGAAACAATCGCGTGTGATGGATCTGTACAACGGCCGTGATGCGGCGGCCGACCTGATGAAGGACGCTTCGATGAAGAAGACGCTGTATCGGCTGTTGGTGCTGTGCTCGGCAGCCTGCCTTACGACATCCGGTGCGGGTGTCGCCTCGGCCTTCCCCCAGAATTTCCCGCCCGACCAGAATCAACTACCGGACCTGCCGAGCGAACCGCAGCTGTACAACATGCTGCCGATCCCGACGCCGGACAAGGACCCCTGGTACGACGATCCGGCCGACCTCGCCTCGTACGCGCCCGGGCAGATCGTGCGCACCCGCGAGGTGCAGACCCGAGTGCTCGGCATTCCGTTCCCGGTGTACACCAAGCAATTGCTGTATCGCACCAACGATATCTACGACAATCCGATCGTCACCGCGACGACCGTCATCGTTCCCGGAATTCCGTGGCAGGGCAGCCCGCGCCCGCTGGTGTCGTTCCAGGAGGCCATCGATTCCAGCGACTCGTCCTGCAATCCGTCCTACACGCTGCAGGTCGGCACGATGAAGGAGTCGACGCTCGTAGTCGGCTGGCTGGCACAGGGATTCGCCATCAACATCCCCGACTTCGACGGCAAATTCAACACTTTCAACACCTACGACGAGGGCAAGATGGTCCTCGATAGCCTGCGCGCCGCGAAAAACGATGCGGCACTCGGCCTCACCGATTCCGGAATCGCGCTCTACGGGTACTCCGGCGGCGGCTCCGGCTCGATCCGCGCGGCCGAACTGCGCAAGACCTACGCGCCCGACGTCCGCCTGCTCGGCACCTCGATCGGTGGCACCCCCGGCGACCTGCGGATGCTGGCCGACTACGCGACCAAGCCGCAGCCGGGAGTCACCGGGCTGAGCAGCTTCACCATGTGGCTCGGCCTCGCCTCCTTCGCCAAGGAATATCCGGACGCCTTCAAGGTCGACGACCTGCTCACCCCGGACGGACAGCAACTCGTCGCCGATGTGCACAACCGCTGCGTGTTCACCGCCGCGGCCACCGGTTTCTACCGGCCCGTCAGCGCCTACTATCAGCCGGGGAAGTCGCTGGAGACCCAACCGGACATCCTGAAGGTGTTGCAGGACAACAGCCTCGGCAAATACGTCCCCGACAGCCCTGTCCTGTGGTGGCACGGCATGTGGGACGAACTCATCCCGCCCTCCGTCGTGCTACCCGTTGTCCACTCCTACTGGGAGCGCGGCGCCGACCTGCGCTTCTACACCGTCCCGCTGCCCGAACACGTCGTCAACGCGGGTGTCGGCTGGACTCCGGCGGTGGCCTGGACCTCCGCGATCCTGCGCGGTCTCTCGCCGGGTCCGCGCTTCATGGCCGATTTCAAACCCCTGCCGCCCGGTTTTCCCGGCAGCTGAAACCTTCGGCAACCCAACCGTTTACCGAATCGCGTCGCGTCGGCGATCTTCCAGCCATTCCTGAAAGCCATTCCGTGCGGTAGTTTTTCAGGATCACGGGCTGTACAGGGTATGGCATCGCCGGCGTGCATCGCCCGGCGGTGACGACGATGATGGGGGCCGCGGTGAACGAGTTCGTACCTGCTGCACCGGTATCCGAGCGGCAGCAGAGGTCGACAACCACCGGCGGCGTGCCGGTTCCGACAGGTCCGTCCGCGCCGCTGCTGGTCGGCATGTTGCTGGAGGCCAATCGCGTTCTCGCCCAGCTGATCGGCGAGTTACATCATCAGGCGCGCCACGATCCGCTGACCGGACTGCCGAATCGGCGGCATCTGCTCGAACGCATCGATGCGGCGATCGCGGCGGCGGGCGAGGACGATATCGGCCTCTGCTTCGCCGACCTCGATCACTTCAAGGACGTCAACGACCGGTACGGCCACGGCACCGGCGATCAGGTGCTCGCCGTGGTCGCGGACCGGCTGCGCGACAGTGTGCGGGGCGAGGACTGCATGATCGCCCGCATCGGCGGCGACGAATTCGTCGCCCTGATCCCGCCGCCCGCCGACGACGCCCGCATCCGCACGATCGCGAACCTGCTGCTGACGGCGCTGGCCGAACCGATAGTCGTCGCGGATCATCCACTGCGCCTGTCCGCGAGCATCGGCGCGGTGCTCACCCCGGTCGCGGGCGCACATGCCGAATCACTGCTCGACGCCGCCGATACGGGCCTCTACGAGGCGAAATCGACCGGCAAGGGCCGCTGGATCCTCAGCATTCGGTGATCCGTTCGAGCGTGCGCCGGCCGATCCGGCTCAGCGCCGGATTGCTCTCGGCGTAGTACCAGACCAGTCCCATCGCCTGTTCGAACGCCCAGGCCCTGCCGCGCTCCCACTCGAGTTCGGAACATCCGAGATGCGCGCGAAAGACGCTGCGCGGCACCGCATCCAGCAGATGCCACGCCGCAACCAGGTCCAGCGCCGGATCCGCGGGACCCAGCTCGCCGACGTCGATCACCCCGGCCAACCGGCCGCCGGACACCAGCACATTGCCAGGGATCAGATCGCCGTGGTTCAGCACGTCCGGGGCAGCCCCGCGCGGCAGCTCCCGCATCCGCGCCCAGATCGCCCGCAGCGCCGCGACATTCAGCATGCCCGCGCTGCGCTCGAAACAGGTTCGCATCCACTCGTCGTGCGCGTGCAGCTCGCCGCCGCGTCCGCCGCCGCCGAATTCGCGTCCGTCCGTGCCGATCTCACGCACCGCGCGGATGAACTCGGCCAGATCCAGTGCGAATCCCACCGAATCGCCCGGATCGTCCACGGCGGCAACGGTTCCGCTCACCCATGTCTGCACCGACCACGGCATCGGATAACCGGCGTCGGGCGCACCGAGCGCGATCGGCTCCGGTGTCGAGAAAGGCGTGCGGCCCAGCAGCTTCCGCGCCGCATCCGCCTCGCGGAGCAACGCCTGCCGCGCCGCCTCGACCGGGCGGAGCGCCAGCGGCAACCGGGCCGCCAAATGATCGCCGATCCGGAAGATCGCATGCACCGTCCCCGTCCCCCCGACCGCCCGGATCGGGAGCCCGCGCCAGGCCGGGAACTGCTCGTCGACCAGCGCCCGCACCGTCGCCGGGGTTACTGTCAATTGGTCGGCGTGCATCTTCACCCCCGCAGCCTCACCCACCCCCCGCCAGGCACACAAGTGATTTCCGACCGAGAGGACGTGCCGATGAGTATCTCGCTCGAACAGGCCGACCGGGTGATCACGGCGGCCAAGCAGGCGGCGGCCGAGCGCGGCGCACGGATCACCGTCGCCGTCGTCGACGCCTCGGCCAACCTCGTCGCCTTCGCCAGAATGGACGATGCCCATCTCGGCACCGTCGACTCCGCGCCGCGCAAAGCCACCGCCGCGGTCATGCTCGGATACGACACCGTCCAATTCGCCACCGCCCTGCGGCCGGGACAACTACTCGGCCACCTGTTGTCGGACGCCCCGTGGCCCACCGATCCGTATACCCCGATGCCCGAGCCGGGTGGCGTGCTGATTCGATCGGACGGCGCGACCATCGGCGCGGTCGGCGTAGCCGGTGCGGGCTCCCTCATGACCGATCACAAGATCGCGGCCGCCGCGGCCGGATCGCGCTGAGCCACCGGTGGTTATCCGGTCCGAAATTTCCCACATGCCGGATTCGGTTCGGCGGACTACACTTTCGAATACGTGAAAGAGTCAGTGCGTCAACCATTTCCGCTGGAGCTGTGGCAGCCCGGCACCGGCCGGGATGTGCTGTGTTTGATCCATCCGATCGGCGGCGATGTCAGGGTCTACCGCGCGCTCGCCGCCGCGCTCGATCCGGCGCTCACCGTCTGTCTCATCGCCGATCCCGCACTGCGGCAAGACGTTTCGCCGCAGTGGACGCTGGCGGAGCGGGCGGCCAACTATCACAGCGCGCTGCTGACGCGGTTCCCGAACGACGAATGGCGCTGGCAGTTGGCGGGCTGGTCGTTCGGCGCCTGGGTGGCCATCGGCATGGCCGCCGAATCGGAGGCGGCCGGAGCGCCCGTGCGCGCACTGCATCTCATCGATCCCCCGCCGCCCGCGTCGGGCGTCTTGTTCCGGCACTACGACGAGGCGAAGCTGGCGGCGATCATCGCGCACGAGCTCGATAGCGCCGAAGGGCCCGGCACCCAACAGTATGCGGAACAATTGGCCCGATGCTGCCGCACCAACCTGCGGAGCATGAGCTATCACCGGCTGCCCCGGCTGACGCAGACACCCAGCAGGCTCTGGGTGGCCGACCGGCCGGTCCCGGAGCTGACGCCGACCGCGACGCCGCAGGTGTGGCAGGCCACCTGGCACGCGCATCTGCCGGAGCCGAGCGCATGGCAGTGCCTGGACACCGACCACTACGGCATCATGCGCTCGCCGCACGCGGAAGTCATTGCCGCCGGGATCAATTCGACAATCGGCGAGCTGAACCCGTAAGCGCTTCCACCACCGAGCCCTACCGCCGACGGTAGTGCCAGCCCCACCCCGATCGGGGAGCCAAGGTCATGCCGCCGAGCGTTTCCGACTCCTAATTTCATTCGTACGAAACATTTTTCGTCACGATTCGAAAGGGAATCCGATGAACGCACCGATATCCGCGACGGACCGGCGATCGACGACGAAGCCGCCGGATACCCGCGGCGCCGTGCTCGAGAAGATCGCGATCAATGTGGTCGCGCCGATCGCGCTCTACTACGCACTGCGCGCGGCGGGTGTCGACCCGTGGTTGGCCGTGACGCTCGGTGTCATCCCGCCCGCCATCCGCACCGGATGGACCGTCGCCACCCAGCGACGCGTCGACACGATGGCGATCTTCACCATGAGCATCCTGGCGTTGAGCGTCGCGATGTCGTTCGTCACCGGCAGCCCCCGCTTCGCACTGGCCAAGGACGGTTGGATCACCGGCGCGGTCGGTCTGTGGATATGCGCGACAATGTTGCGCACGCCCTTCTACTTCCAGTTGTCGCGCACGATGACGACGGGCGCGATCCACGAGCGAATCGAGCTCAGTTGGTTGCGCTCGCCCACCTTCCGCCGGGCGATGATGCTCGCCACGGCCATCTGGGGGATCGGTCTCCTCGCGGACGCGGTGGTGCGGGTGGTGCTCGCCTACACCCTTCCGATCGATCAGGTGCCCCTCGTCAGCGGTCTGCAATATGTGGTGGTATTCGTCCTGCTGGAGGTGAGTAGTCAACGGGCCGTCCGCAATTCGCGCACGCGCGCAAAGGTCGCCGCCGAGGCCGGGTTCGACCGGCCGTAAACCGTGGCGTGCGCCGGCCGCCAAGTGATGTACTGTTGTAGCAAACTGCCGCCGTGTAGTACGGAGAACCGTGGACAGCGAACAGGCAGCTTCGGAGAGCCCGGACCGGGCCCGAACCGAGTTGGCCGCGAAGATAAATCGGTTGTTCGAGGTCATGCGTAGACCTTCCGAACCGCCGTTGTCCAATGCTGCTGCCGCGGAGGCGATTACCCGCTCGACCGGGACGTCGATCAGCGCCGCCTATATGTGGCAGCTGCGGTCGGGAGTGAAATCCAACCCGACGGTGCAGCATCTGCAGGCGATCGCCCAATTCTTCGGTGTCCCGGCCTCGTATCTGATCGACAACGGCGCCGACGAGTCGATCGAATCCCAATTGCGCCTGCTACAAGCCATGAAGGACACCGACGTGCGCAACCTCGCACTGCGCGCCTCGGGGCTCACGCCACGAACGCTCGCGAATATCGCCGCGATCATCGACCGGGCGCGCGAGATCGAGAATCTGCCGCCCGTCGAATCCTCCGTCACACCGGATGACCATCGGTGATGGGGGCGCTCCAGTCGATGTGATGGTCGATCAACCAGCCGTCGGCGTTGCGGTTGCGGGGCTTGGCCAGCCGCAGGATCACCACATCCCGGAAGATGCGGGTAAGAGCGCCTGCGGGCGTGGCGAATTTGCTCATGCGTGCGCTGGTGGCCGATACGCGAGCCACCCGCGCACGACGTAGTCGATCGTAGGTGGCGAACGCATCCTCGATGGTTGCGACATCGCGCAGGCATTTCGCCAAGGTGACGCTGTCCTCCAACGCCATCGAAGCACCATGGCCCGCTTGAGGTTTCGCCGCATGCGCCGAATCGCCGACCAGGACCATGGTCGGCGTGTACCAAACGGGGAGCGCGGGCAGGTGGTACGCGGGCACCGCGAATATCCGTTCGGTGGATCGGATGAGGTCGATAACCGGGGTGTTGTCGCCGGACAGGAGATCGGCCACCCGGTTCTTCCAGCGCTCGGCGTTGTCGAATTCCAGGTTGTCCGTGCGTGATTCGGGGACGTTGGTGAACCACCAGGTTTCTCCGTCGGGAGTGGTGGTGTAGGCGAACATAATTCGACTGCCGTAGGTCACGCGGTAGGTCTGCGGCGCGGGTGGGACCGGCGCATTCTCGGCGTATCCGGAGATCACGATTGTCCCGCCGTAGCAGGCCTCGGATGCGGCGGGATCTATGATGCGGCGGACGGTCGAATGCACACCGTCCGCGCCGATCAGCAGATCCCCCTCCGCCTGGCTGCCGTCCTCGAAATGGGCGATGACACCGCCGCCCGGCGCATTCTCGGCACCGATCAACCGTTTGCCGTATTCGATGCGCAGGCCACGCCGCGTCCCCTCATCCCGCAGCACCCGGTACAGCTGCGCACGGGTCAGCGTGCGGGGACCGATGCCGCGCCGACCGCCGAGGCTGCCTTGCCCCGCCGGGCGACCAGCGCTGTCGAATGCATCGGTTTGCTCTGCGGGAAAAGAATTTTCGAGCACCGGTCGATGTGCGTCGATTGCGCGCAGCGCGTCCATACCGTTGGCGAAAACCGTGAGAAACGAGCCGACGTCGTCGGCTCCGCGCGGATACGCTTCGTACACAACGGAATCGATGCCCGCCTGCTGCAAGGCCATCGCGGTGCCGGTACCCGCGATGCCGCCACCGATTATCAACGCTCGAGTCACTGAATTCCTAGTTGTTCGCGTTCGTGCGCAGGGCGCGCGAAAGGGTGAGAAGTTCGTCGACGTCGGCATCCAGCCCGGGGCCGGACGGCGGCGCGATCAATGCGACGGATTCGCCCGGGAATACACCGGCGGCCCGAAGGCCGACCGCGGCGGCGAGTTGATCGGCCAGCCGTGCGGTCGCAGGTCCGTCCTGCCGAATCTTGGTGATATAGGGGCTGATTCGCAGTAGACCGTCCCGGCATTCGATGACCCGCCGATAGAAGCGGCGGTGCACACCGGTGAGCCGTACCCGATCCAGCCACGGATTCACCGGCGCGCGGACCAACGCATCCTCCGGGAACTCCGCATGGAGCACGGTCCACAGCGGACCCAGTGCGTGGTACGCACGCAGGTGGTGCCACCAAATACGCACTGCCGCAACCCTGGTGATCGCGGCGGGCAGCGCGATCCCGATGAGGAACAATGCGCAACCGGGCAGCAGCAGCACCAGCGCGGTCAGGTGGATCGGGGTGGGCAGGTTGGCGTCGGCGAAGAGAAAGGCCCCGTCCAACATGAAGATGACACAGACCGGCACCAGCGTCGCCGACCCCGCCGTGGTGATCAACAGCGCGCGCCGGAACCAACCGACCGCATGGCGGGCGGCCCGACCGGTCGACACCGCGGCGGTCGCCATGGCGGAGAGCATGTACGCGTTCGCGGCCGTGTAGAACACCGCGATGGCGATAACACCGCGGGCGGCCGGTTGCGGGTTCATCGCATTCTTCGCGGCGATGAGCCGCATATCCGTCGGCATGGTCGCGGTCGCCACGATCATCACGATCAATACGGTGATCAGGACCAAGGCATTCCACTTGGCGCGAGCGGCCGCGCGCCGCTGATCGAGCAGGGTGAACAGGAAGAAACACACCATGCAGTACGCACCGGTCAGCACCGATACCTGGCCGATCAATTGCCACCACATGGGATCGAGGCCCAGAAAATCCTGGCCGGTGCCGGCCTGCACTATGCAGGGAATGTTGATGCTCCAGCACGCGACCATCGCGGTGATCCAGCGCAGCCGGATATCGCCCGGCCTGCGCGTCACCAGGGACAGCATCCACACCAGGGCGGCGGCCTCCACCCACTCCACCAGCCGAACCGAGATCACAACCAACCCAGCCTGTCATCCAGTGCGGACTCGAACCGCCGGACGGATTCATCCGATGCGGGCGGCGGCGCGACCAGATCCAACACCGACGCCCACTCCAGGATGATCGTGGCGACCGTCTCGGCTTCGCGTTCCTCGGCCGTGTCATATGACGTGCGGCGCAGGGCGCGACGCACCGCGTCGGGGTTCCAGCCGGCCTCGGGCGGAAACAATTGGCTCATCAACGCATCGTCCTGCTCGTCACCGCCGTGACCGGCGATGATATGTCCCAGCTCGTGCAGGATTATATGATCTTGGTGGGCCTTCGTCGTTTCCTGTTGGTACAGAATGTAATCCGCCTCGGCGGTCGCGATCCACGCCCCGAACGGACCGGAAACCTCGATGGGATGAGCCAGCAGCACGATCGGCCTGCCCCGCCGCTCACCCAGCCGCCGACACAGGGTCACCACATCCAGCGGTGGCCGGATCCCCAACTCGTTGAGCAGGTCTCGGCACCGGCGACGTAGCTCACGTTCGGCCCTCATGCCCCCTGATTCCCTCGCCTTACGCGCCATGGCTTTCCCCACCTTTCTGGCGCATCGCCGTCCAGGCAAAGAGAATACGAAATTCGACGGCGTTGGAAATGGGGTTCAGGCTAGCCCGCCGAAACGAGGCGCGTCAACCTCGGCCGGCATGCGGGGACCGCCATTGCGTTCCGACCGTAAAACGTTGAGCTGGTTCAACTCTCGTTCGATCACCTGCGCGGCTCGGTGGCAACCTGTCGCATGCAATGTTGCGATGCGGGCGATCACGGCGTCGGGTCCGTACGCGGCGATGACGTCCAGCAGGCTGAATCGCTGATCGATGCTCATGCGGCTTTATCCGAAACCGTGATCACGGTGACGGCCCGCAGCGTCGCCGGTATCTCGCCGCCGTCGAAATGGGCGAGGCTCGGCACGAACAAGGTGTCGACGCCGAGGGCGCCCAGTGCGGCGCTCAGCCGTTCGACGGGACGTTCGGTGCGGGCGCAGAACGTGATCGTCTTCCGCAGATCGAATCCCAACCGGTTTGCCAGACTGCGGATTTGAGTTTCGTCCCACTGCTGTCGCGTACCCGCGATATCGCGCCGCAGGTATCCGACAGCACCAGTCCTGGCCATCGTGCCCACCCTCGAGTTCTATCGGTATTCCATGGGCACACACTGGTGGCTGACCCCAGGGGTAGGTCGATTCATCCGAATCCCGTTGACGCCCAGCATGTCCCCGAATGCCGGGGCTTCGAGCATCGCTGACCGAAGCACCCGGACAATCGGCATGTACTGACACCCCTGCGCGCCAGTACATGTGTAGATCCAACTCGTGTACTTATGTATATAGCGCCTACCCTGTCATGCACGTGGGTATATGTCAATCGTTTCGTCATGTACTAGCAAGCTAGCTGAACGCCGACCCGGCCCACCGCCAAAGTCGCCCCACGCCAACGTCATTCGGTTCGCGGTACCGGGAGTCCACCGCGCCGCACCCGATCCCCCACCCGCGAATTCTGTAGTCACCTCTCTGGGGCTACCGGAAGCCACCGAGCTTTCCGGGCCTTGGATCGATGGAACCGGCGGAGCATCAGTTGCGTCATTGATTTGGAGGGAAAGAACGGATCGTGAAGGCGCGTGCCAACTGTCAAGGACGCGCAAGTCCGCCCGCTGGTTCCGGGTACGGGTCAACGGTCCGCTGGGGAACGGGAGGAGTGGTCATGGTTAGATCGATCGCACAGTGCCGCAGGGGAACTCATCCACACCACGTCGAGCAGGCGAGGTGACGATGCGCTTCCGAATCCTGGGCCCATTGGAGATCTCCTCAGGTGATACCACCATCCGAATTCCCGCGGCGAAACAACGTATCGTCCTGGCGGCGTTACTGTGCCAGCCGAATCGAACAGTCTCCGTCAGCGAATTGACCGACGCAGTGTGGTCCGATCAGCCACCGGCGAGAAGCCGTGTGGTTCTTCAGGGATACATCATGCGGATTCGAAAAGCCTTGGCAAAATTCGGAGAACCACCGGACCGGATCGAAACTGTAGCTCCCGGATACCGTATGACGGTCGCCGAGAACGAGCTGGACACAGCCACATTCGACGCCGCGCTGCTCGACGCCGAGCTAGCACTGAGCCGAGGCGATATCGCCGCACACGCCGACCACCTGCAGGACGCGCTTGCGCTGTGGCGAGGCACGGCCCTCATGGATATCGAGTCGGACACCCTGCAGTCGACCGAGGCGCACCGGCTCGCGGAACTGCGCATCATGGCGGTGGAAAAGCTGATTGATGCCTACCTCACGCTGGGCAGACACAGTGCGGCGGCGGTGGAACTCCGCCAACACATCGCCCGAAATCCCTTGCATGAGCGCTTTTACGGTCAGCTCATGATCGCACTCGACCGGACCGGTAGACGGGCCGCAGCTCTGGAAGTCTACCGGCAGGTCAACGAGTTGCTGGCCACCGAACTCGGTATCGAGCCCGATCAAGAGATCCGTCGGCTCGGTGAAGCGATATTGCGCGGGCGAGCCATCGGCTCGATGATCCGACTATCCCTCGGGGCTCGCCGCCAATGACAGACCGGATTGGGCGGCCAACTCCCGGTAGTAGGAGTTCGACTCGAGCAGGTCGTCGTGGGTGCCGATATCCTCGACCCGGCCATTGTTGAGTACGATCACTCGATCGGCATCCCGTACCGTCGAAAACCTATGTGCCGCAACAAGTATCGTGCACTCATGATGTAGCGACCGCATTGTGCGGGAGATCGCCGCCTCGCTGAGCGGATCGAGATTCGACGTCGGCTCGTCGAGCAATAGCAACTCCGGACCGCTCAGCAGTGCTCGCGCGATCGCGAGACGCTGCCGTTCACCACCGGAGAGCGCATGTCCGTGTTCGCCGACCTCGGTGTCCAGCCCTTGCTCCAGCCGGTGCACCACCTCTTCGAGCCCGGCGAGTTCGATGACGCGAGCGACTTCCTGCTCGCTCGCTTCGGGCGCCGCGTACATGAGGTTGTCGCGTAGCGTGCCGTACATTACCGGGGCGCCCTGTTCCACGAGAGCCAGACGACGCCGATAGGTCTTCAAGGCGATCCGATCAATGGGCACGCCGTCCAGCCTGATCGAGCCCCGATCCGGTTCGTAGAAGCGCTCGATCAACGCCAAGAGCGTGGACTTGCCGCTACCCGATTTGCCCACGAGAGCGACCAGGCTGCCGCGTGGAATCTCGAACGAAACCTCGGACAGGATCGACCGATCGCCATAGGCGAAGTCCACACCGTCGACCGACAGGATCGGCCCGCTCGTATTGCGCGCGGATATGGGCGCCGTTGCGCTCGAACCGGATTCGTCCCCGGTCTCGATGTCCATGCCGAACACTTCCGCGACCCGCTGGAAAGCCGCCATACCCTTCTGCATTGCCCCGAGCAGTCCGATCGCACTCACGATCGGGGTGGCCAACTGCATGAAATACAGCAGGAATGCGACCAGCTGACCCACTTGCAGTCGATCACTGGCCACCATGATCCCGCCGACGAGAAGGACGACCAGAAATGCTCCGTGGGCGGCCAGCATCGTGGCGGGTCTGATCGCGGCGTCGAGCCGCGCCGCCCGCACCCCATTCTGGTACGCCGCGCGGGCTCGACCGACGAGCCTGGTCCGCTCCTGCTCCTCGGCCAGGCTGGCGCGCACGGTACGAAGTGCG
Source organism: Nocardia sp. JCM 34519.1 (assembly GCF_020361265.1). Classification (NCBI taxonomy): domain Bacteria; kingdom Bacillati; phylum Actinomycetota; class Actinomycetes; order Mycobacteriales; family Nocardiaceae; genus Nocardia; species Nocardia sp. JCM 34519.1. The sequence goes on from NZ_JAIRBR010000022.1 coordinate 122,445, forward strand.
CTCAGCGCGCGTTCGGTATCCGCGGTCAGCGCACCGACACTGGCCTGTGCGCCCTCGGTCGCCAGTCGAATCCCGGCGAGCGCCCCCGCGACGAGCACACCCGCGCACAGCACCGTGAGCAGGACGACGAGTGTCATGAGCGGGCTCAAATAGATCATGATCGCTACCGCGGCCACGCTCGACACCAGTGCTATACCCAGTTGTACGAAGCTGGTCACCGCATCTTCGCGGAGCAAAGTCGTATCCGCACCCAGGCGCGAAACCAGGTCACCCACCCGCGATCTATCGAGAATATTCAGCCGCAGATGGAGGAACCTGTCGATCAGTCTCGTCCTGAGATCGAGGACAACACTTTCACCGGTCCGGCTTATCAGAAAGTTGCCGACCGCCTCGAATACCGCCTGGGCGATAAATATCGCGACAACCAACAGCACCGTACCCGCGATCGGGTCGCTTGCCGATACCGCATCAATGATGTGCATCGTCAATAGCGGTTGAACCATTCCGGCAGCGGTACCCAATACCATCAACAGCGTTCCGGATACCACCTTTCCGCGGTGCTTCCGGAGCAGTGCGATCAGATCGCGGTAGCGCACTCTTGTCGAATTCTGCTGAGTCATCGAATCACTCACTGTTCGATCGGTGGAACCACGATCAACCGGCTGAGGTAATCGTATGGCACCAACTCGTTGACCAACTTTCCCTCGGCCTCCACCCAGGCGTGCGCACCGAATGGTGGCAGGTTCTGCACGCCGATGCACCAGGTCGGCCACTGACCGAAGAACCGGCACAACAATACGGTGGACAGCGATCGCACGAGACAACCGTCCCGTCCGGCACAACGCATGCTGATCGCAACGACGGCATTGCGCGCCGCGACCGCCGACTCGTGCGAGGCAGGGTGCGCACCACGCCGAACCACCATGAGTATCTGGCGAATTCGATACGGCGGCAGGTGAGTGAGCGCGGTCGCGACCACGATCATGAACCGTGCGACCGCTCCGTGCACCCACCGTACCCGTGCGGTCGGCAACTCCAGAACACCTTGGTAGGTCATGGGATCAGCAACCCTTTCGACACGATCTCGTCCACGAACTCCGTCAGATCTCTTCGCGCCTGTTCGAGTTCGATGTCGTACTCCGCGGCCACGGCCGAGGCTGCCGCGTCCAGTTCGCCACCGGCGAGCAATGTTTCCACGACGACTCGGCCTGTGCCATTGATTTCCCAGTAGGTGCCGGACCGTCCATCGAGCAAAACATAACCGTCACGGGTCTTCGCCACATCGACGTGCGCGGCAAACCTGCGAGTCACCTACTCCTCCTCAGAAATCGAAGCGACCGGACAGCGAACCGAGCCACAATTCGTTGGACAGTGTGTTGTCCAAATTCGCGTCCGCGAAATTGGAATGCCACGGTTTCCCCAGGAGATCCTCGAGATGATCGATGTCAACCAGCCCACGGCGACCCAAGTGCGAATCACGCCAGATCGCGGCGAGATCCGCCTGATACCGACGCAATCCCTCGGCTTTGTCCGCGGCACCGGCACCTTTCGTCTGACGGGTGAGCAACGAAGGTGATATGACATCTTTCATCGCGACCTTGATGAGGGTCTTGAAATCCCATGGCGTCGCCCGCTCCAGCGGCCGCACGGCCAAACACGCCTCGACTACCCGATCGTCGAAATACGGCGATTCCATCGGCAAGCCCCGCGCTGCACTCAGCTGGTGCAGGATCCGGGTGATACGGGTGCCGTGCCGGACAATGAAGAGATCCGAATGGATGCCGCGCCGTGCCGACAGCGGTGTCGCGGCATCGGCCGCCATCCGCAGTGCCTCACTCGCGATCTCGACGGCATCGGCACTGAGCCATGATGGGACCCGAGGTGCCATATCCCAACCCAGCAGCTGATATGTCTGCGGTGTCTGCCTGTGGCGGACTTGTCCTGCCGCGTTACGAAGCCAGTCCGCATACGACCCGCGCCTCAGGATGGTCGACAGCACCGGCAGGAGTGGCCATCGCTCCTGTGCCCGATTCGCCCGCAAGTGCCGAACGGCCACGACGGGGTGGCGGCCGAGTTCGTCGCGGCAGTGTGCGAGTGGCGGGGTGAGCAGGTGATCACCACCGATGCCGGTCAGGTGGATCCCAGCACCACCCTCGATCAGCCGCTCGTACCCGGCGAACTGCCGGGCCGCGTCGAGAACTGTCGGCGTCGGCTCATCCACTTGTGGAACGGAGTCGTGCACGCCGGAGTAGAACAGTGGCAGTTCATCGGCGGGCACGATCAGATGAGTTATCTCGGGCAGATCGTCTGCGGCCTGCAACGCGAACTTCATATCGTCGTCGGCCGGATCACGGCTTGCGATGGTGCGGGCCAGGACCCGCTTGGCACCTGCGGCGGCGAGATAACAGACCGGTGTGGAATCCAATCCGCCGGACAGGTCGCAGCTGACAATTCCGCTGTCGCGGGTTCGCGCGTTGACCGCTGCGTCGAGCGCATCCCTGAGTCGCGCCGCGCCTGCCGCGAGTGGCAGCACCGGCTCCGGCGGCTGCCACCATGAATGTGCGGATGCAGTTCGGCCGTTCGCGCGAATCGCCGAATAGGTTCCCGGCTCGATCAATTCGACGCCGTGCCACATCGACCGATCGTTGAGTGGGTATGGGATGAAATCCAACAGCCGCAAGGCCAGCATCTGGTCATCCAGGTGCGCGCCGGCTAGACCCGCCAGCACGTCGGCTCGATCGCTCGCCACCAGGATTCCGTCGATTCGGGCGACGTACATGCGCCGCATGCCCAAGGCCGTACCCTGCACCCGAATATGGCTGCCATCGGTGGCGATCAAATTGTGACTACCGATCAGCGACGCAGCGAAGCCATCGAGCGCATGCACCGTCGACGCCTGTTTGGCCGCAACCTCCAGAACAGCCGAATTCTGTTGCCCCACACCGATTGTGGCGAGCAGGCAGGTGCCCGACCTGCCGACTGTCAATTCTTGGTCGGTCCAAGAGCCCAGCAACCACGGGCGACCAGACGGATGGTCCACCCGCTGCAGATACTGCCCGGACAACCGTTCGGCCACGGTGAGGGCCTCCGCGGCGTCGGGCAAGACGATGAAGAAGCCCCCACCGAGCGACATCAGTCGTTCCTTTCTACCAGCGTCTAAAGATTACTTGCCGAGCGGAACCACGATGATCGGCTCGGGAATGCCGCGCCGGAGATTGCCTGTGTCTTTGCGGAAATTACCCCTGTCGATCACCACGGGCTTGTCGTACTTCTGCTTCTTCACGGTCATTTCGACTCTCCTATTGCGAGAACGATGCGCCGACTTCCCGACACATCAACCCGTTCCTCTCGAGCGGGCTGTCTCGATCATCACGAACCCCGCTAGTTTCTCGCTGTAGTCCGATTGTTCCCCCGCTGTTTTTCCTCTCACCCACCGTTGCCGACAGGAATTCCATGGTCCGAATCCGGAGCTGTTATACCCGGGAATTTCTGCCGCTATCGAAATATCAATCCCTCTCATAAACAATTGAAGAACCAACATCATGCTTGGACCCGTTCGGCCCGAAAACAAGCTCGATCCGATCCCGTGGTCGAAGTGCCCGATAACAGCGAACCCCACCGAGGCGATCGCCACTACACCTCGGTGTAAACGGTGTGCAGGTCAACCAGCATGGGGCTGTCGTGCCCGCTGGACCGCCGCCCGGGCCCAGCACCGACGGCCGCAAGGTTCTCATCGAATCCCGCTCCGCTGTAACAGGCCAGCACGGTTTGGCTGGTGTCATATCCCTTGGCCGCCAACAATTCTCGAGCACGTCGCAATCGGTCCACATGGCCGATGGTCATGGTGCGGTCCCATTTGACTTCACCCAGGGATAAGATGCGTCGCGGCTGACCGGTCTCCTCGGGCGCCAAAACCGCGACATCGATCTGAATCTGCCGCTTGTCACGCGGATCGCTGACCGTCGCGGCCGCCACGTGCCCGGGCAGATCGCCGAAAACCTCAGGCCCCACCGACATTGCCCAGTCCCGACAGATCCCCTCGAAATGCGGGCCGACCACCTGTGACAGAAATGTGGCACGCGAATTGCGCCATGCCGCTTCGGTATTCCCACGTTCCAACCGAGTCCACTCCCGCCGCATGATCGCCTCGTAGAACACGATCAGCGGCTCGGCCACCCGATACACCGACTTGGCCCGATTGAACGGATCCGCTTCCCGAACCACCAGCTGCGAATCCTCGAGCACCGACAGCGGATGCCCGATATCGGTGGAGCTGCGTCCGATGGCGTTCGCGATACCACCCCGCGTCGTGTGCCCGCCCGCGATCGCGCCCAGCACCGCGTGATACAAAGCCACATCCCGAATCTCGGTCTCCTCCGCCAACAGATACCGTGCCTCCCGGAACAGCGGCACCTGCGGATTGAGCACCGTCCGCAACACCCAGGAATCGAAATCCGCCAAGGACTCCGGCGCATCACCCGCGACGAACTCACGCCGATAGGCCGGCGTCCCACCCACGATCGAATGCACCAACACCGCCAACCGTGGATCCGCGAGCCCCCAGAACCGAGCCGACTCCCGATAACCGAGTGGCTTGACAATCAACTCCAAACTCGCGCGGCCACGCAACGGCGCACTACCGGCCAGCAACCGGCCCATCACCGACATCGCCGACCCGCACAACAACACCCGCGAACCCGCCCGCCGCGCATAGCCGCGGGGGTCGAGCGCACGCTGCAGTACCGAAGGCAACGAAGGACTCGCTTTGGTCAGATACGGAAACTCATCGATAACGACCAGCCCATCCCCCACCACCGCGAACAACCGCTCGAACGCCTCGTCCCAATCCCGGAACGCATACCGACCACCACCGGCATGCGCGGCCACCGCGGCACCGAACCCCGCCAACGCCTCGATCTCGGTCGCATCGGTCGCCGTGAAGAAGAAGCCCCCCACCACATTTGCCAACGCATCCAGCAAGAACGTCTTGCCCTGCCGCCGCCGTCCACTGACGATTCCCAACCGCACATCCGGACTCGACGAGGTGGCAAACCGCACCAACCCGTCCCACTCACGGTCGCGGTCGAACACTCGATTCGGTTTCACCAAGTCAGCCACGCTTAGAACTATACTTCTAAGAAGTACACTTCTATGACTGCAGCCCAAGCGCGGCACAGCTGCGACAGCGTCGAGTCACCGTTGTCGGTGATCCGGATCGGGAGTAATCGGCCGCAAAGGCGACCATGTTCATCATCGCGGCAAACCGTCACCGCCAAGCATTACGCCACCCGCAATCGCAAGGTCGACAAGAGCGCTTGATCGACTCGGAGCGCTGTGCATCGTTGCCAGAAGCCGCCAATGAGCAGCCATCCACTCAGCCACGCACCTCCGCAGACAAGGTAACGAGCACGTCGTCCATGGAAAAGACGTACAGCCCTGTCGATTGGAGCTCTGGCAACCACAGATACTTGCGACCATACGCAGTGCACACGCGCTCAGCCCCGCTGAGGATGCCCGAAATGGATTGACAACTTGGCTTCCTCAGACACTGAGCCAACTCCAGCCCCGAGAATCGGTCGCCTGGATTATCGATCAATACCGAGAACAACATCCGGGCGGACTCAGGTCGCCCCAGACCTTGCGGGCCAGTTCCACGTCATGGGACGTACACGGCTCCCTGTAGGTTTGCGCACGCATTCGCCAAACCCTGCCGCTTCGGCGGCGTATTTGCAACCGAAATAGCTTGCACAACAACGACTCCCGATCCTAACCTGTAGTTTCAGGTCACCCAGATCCTACCGCCACAGACACATGCTAGATGCCCCGTAGCACGGACTGGCCCACAAAATCCAGCCAGGTTCGACAGTCATATATTCGCGGCCCACCCGTCATTTGACGCTATTGAGGATACGGAAGGCAGCTGTCTTTGATAGTGCTCAGACAATACAACATCGGCGCCGGCCACAAGCACTGGCGGATAAAGGTCAGGAACCTGGATTATTTCCTCAGCGAGCCTAACCGATCCCGGAAGTATGATCTCTCCCGGAGGATAGTAACGCACTGTCGATCTTGGCGCCGCAAGATAGACTTTCTTAACAATTTCTATCAAGTCTGCATTGTATTCCATCACCTTACGACTATCACCCATAAGAATCATTCGCATGCACCAATCTGCGAGTGCACCTTCAAGTTTCTTTTCCGACTCCGCTATCGCCATAGCAATCCGAGCCCTCGCCTCCGGTCGAGTGCGTGAAGCAAAAGCAATTTTAAGCCGTAAATCGTCGGCGCGAAGTAGATCATTTGCCAAACTCACCGGCAATTCCCTGAAGCGGGAAGTACTAACCATCTGTATTTCAATGAGGATTCTATCAAGGATAGAATCGGTAACCCGTTCGATCACGCGCGCGTCATCAACGCTTTCTCTGATCACACATTCAGGAGCACACATGAAATATGCATACAGCCAGCCAGCGATTCTTACTGGATCCCCTTCCAACTCGCTCTTCATATGCCTCCACCACTCAGCGTCAGACTTATGTTTCCTAACCTCCAAACAAAATTGGACCGGATACTGACTAGAACGCAAAGGGATGCTCTTTGGTCTTCTTCGGAGAAGGCCAACTATCGCTAATTCCCAGGACAGCCATGTCTCCCCTAAGGTTGATTCCAGAGCACCTAGGACACTCTCAAGCGCCTCTGTATCCGCCGGCTCTGGCTCCGACCACTCTGGCAGCAAACAACCAGATATATGCGCGACCATCGAAGCAATTTCTGGACAAAGCCCTTGCGAAAGGTCGCCCCCTTTTGCGCCAGGCACAAAGGATCTCCGCCTGGAGGGCGTTCGAATGATGGCACGAGACTGATTAAGCCTGGAAAATACCGGGTTTAAAATTGACTTGCGCCAGTAGACAGGAAGCTGTCCGTTTGAGAAACGTATCACGGCATCAAGTTGCGCTTCAGAGCTTCCGAGTAAGGCCGCATGCCCGCCCGCAAGAAGCAGATTTTTAAATTCCTCACCGAGTTCAGCGAGCGTGACTGCATCCTCGGCAGCCAACGCTCCGAGCACACCCGCACACGCGCCAATCTTCAACCACTTCGCCAATGCCGAGGAACTATCCAAGTCAAATTCCGGCCTTGCCTTCAACCATTCACTGGCGGCAATTGTTCCGTCGCTTGTGGACAAATACCCGAGGAGCTCTGAATACTCCTCTTGCGCAGCCGCGCTTACGGCGGACAGTGCTCGGTTAATAATAAGGTTGGCAATATAATCTCGATCCCCTTCACGTCGGGGTATGGGAGTTACGCCACCGAGACCTCGTCGTGGATTGGTGGCGTACCGCAAGGCTAGATTATCCGCAGTGGCAATAGTGATACGTCTGGCGACCCTGGGGGCTTGGTCGAATACACGATCCTGCATGAGTGCCGACGCGACCATGCGAGGAAATGACGTTCCAGCACCTGCGCCAACGGTTACATTTTCCTCGATCTGATCGGCCAGCCCGGCAATCTCGCCGACGGAATAGAACCCCGCATAGAACCTAGTCACGTTAAACCAGAACGGATTCCTTGATACCGCTTGAAAAATCTCTGGCTTGGTTCCACTTTTCGGACGACCAGAGGGGCTGTACGGCGACGTGTGATAAAGGTGGTACCCCGCAAAATATTCGCGCAAGGGTTGAACCTCGAATTCGAATGTATCTTGCACGTTGCTGACGATCATTACTATTCGGTGCACTACACCGTCGAGCAGTTGAGCTACCGAGTCTCGTTTATGCTCTCGCCCATCAAGGAAGGTTGCAATTAGCTCACGCAACCTTGCACCGGTGACTCGACCGTCGCTTCTCTCCGACTCGGCGGATGCATGGATCATCCATCCCAGATATCCGTGCAGATCGATCAGCAATTGCCTGTTTTCGCGGACTATTCTATTCTTCGCGGCTTCTCGGTTGAAATATATGTTAATATAGTTTCGGTAGAGCTCAGTCCGGTGATCAGGCAATCCTTGCCCGTGGGTATGGACCAGATTAAGCAGAATAGTCAGCTGCATAGCGTTGTGCGCAAGATCTCGAACATGAGCGCTCGACAGCTTGGCAGCTATTGTTCTCTGTATTTCAGAGATTTCATCCGCTCTTAGCTTTTTGGCCTTTGCCCAGCGGTTGGCGTAGTCATGCACAAGCGATTCATCTATCGACGATAATGTGTAATACCGCCATGGGTCGGGTTGCAGGCGCGGAGTACTAGCAATCGCTGCTGGTCTGCTTGAAACAACAATTTGAGTCAAGGGCGACGAGGAGGCTATCCGAGACGACGCCGCGTCGACTGCATCTACTATTATCTTTCGGTCCGCATGCGAGGCTACCTCATCGAGACCGTCAAGAACGATTAGTGAAGGAGTCTTGGAAAAGAACTCATGCAGATCATCTACGCTGAATGACCGTCCACCGGACAGGCGATGCACTTGAGCCGCTAAGAATGTTTCCAAACTGAGGACAATATCATCCGGCAAGGGTGCCCCCGAGAATGGATCTCGACGTTGAAACCAAGACGAAAGATCTCGGAGATCCACTTTGAAGGGAACTCGCGCAGGCGCGCTTCTGTAAATCTGGTCTACACGACTGAGCCCCTTATCGTCACCAAGCAATCTCATCCGCTGGATCTGGCATATAAATTGCGCAAGGGTTGATTTTCCCTGGCCAGCCCCCCCTTCCACCACGATTCGAGTCATTGTGGCGAATTTTGCTGTGTGCAGGATAAATGCAGCGCCCCCATAGGCTTGGTTCCTATCAGCCAAGAAATGCCGTCTGTTAACCAACGAGCGGCTATCAATTTCTTCCTGCAACGAGACCTCGTCCAAGGCTTCGTAATGAGACGACGATTCTTGCGGTCTTACAGGGACATCGATAAATAGAGATATCAAGTCAGTGGACTGCAGGTCCGCCTGCTTGAATTTTATATCCTTGTCATCTTTATGTTGCTCTTCGAGGTAACCTTTTACAGCCTGATAGCGACGGCTTTCCGTATCAGCGTTGGACTCGGTGACCAAGTATTGAAACATATCGCGACCGGACAGAATCTCGACGAAATTCCATTTCAGATCCGATAAATTATTTAGCCTGGCATCGAGATCCGCTCTCCACCATATTTGACCGTTCATGGTCTCTGGCAGAATCTCGTTAAGGTAGCATTGGGCTCTATCCATCGCCCCCACTGACCGAGCGGAGCTGCCTCCAAGGTTTGTCATCAGTACATAGCGCTCGAAGCCTTCCGAAGCGAGGCGTGCAATATTGGACTTCTCGCTATCTATACATTTCTTGATGTGAGTATATGGATCATCGTTTTTCAATCTTTCCCGTTTGAATTTAATCTGAAACACTACTCGTTCACCGGACTCGAGGACTACAAGAGCATCCCTGCCACCGTCGCGTTGGCCTATCGGGAAGCATTGGACATGCCGGTACTCACGCACCAGTATGGCTTGGCACAACTCTTGGAAGCGATCCGGATTGAGGTGCTCGTAGCTGTATTGCATCAATTGGCCTTCTGGGCAATGAACCAAGTCTTGGGTGAGCGCATCACTCTACACATTCGGAAAGCGTTAGGGAAAGCCAGGTACAGCACCGATCGCTACGTCCTTAGATACCGACCGAATGGTATTTAACAATTGCGAGGGTGCTGAATTTGGTGCCGTCGATGTGACACACGTCGACGAGCTGCAAGGCTAGACGAGTGAGTCCGAACCGGTTTAGTGGTCGAAGGCGATGAGGGAGCGGGTGACTGGTTGTCCGGTGTGGTG